>CALLPT010000274.1 GCA_938015575.1 uncultured Acidimicrobiales bacterium
CCCTTGCCGGGAGCGTGCCACGGCATCACATGGTGCGCTTCGCACTCGGTATGGGAGGCGCCGCAGCGCACGCACCCGCGGTCACGCATGATCAACGCAATCCGCTGAGCACCCGTGGCGTGACGCTTGAGTCGCGCTTGCCACAGCTGTTCGCCCGAGGTGTCGAACAGCGCCGCCACGATCTCGGCGTGGCCGGCGTAGTCGGCCAGCACCGAATCAGGAATCAACCCGAGCCCGATCTGGGTCGCTAAAGCAGCCGGGTCGCGGCCACATAGCTTGTCGACGGTTAGCCCGACCACGATCCGAGGCTGGTTTGCGGGGCGAGCTACACCAGCCGACCCGTCGTTGGGGACGGGCGCCGTCGATCCATCAGGCGACACCGTCAATCCGCACAGCAGCTCCATCGCCGCATCAAACTCGCGCTGGGCGCGAGTGCGAGGATGCGCACCCGACGCAAGGTCACGGCCGCCATCTCGCCGATACATCTCGTCGGCCCGCGCCCGGATCGCTTCGAGCATGCGCCGCTGCGCAACGGAGTCACCTTCGAGCGAGATCACGCCAAGGCCGTGCTTCTTCGACAGATACGACTGCATGCGCCGCAATGCCCGCTGACGCCGATGCTCGGTCTCAACACCATCTTTGGTCTGACGCTTCGCCAACCACTCATCACGGATCACGCGACCCGCATCGGGATCAGCAGCCGAAATCGCGCCAAACAGATCCTCGTCTACCGAGGCGGCCCCATCGGATTTCTCGTCGGCCTCGGCCAACAAATCGGCCTGTTCCTCGGACAAGTCGCCCGACGCCAACCCCTCACCAATCTTGCCGCCGGAGCTCGCATTGGACTTGGCCCGGCGCGATCGCCGCCGCGTCTCGCGACGCGACATACGCCCGTCGCCCAATAACTTCTCTGCATCGCCGGTCGTGCCATCAGCCCGCACATGCGCCGCCAACAAGTCAGCTTCCAAACCAGCCAGCCGCCGCTGCGCACGGCTCAACTCAGCAACCGCATCTTTGGCCGGCAACGTCGAAATCGCCGACGCCACCGCGTCGAGACCAACATCGATCAAACGCGCAGCACGAACCCGTGCCCCCGCATCGAGATCGAACACCGCTGCCATGCATCAACCATGACACGAGGGTGTGACAGTCTCGCCCGGCCTCACCCAGCCCGGCCTCACCCAGCCCGGCCCACCACGCCCGGCCTCACCCAGCCCGGCCCACCGAGCCCGGCCCACCGAGCCCGGCCCTACCCAGCGCTGGACGACAACGCGTCTTAGGCGTCGCGTCGGAAGTGGTCGGCGAGGGGGAAGATGATCGGCTCGGCATCCATCGAACCGATGGCTTCGGCCCGCCTCGCCTCGCCCCACGGCTCATAGGCGGCGACGATGTCGAGCACCCGTGGAAGCAGCTCCAAGTCGCCGACCGTGCAGATCCCGGTCACGCCCGGTGTCGACAGTGCGAAGCCGACGCCTCGAGCGATCGGGTCGTCGTCGGTCCACGGCTCATACCAGCAGCGATGGAATGGCGCAGTCTCACCCCACGGGCGACGTGCGATCGACTTGATGATCTGGACACCAATGTCGTTCGCTTGGCAATGGTCGAGCAGGGCTTCGGCATCGGCCCGATACACGGGATCGGCCCAGACCCGGGGGTAGATCGGGAACATGACCGTGTCCAGGTCGTAGCGCTTGCATGCTTCGAGGTGCGCCTTGGGGGCGCCGAGGTCGTGGCCGGTCACGCCGGCAAACCGGGTGACGCCTTGGTCTCGGGCCTCGGTGATCGTCTCGAATGCCTCGGAGGCGCGGTCGAGTTCGTCGAGGTCGGTGATCGCGTGCGCTTGGTACAGATCGAGCTGGTCGACGCCGAAACGTTCCATGGTGCGTTCGAGCTCGCGCTGTGAGCCGTCGCGGTCACGTTCGGCTGTCTTGCATCCGAGGAAGAGTCGGTCTCGCACGGCCGGGATGTGAGGCCCAACTGCGAGTTCTGCATCGCCGTAGCGCGGCGCAATGTCGAGGTGGTTGACGCCCTTGTCGAGTGCCATGTGGAGGTGGGCCTCGGCATCGGCCGGGGTTGAAGCTGCGAAAGCCGCTCCTCCGAGAATCGCAAGGCTGGACTGGTGGCCGGTGCGGCCAAGACGGCGCGTCTGCATCCTCCGAACCTAGACCACCTCCCCAATCCGACAACCAACGCCGCGATCCAGCCCGCGCCCTGGGAGGCACCGGAGCCGCGGGTGTCAGGCACCGCAGTCGCGTGTGGGTTAGGGCATGTTCCAGACTTCGGGGCGGCGGTGGCGCCACAGGGCGAGTGCGACCAACCCGGCGACAGCGCTCGTGACGATGGCGGCGGACACGCCGATCTGCTCGGCGATTTCGCCGAGCACGTACATGCCGAGCGGAAGCGCACCGATCGCCATCGACATCAGTCCGAGGGCCCGTCCGCGCATGTCTTCGGTGACCGCATGCATCACGAGGGTGGATTGGGTGGCGCCGAACAGCCCGGACCCGATGCCCGACACGATGATCGCCGCCAGCGCCAGCGGATAGGTGCCGACGAGCGCGAATGGCACCAACATCACCATGCCGAAGACGATGCCGCCGACATAGATCTTGCCTCGGGGTCGCAGGTCGAGCCGGGCGAACAGCAGGCTTCCTGTCATCATGCCGATGCCGGTGCCAGCGGCGAGCAGCCCGACCAGGAACGGTCCGGCGTCGAGGTCGTCGCCACGAGCCGGGATGATGGGGAAGTAGTTGAACAGGAAGAAGTTCGCGATCACCGTCATGCCGAGGATGCTCAGCAGGCTGGTGTTGCGCCGAGCCATGGCCAAGCCGTCACGTAGGTCCTGAGCCGGGGTCGAGCGCCGAGTCACCTGCTTGCGTTCCGGTGACCGCACCGGGATCAGGGCGATGAAGCCCACGACCGAAAGCCCAGCGATCACCAGGTACGACGAGCCGACGCCGACGGCATCGACGGCGTAGCCACCGACGAGCGCGCCGAGCGCCATGCCGAGCGACAAGCTGAGCGCTTCCATCGCCATGGCGTTGTCGAGCCGGTCCTCGCCGACCAGGTCGAACACGAGTGCTCGCCGGCTGGTCATGTCGCTGACCCAGCCCAGTCCGACGATGAACATGAAGCAGTAGATCATCCACACTTCGATGCGGTCGGCCCGCACCAGCAGTCCGATGACGGTCGCGAGCGGCACGATGAGCAGCATCTGCGAGCGGACGGTCGTCAGCCGGTCGAGCCGGTCCGAGATCACGCCGCCGATGACACCGCCGACGAGGAGGGGCGCGTACAGCACCGTGCCGGCGAGCTGCACCAAGCGAGGCGAACCGGTCAGGTCGTTGATCAAGAACGTGCCGAGGAATGCGACACCCCAGCGGCACATGTGCCAGATCAGCCCGCTGAACCAAACGAGTCCGAAATGGCGGGCGCGAAACGCGCTCTTGGAAGCGCCGCTGGCGGCCGTCAGCTGATCAGACACTGCTCGAACGTAGTGCCCCGGCTTCCTCGGACCCCAGTGCGCCATCTAGCGTCGAGCTATGACTCGCAGGACTGTCCATGATGTCGTCGCCGATGCTCGCGCCGAGATCGAAGAACTCACCGTCGAGCAGCTGCAGGCCGAGATGGAAGCGGGGACCTGTCTGGTCATCGACATCCGGGACATGCGCGAGCGCATCAAGCTCGGTGTCATTCCTGGTTCGGTGTCGGCGCCTCGGGGCATGCTCGAGTTCTGGTTTGATCCGGAGAGCCCGTATCACGACGAGAAGTACAGCGACTTCGACGGCCGCTACGTGCTGCATTGCGCGGCGGGTTGGCGTTCGGCGATTGCGGCCAAGGCCATTCAGGACCTTGGCTTCACCAACGTCGCCCATCTCGAACCGGGTTTCAAGGGCTGGGCCGACGCGGATGCACCGGTCGAGGACATCAGCGAAACCTCGCCCTGGATCCGACGCCCCCGGGACTAACACCGCCGACCGCCAGCCCGACAGGTTGCGGGTGTCAGAGAAGCGCAGCACAAGGTTGCGGGTGTCAGAGAAGCGCAACGGTCTGAGGCAGCGGGTTGGTTACGCCCGCAGGAGCCGGTCGAGTCGTCGGCTGGTCAAGACACCGAACAGCACGCCCGCGGCCAGCAGGTAGATGACGTGGCCGACGTCGTGCCAGCCGACCAGGCCGGTGTTGAGGTCGCGCACCAGCGCGACCCCGTTGTAGAGCGGGGTCGCCTGCACGAGCGGGTGGGCCCAGTCGGGGTAGACCGAGAGCGGGAAGAACGTCGTCGACCCCATCGTCATCGGCAAGATGAACAAGCCGATCATGTCGAAGTCCTGCCAGCTGCGCACATAGGTCGTGCCATAGGCGCCCATCGCGGCGAACGTCAAGGCGATCAGGATTGCGGCCGGGAGCGATAGCAATGCCCACCACGAGCCGATCGCCCCGAACGCGAGCGAGATCAGCAGGAAGATCCCGGCATAGATCGCGCCGCGGCTCACGGCCCAGAGGACTTCGCCGGCGATGACGTCGGCCATGCGCATCGGCGCGTTGAGCATGGCGTCGAACACCTTGGCTTCTCGCAGCTTGAAGAAGAAGTTGTAGGTCGTTTCGAAAATCACGCCGTTCATCGCCGACGACGCGAGCAGCCCGGCCGCCACAAAGGTGGAGTATTCGACGACTTGGCCTTGGAGCTCGATGACGCCGACGAGCCCGCCTAGGCCGAGGCCCATGCCGAGCAGGTAGAAGATGGGTTCGAAGATGCCGGACAAGATGACCCACCACTGACGCTTCCACGACAGCAGGTTTCGTTCGACGGGCGGCATGGGCCGCAGGAATCGGGTGCCGGTCATGGATCGACGTTTCGGCGGAACGAGCGGTGCACGAGCAGGGTGCCGACGAGCGCAAGCACGGCGAGGAGCCCGACGTGTCCTGCGGTGTGGGCGCTCAGGTTTCCGGTGGTCAGATGCCGTGCTGCTTGGACCCCGTGCCAGGTCGGGGTGCAACGGGCGCCGATGGCAAATGCGGACGGCATCTCGTCGACGGGGAAGAACGCGCCCGAAAAGATGAAGAGCGGAAAGATGACGACCCGGCTGAGGATCGAGAACGAACTCTCGTTCTCGAGGCTGGCGGTGTAGGCGGCGATTGGTGCACCGTGAGCCAGGCCGATGAGTCCGCCAAGCAGCGGCAGGGCGAGTGCCCATGGGCTGGTGGCGACGCCGGCTAAGGCGAGCACCACCAGGAAACAGGTGGCGGTCACGACGGCACGCACGGAGAGCCAGAGTGCGTGGGCGACCCCGAGTGTGCCCACGCCGATGGGGGAGCGAAGTACCGCTCGATAGGTGCCTTGCCATCGGAGCATGCCCATGGTCGGCCACAGTGCCTCGGTCGAGGCGACCTGCATTGCGGACACGGCGAGGATGCCGGGGCCGATCCACGCAAAGTAGGAATCGGCGCCGAGTCGAGCGAGTTCGACGTCGTCGATTTGGGAACCAATGCCTGCGCCGATGGCGAGCAGGAACATGGTTGGTTGCACGATGCCGGAAACGATCACGGACCACCAGGTGCGCCGGGTCCGGAGCAGCTGGTGCCAGATGACGGTGCCGGTTGCGGTAACGGCGCTCATTCGATGAGCTGTCTGCCGGTCAGGGTCAGGAATACGTCTTCGAGCGAGGAGCGGCGCACATAGGTGCCGATGGGGTGGACGCCGCGGTCCCGAAGCAGCGCAATGGCGGCGTCGCTGTCGTCCGCGTAGAGCAGGTGGCGGTCGGGAAGCGTGTCGACGCGCAATCCAGCCTGGGCCGCGACCGGTATGAGCTCGCCGGGGTCGTCGCCCATGCGTAGCTCGACGACTTCGCGGGTCACATGTTCGCTGATTAGCCCGGCGGGTGAGCCGGTGGCGACGATCTTGCCGTGGTCCATGATCACCAGTCGATCGGAGAGCTGCTCGGCCTCGTCCATGTAATGCGTGGTGAGCAGCAGGGTGACGCCCTGTTCCTTGAGTCGGTACAGGCGTTCCCAGAGTAGATGCCGGGCTTGGGGGTCCAACCCGGTGGTCGGCTCATCGAGCAGCACCATTTCGGGGTCGTTCACCAGGCCGCGGGCGATCGTCAGTCGTCGTTTCATGCCGCCCGACAATGGCTCGACTTTGCTGTCGGCGCGGTCGCTGAGTTGGACGAAGTCGAGTACTTCGTCGGCTTTGGCTCGCGTTTTGGACCAGGGGACGCCGAAGTAGCGCAGGTAGATCTGGAGGTTCTCGCGGCAGGTGAGTTCCATGTCCAGAATGTCTTCTTGGGGTACGACCCCGAGCCGGGCGCGGATCGCCGGACCGTCGACGGAAGGGTCCATGCCGAGCACGCTTAGCGTGCCGCTGGTGATGGGCGACACCGAGCTGACCATCTTCATCGTCGAGCTTTTTCCGGCGCCGTTGGGTCCGAGAAGCGAGAACGTTTCGCCGGCCCGGACCTCGAAATCGATGCCGTTTACGGCCACGAAATCGCCGAACTGCTTGGAGAGGTCGACCGCCTCGACTGCATGAGCCACCAACGCACGCTAGAGCAGTGGCGCGGGCCGTCCATGTGATTATGGCCATTACCCTTGGCAGACCGAAGAACAGGCCGAAGGAAGCCTTGTAACGTCCGTTCGCGTGACCTAGATGGTGATGCGCAACGAGCTTGGAGAACCAGCGGTGAGCGAAGACAACAACGAGGTCGAAGGCGAAGCCTCCGAGGTCGATGAGCAGCCCGTGATCGGGTTCATCGGCTTGGGCAATATGGGCTCGCCGATGGCCAAACGACTGATTCTGGCGGGCTACCAGGTCGTGTGTTTCGACATCGACCAAGACGCGCTCGACGATGTCGCAAATGATGGCGGGTTCCCGGCCGAGTCCGGTGCCCAGGTGGCAGCGTCGTGTGACATTCTTTGTACGTCGCTGCCTCGCCCCGACCATGTGATGGCGGTGATGAGCGGCGAAGCAGGTGCGCTGCAGTATTTGCGTCCTGGTTCGATCTGGGTGGACATGACGACGAATCGGGGCGACTTGCTTCGGAGTCTGGCCGATGCAGCGCCGGCCGGCGTGATGGTGGTCGACGCTCCCGTGACGGGCGCGGTCGATGGCGCACGGACCGGCAACCTCACACTTTTTCTCGGCGGCTTCAGTGCTGCACTTGACCGGGTTCGACCCGTGCTTGAGCACTTGGGGCTCACGATTCGCTGCGGGCCACTTGGTACCGGCAATGTTGTCAAGCTGGTGACGAACCAGTTGTGGTTCATTCATGCGGCTGCACTTGGTGAAGGTTTCGCGCTTGGTATGGCCAATGGCGTTTCGCTCGAAACACTTTGGTACGCGATCAAGGAATCGGTTGGCGACAGCTTCGTGGCTCGCCACGACGCGCCGTCGATTTTTGCTGGTCACTACGACCCGTCGTTCACCCTTGAGCTGTGTCTCAAGGATCTGGGCCTCACGGCCGAGCTTGCACAAAACGTCGGCACCGACTTGCCGATGACCGAGAGTGCCCATCGCACGTTTGCGCGGGCCGCGGAGCGCTACGGCCCCGAAAAGGGCGAGCTTCACGTGGCCAAGCGGATCGAGGACGATGCGAACTTGTCGTACCGGCTCGAGGGCGACTGGGTTCCGCACTGGGAGAAGTGAGTGGTCGCTAGCGGGCCGCTGTTGGGTCGCTAGCGTCGGTGGCGATGACCACGATCGCCGTCACCTTGCCGTTCCCGCCTGACGATTCGGTCGAGCGACGGCTGCGCGAGATCGATCCTTCGGCGCGGGTGGTCTTCACGCCGTACCAAGAGTCGATGGAGGTTCGGGCTGAGAAGGGCAAGACCGGCGGTCGCCTCGAGGTTGAACTGGCCGTGCCTGAGATCTCGGCCGAGGTTCGCGCGGTGTGGGCCGAAGCCGACGTGCTGGTAACGATCGACACTCCGGACGATCACGCTTCTTTGTTGCCGAATCTGCGATGGGTGCAGGCGGCTTCGGCTGGTCTTGATCATCTCGACGCCGATGGTCTGGTTGGCCGGGGCGTGACGGTTACAAGCGGTGCCGGTCTTGCGGCGAACTCGATTGCCGAGTTCGCGTTCGCTCGTTTCTTGCAGGTCTGGAAGCACCTGCGCGCCTTTGACGAGCAGCAGCGTGCGCGTGAGTGGATACAGCAGTACGGGTCCGAGTTGACGGGTCGCACCTTGTTGATCGTGGGCCATGGTGCGATCGGGCGTGCGGTGGCTCGCAAGGCCAAGGCGTTCGATATGTACGTGATTGCGGTGCGCCGGTCGGCGAAGCCGGGTGATGCCGAGGATTTCGTCGACGAGCTGCGGCCCGCGTCGGAGCTGGCCGAATTGCTTCCCCGGGCCGACGCGATCCTGAGCTGCCTGCCGGCGTCAGAGGCGACGGTCGGCCTCTACAACGCGTCGACGTTCGCGGCGATGAAGCCTGGTGTGTTGTTTCAGAATGTGGGGCGTGGTCCTCATGTTGTCGAAGAGGACCTGATCGTGGCGCTAGAGTCAGGCCAGGTGGGCGCGGCGTTGCTCGATGTCACTCGGCTCGAACCGGTACCCGAGGACAGCCCGCTTTGGGATGCCCCGAACATGTATTTGTCGCCGCACTCGGCAGTGTCGGTCGAGCGCTATCCCGAGAACACGTGGAACCTGCTGGTCGAGAACTTTGGCCGCTGGCGGGCGGGTGAGTCGTTGTCCAACCACTACGTCGCCTAGGAGCCCAGCCGGAGTTGCGGTACCAGATTCGCTCGCGCTCTTCGCCACCATCGACACCGCCGATTACCGCGCGCTGGACGTGACCGAAGATTGGCTGGTCGCGGCGTCCAAGGCCGACGAGAACTTCCTCGATGTCATCGACACCGCGGCCATGAACTTGGGGTTCGCATCGCTAAGCGACGACGTCGTCGAAGCACTTGCCGCTCGTGTCGACCTGCCTGCGGTGCTCGAACGTGCGCATCTTCTCAACGGCATGCACCCGGCGTTTCGAGACCGCGCACTGCGCTCGGTCAACCAGTTCCCGAGTGGCGTCACGTGGGATCCGGTTCGCAATCTGGACGACTACACAGTCGGGCGGGCTTCGGTGACGTATCCGAATCCACCACAAGTCCCACGAGCAAACAGACTCTTTGGCAGCTCCGCCAACACGCTCGCCAACGGTAACGTCGCAGCGAATACTGTGACCGATGTGGTGACGAAGGACGGGATGGTGCTTGGGGATGTGTTCTATGGCCAGTTCCGGTACCCGGACTTCAGCGACTCGCAAACGGTGATGGCTGATGGCTCCAGCCCTTTCTTTGGGGAGATCTTCTTCCGACAGGGCCAGATCCTCCAGCCCACGGGAAACGACTTCTTGCGGGCGAACCTGCGAGCGGTAGATTCTGACAACGCGGCGTGGGCCCGTCAGGTGCAAGTCACCAAGGAGGATGGCACGACCGTCTCGCTGTTTGACTGGGTGACGAATGAGGCGTCGCTGTCTGAGCTGAACGGCTCTCCTCCGGGGTTTACGTGGCATCATCATCAGGATGTGGGTCGTATGCAGCTCATTGACCGCGACTTTCACAGATGGGTCAGACACCTTGGAGGCAACTCCTTGTGGGGCCAGGGACGAGCACTGGCACTTCTTGGCGAGTTGGGCCAATGAGAAG
>CALLPT010000275.1 GCA_938015575.1 uncultured Acidimicrobiales bacterium
TCGTTGGACCGTGGTCATCGAAGCCCTCGCCGGCTCACCGGTGCGCCGCCTCATTCGGCCCGAGGCGATCCCGAGCGACGCCGACGACGACCTGCTCGACACGGTCGATCGTCTTGCGCACCTCGTGCCGGGCGTAGCCAGTGCGTTTGGCGTCGAACCACGACCGCCACGACGCAAGCGCGGCCGTCGCAACGACTAGCAAACGCTGGAACACCCGCCGGCGCGGGGCCCACCCAGTGGGTCACCCACTCATACACCGCGTCCGGGGACTTGGTCCTAGCTCTCGCCCAACTCCATGCTGACTCGCATCTGGCGGGTGATCATGCCAGTGCGTTCGAAGAAGTTCTTCGCGTCGCGGTTTCCCGGCAGCACTTGGGACTCCAGGGCCTCGGCTTGGGCTTCGACAGCCCAGGCGCGCACGGCTTCGAGCATCGCCGCGGCGACACCGACGCCGCGGGCATCGGGATGTACGAACAGCGTGTCGATCATGGCGACCCGTACGCTGCCCTTGTCCACGATTGCCGCCGACGCATAGCCGACGGGGACGCCGTCAAGCTCGCCGACCCACAAACCGCCGGTAGCGCTAGCCAGCGCTCGCTGGAGCCGGTCAGAGGCGGCCTCGTTGCCGTAGTCGTGGTCGAACAGCAATCGACCACCTCGGGTCGGGTACGCCTCGGCATGCGCTACGTCGGCCAGTGCTTCGAGGAGGTCAAGATCCTGCTCTGTTGCTACTCGTGCTCCAAGAAGGCTCGAGCTGGTCATCGAGCGCCCGTCGGTCGGCCCGAGCTCATGTTGCCCCAAGCGCGTTGAGCACCGTCTTGCGCTTCTTGCCCTCGCGCTCGTGTTCGAGCATCCAAGCAAGTTGTGCCGGCGTGGCTGCACGGCTCAACGCTATGACCTCGCGAGCCGTGAGGCCGTCGTAACCGTCGATCACTCCGCTGGAAGCTTTCGCAGCGGCGGGGGCGGCTGGAGGGCCCGAGCTGGCTGGCGAGGCCGATCGAGCAGCGCTGGCCTTGCTCAACGTCGACAGTGCCGCCTTGCCCAGCGAGCGGCTGAAAGCAACTTGTTGGCGGCCGGCTTCGGCCAGTTCGGGAACGAGGCGGCGGAACTCGAGCGCGAAGCCAAGCGGCGCATAGACGCCAAGGTCGAGGGCCCGCTCAATCGGCGAGCGCTCGGGCGAGTCGGTGCCGCTCGATCCCGAACTCACAGCATCTCGAGCGAGGGGCAATCCGACTGGCCCGATGGACATGTCGCAGACTCTCGCTTACCGAATTGGCGAGTAGACACAATGAGGAAGCAGCCAGTGCAGGTCCACTCCCCGTCACGCTTGGGCGCGACCTTGTCGCCTTCGGTTGCCTCGATCGGGGGTGCCACGACTTCGTCGTCGTCATCCTCGTCTTCTTCAAGATCGTCGCCAGAGGCGAGTCGGTCCTGCAGAATCGTGTCGAGATCCTCTTCGACGTCATCGGGGTCCGGCTCATCCTCGTCGTCGTCGTCCGACGACTTTGCGGCCGGGGCCGCCTTGACGTCATCGTCGTCGTCATCATCATCGTCGTCGTCGTCGAAGTCGTCCGCGACGAATTCATCATCGACGTCGACATCGACGTCTTCAAGTTCGTCCGCGTCGATATCAGGATCAGCGATTTCAGCATCATCGAGATCCTCGTCTTCGAGTTCCTCGTCGAGTTCTTCTTCGTCGTCAGACACTCCGACCGTCCATTCAGATCACGTTGTTCGCGGACTATAGACAGCCCGCGTCGGTTGTTGTAGCACCATCGAGCGCGTATGAGCAGCTTTTCAGCCGCTCTGGCCTAGACGCTTCGCCTCGGCGCGTCGTTCCGCATCGAGTCGCTCCAGCGGTTGTTCGGCCGAATGGTCAACAAAGCGCATCATTTCCGCGAGCGCGTGATGGCCTGCTTCTTCGGAAATCAGCCGGTGCATCTCTTGGCACACGACCCGATACGCCGGGTGTCCCTGGGGCGATGTGCGCAGCTCAAGCATGTGCATTGCCTGGCGTGCGTTCATGTCCATGACGAAGCGAAGCTTGTACGCCAAGGCGACCGCGTACGAGGCTTCTTCGGGAAACGCCTCGAGCAAGGTGTCGTGAAGGTCCGCGGACCGATCCATGCCCTCGACAAACGTGTCTGCGTACCCCGCCGCCTCGACGGCCTCAGGAAGCTCGAAGCCGTGTTCGGGGCAGAGCCGCTGCCAGTCGACGGTCATCATCCGATGGCGTTGCAGATCTCGGAACGCGCCGTAGTCGGCCAGGATGTCAAAGCGATAGAACGGACGCTCCAGCGCCCGGCCCGGCCGATGGCGGCGATTTTCCCGATCCCCGGCGTAGGCCTTGAGAATGCTGAGTCGTTCCTCGACGCCCATGGCGTGCACGCGTCGAAGGATCTGGTCCTCGGGTAGCGGGGTGTGTGGATACAGCGCCGCGGCGACGACCTTTGCCTCGCCGTCTGGATCAAAGTCGAGCAGTCGCACCATGGGGGCCGGTTCAGCGTCGGCCTCGCCAAAGATGCCAGCGGCGAGTTCTGCGACCGCGTTGTGGTTCGTCTCCATGTAGCGGCTGGTCGCCACGCCCCGGTCCTCGATGTCCACGCGGCGCAGAAACGAGGGAATGACCTTGCGAAGTTCAATCAGCATCAGGTCGGCATAGGAGCGAGCCTCGGGCAATGGGTGCGCTCGCATGCGCAGCAACAAGGCCTCGTAGGCCTGGCCCGTCCCGTAGATCCCGAGGTTTGATATCGAGGCCGCCGGCAACATTCCTCGAATCGAGTCAAGTGCCTTGGCCTTGATTGCCTGGCGATAGATGAAGTCGCTGTCGCTCGGCGATTTCGGGGTCTGTTCGCGGTAGAACTCGGTCATCGTCGGAATCAGTTCCGAGTACGCGGAGAACATGCGGTCCATCTCGGCGACGTAACGAGTGCCGAGCTCGGATTTGAGAACGGCCGGCGGGCGGAAGTACCGGAAGCGTCCCCCGAGCCGGCTGTCGTACGCGATGTAGCGGGTGCTCTGCTCGAGGTACGACATGAGCCGACCCCATTCGAGCACCTTGGTCAACAGGTTCGACGCCTGCTCACAGGCCAAGTGAACCCCACCGAGCTGGGCGACCGAGTCGTCGCCGTACTCGAAGAAGACCCGGGTGTAGAGCTCCTCGGCCCGTTCGAGTCCAACCGTCGCGTCGATCGTGACATCGCCCTCGATATCGAGGTCGCCGACAAACTCGTCGAGAAACAGCCGTCGCAACGACTTCGCCGACCGGCTGTAGCGAGCGAAGAGCGCACCCTTGACGACTTCGGGAAGGTTCACGAGCGCGAACACCGGCTGATCCAGGTTCGTGAAATAGCGCCGAAGGATGTCGGCCTCGTCGTCGTCGAATTCTTCGGCGATGTAAGCGCTCACAGGGGCATCACCCTATTCGCGGTGGCGACCAGAACCTGGCATCCCCTCGGGGCAGATCCGGGTTGGGCTCATACGCCGACGACGATGGCATCGGGATCGACCACGACGTCGATGTGGCGGGCGCACCCGCTCGCGATCCCGTCAAGACGCACAGCGACCGGGCGGGGAAAAGTCCGCTCCCAGCGCGGGACCGATCGGGTGGTGATATCGGGATGCGGCACGTGCGATCCCGTGGGCAGGCGCTTGCGTGCCTTGAACCAATCGACCACCCCGAGATCGAACGTGACGATGTCGACTTTGCCGTCGCCGGGATGGGCACGTGGCGCAACGTTCCACTCATCAAGAAACGCGGCGTTCGCGACGACAATGTCGGGCCGCCGCGGATGTCCGATCACGACATTGGCGACACAGCGATGCGACACGCCATCGAGGCTGACGTGGATCGCATCGATCGGCAACAGCATCGCTGTCTCACGCCGCAGGGACGCGTCGGAAACGCCGAGCGTGCGGGCCAGATCCCCGCCGGTCGGCCGGGCATGGGTCGCGCCGTTGGCCAGCAATACAGCAAGCGCGGCGTCCGTGTTCGCCGCGGCGGCGTCGGCCGGAAGCGCGCCCGCACTCCCCCACTCCTGCCCCTTCTCAATCGGCATCGGTGGCGTCTTCGTTGACGTCTTCGTCGGCCGCGAGTGCTTCGTCGCGGAAAAGGTCACGGCGGCTTCGCACGACCCCATGATCGATGCAGAAGATCGCCTCGCTCGCCAGTTCGGCCACGCTGGTGTCTGTCTGCGAGATCTGGCGACAGACGTCGATGACCTGACGCATGCCGCGCACGAAGTCACCACCCGTCATGGTCTCTGGCAAGACCTCGTCGAGGGACTTGCCCGTCGCCCAGCCATGCACCACGCCCACCAGTGCAGGATCGGGTTCGCGCGTCAGGTGGTCGTCGAGGCGACGTAGCTCGAGGGCACGGAACTCGCCGGCGCGCTGACGGACCTCGGAGACCACACGCTTCACTCGTTGACCAGGCCATCGGAAGGACTCGGGGTCACCTCGACGCGATTCATGCACGAGCGCGCTGATGACGGCGGCAAACCCTGGTGGCTCGAGCGAAGTGAAGAGCCCATCGTGCAGAGCTTCGGCCAACACGATCTCGGTCTCGCCATGCACCGCCGTGAGCAGGTCGCCCTTCGGGGTCAGCTCCCAACCGTCGGCAAAGCCGGTTTCGTGCAGGATCTCGGCGACCGCGTCGAAACGCCGCTCGAGCCGCCCGGAGCGGCGCACTTGCCGAGACCGAGTCTTGGCCAGCCGGTTCTCAATGATGTCTGCCTCGCGAAGGGCGCTGAGGTGCTCGTCGAGGCGAGGGCAACCTCCGACGCCGTGCTCCTCGATGCGCCAGTGCTCATCGAGCTCTCGAGCAACCCACGCGATGGTCTCGGGGTCACTGGGGCTGTGGCCGGCGGGTAGTGGTGCCACACCAAGTACCGACAGCGGCGAAGCAAGGTCGCCGGCACGAATCGTGCGCTCGTCTCCATGGCGGGTGACGGCCTTGACGATGATGCCCGCCTTGCGATGAGCCAGCGAGGTGACGATCGCCCCGCCGCCTGCGCCGAGCACGGATCCCGGTCGCAGCTGGCCGAGTTCGTCGTCATCTGCGGTACGGGACGTTCGCTGGTTTTGCAGCCACAGCGCGACGTCGCCGCGCTCACATTCACCTTGACGTCGAGCCCGTGCGAGCTGTTGTTCGAGATCCAGGTTTCGCGTATCGGCCTGGACGACCGACTGGTCGACCTGAAACTGCGCAAAGGAACGGGCCACAAAGCGCCGAGCGTTCGCCTGATCGGAACGCCTGATGAGGTTGGCCACCATGTTGTAGTTCGGCGCGAACGCCGACCGGAGCGGAAACTCTTTGCTGGCCGCAAGCGCCGCCATCTCCTTGACCCCAAGGCGGGCATTCCAGCAGCTCACTGCTGTGCCCGCTTGATCAAGACCTCGGCGTCCGGCGCGCCCAGTGAGTTGCGTGAACTGCATCGGCGTGAGCGGCTTGTGGTCTTCGCCGTCGTACTTCACGAGGCGTTCCAGAACGACCGTGCGGGCGGGCAGGTTCACGCCGAGCGCCAGCGTTTCTGTCGCGAACACGACACTGATCAGCCCCTCGGCAAACGCGATCTCTACCGCTTCTTTGACCGCAGGGATCAGGCCGGCATGGTGGCTCGCGATGCCTGCCTCGAAGGCTCGCTGCCACCGATCCAGTTCCAAGCCGTACCACGAGTCGTCGTCGAGATCCCGGGTCCGGTCCTCGAGGATCTCCCGAAGTCGCGCGCGTTCCACTCGATTGGTGTAGCCAAGACCGGCTTGGAGGCACTGATCGACCGCCTCGTCACACCCGGCACGAGAGAAGATGAACCAGATGAGTGGACCGAGGTCCTCGTTGAGTAGACGCGGCACCAGCCGTGTCCGGCGCGGCGGCACCCAACGCTGTCGAGGCCGCTCCCTTCGGGCACCACGTCGATTCCGCTCGCTGCTTCGCTGCTGCCCGCGATTCGATCCTTTACCGGCTCGAGCGAACCGGTACGCCTCGTCGGAAACACGAGCCCCATCGAGCAAGGGAACGAGGTGCGTGGTGCGTTCCTCTCGGTCACCAACGGCCAGGCGATGCTCCAGCGGTACGGGCCGTTCGGTCTCGAGAATCAGCGTCGTCGGCCCACGAACACTGCGGAGCCAGGCAACAAATTCTTCGA
>CALLPT010000276.1 GCA_938015575.1 uncultured Acidimicrobiales bacterium
CGAGCGCTCGTGGCCCCATCCGTTCGCTGTGTGAGCGCGTCGACCGCATGACCGAGCGCGGCGTGATGCTGGGCCTTCAGCTCGGCGCTCAACCCGTCTTCGACGGTCTCGCGCGTGATCGCATGGTCGAACTGAAAGCCACCCAGTCCGCTGCCGTCGCGGATGAGCACGCCAGCCTCGAACGCCGGCTCGAGCGCAGCCGAAGCATCCTCGACGTCGAGGCTCGCCGCGGCGGCGATGAGCTCGACCGAGTTGTCGACGAGCACGAGCGAGGCATACCCGAGCAGGCGAAGCGTCGCGGCCGACAAGCCCTGCAGGCGTTGCTCGACCGCGCTTCGCACATGTTGAGGAAGGTCGACGTCGGGGTCGAGCACCGACTGCGAACGCCCCGCGGCTCGCGCCAGCTCGGTCACGAAGAACGGGTTGCCGCCGGTTCGGTCGAGCAGGCGTCGAGCGGCGACGGTGTCGCACGTGAGCCCGGTCTCGTCGTGGACGATCTGGGCGATCGCCGTAGTGTCGAGCGGGGAGAGGTCGACCCAGGCGAGGTCCAGGCCGGACAGTTCGGCCGGCACGTTTCGCCCGGCGCCGATCATGACCAGGTTGTGGTGCGCCGACTGGTGGCCGACGTAGGAGAAGAACCGGCGAGTGTCGATGCCGGACCAGTGCACGTCGTCGATGCATACGGCGACGGGGCCGTGCTTTGCGGCGCTCAGCAGTGCCCGCAACATGGTGTCGAACAGCTCGAAGCGGTTCATCTCTGACGACGCGGTGATGGCCGACTCGTCGAGGCCGAGCTCGCGAAACACCTGGCGCCACGCCCACAGGGGAGGCCCCGCGTCGTCGTTGATGCACACGCCTTTGGCCGTGCGCCATCCGCTGGCCGCCAGCTCGCCCAGGAAGGAGTCGACCAGCACCGACTTGCCCGCGCCGGCATCGCCGCGGACGTACGCGATCCCGCTGTGGCGATCGGCGAGCTGGCGAAGCACACCCAGCTCGATGTCTCGACCGGCGAGTGCTTTCGCTCGGCTCATCGGAGCTTCGATGTTCGGGGCTTCGGTGGCTGCTGGCTCGGTGGTGGCTGGCTCGGTGGTCGGTGGGGCGGCGGTCAGGGCCTTGTCGTGGGCCAGGATCTGGGACTCGAGCTCACGAAGCGACGGGCCCGGTTCGATGCCGAGGTCGTCAATCAGTCGAGTGCGGGCGTCGCCAAAGGCCCGAAGTGCGTCGCCTTGGCGTCCGCTCAGATACAGGGCGCGCATCAGCAGCGCCCACAGCGACTCGCGATAGGGGTGTTCGTTCGTCAGCTCGCGGAGCCGCCCGATGACGTCGGCGGCGCTTCCTTGGTCGATCCGCGCCTCGAGGTGCTCTTCGGTTGCGGCGACGTGGCGTTCTGCGACCGAGACCACGGCGGCCGCCAAGGCCGACGACGGTTCGAGTCCGGCGAGCGGCGGGCCGTTCCACAGATCCAACGCAGCCGCCGCATCGCCGGCGTCGAGTAGCTGTTCGAAGTGGACGAGATCGACGTGTTCGGGTGACACATTGAGGCGATATGCGCCGCCGACGCGTTCGATCGTGTCGGCGCCGAGTGAGCCTCGGAGTCGGGTGACATAGGACTGCAGCGTCTGCTCGGCGGTGCGCGGCGGGTCGTCGTCCCACACGAGGCCCACGATCCGCTCGACCGTGACGAGTCGTCCGCCGCCGAGCGCAAGCGCCACGAGTACGGCCTGGGCCTTCTGGGAGCCGAGGGCGACGTCGTTTCCGTCGATGGTGACCCGGACCTGCCCACTCAGCTGCACCCGCATCACCACTGGACTCTACCGACCCCGCGATCGGGCCTCAAGAACGGCCAAAAGGCGGGCCGAGGGACCTGCAAGCGGTCTGCAAGCGGCGTGCAAGACGGGCACTTCAGAGTGTGATCACCAGCGAGCGCACCGCTCGCAACTCAACCCGAAGGAATCAAAATGACTCGTCAAACCATTCGCACTCAGTCCACCCCCGCTCAACCCACCAACGCTCAAACCGCCAACAGCGGCCGCAATCGGACTGCCGGTCGAGCGAAGCTGCATGCCCTGCTCGCCATCATGGCCCTCGTCGTCGCCGTCTTTGCCACCGTGGCGGTGAGCCAGGTGGCCGCGGCGAACGGAAGCACCCGGATCGAGGATCCTCAGGAGTCGCCGGCGCAGCTTCCGCCCGCGCCGCTCGAGATCGATGCACCGGCCGAGGAGCCGGTCGAGGATCTCTGGGTCCGGCCGCTGCCGGGCGATTGTCCCGCCGGCATGGTCTTCTACGAAGGCGAATGTCTCGAGTTCGTGCCGCCGACCGATGAGTGTCCGCCCGGCACGATCGAGCACAACGGCGAATGCCTCGAGTTCGAGGTGCCGGACTGCGGCATTGGTTTCGTGCTCGTCGGTCTGGAGTGTGAGCCAATCGGGTTCGATGCCAACCCCGTCGATCCTGACCCGACACCGGTCGTCCCGGTTGTCCCGGTCGTGCCGCCGGTCGTCGAAGCACCTGAGCTGCCCGAGGTTCCCGAAGGCCCGCAGAGCCAAGATGATTGCCCCGCCGGCACCGTGTATGTCGACGGCCAGTGCGTCGAGTTCGAGGTCCCCGACTGCGGTCCCGGTTTCGTGCTGATCGGTATCGAGTGTGTGCCGTTCGCCGTCGAAGAG
>CALLPT010000277.1 GCA_938015575.1 uncultured Acidimicrobiales bacterium
CGAACCGGGCGTGTTCCAGGTGGTCGCGGCGATCGACACGATTCGTGCGATCGAGAACGTCGGCGACAATCTGAACCGACAGTTCTTGGTGTTGGGCGCCTTCTTGCTGTTGGCCGCCATGTTGCTTGTGTACAACACGATCCGGACGACGATCTTCTCTCGTCGTCGAGAAGTCGAAGTTATGCGCCTCGTGGGTGCCTCGAATTGGTACATCCGTGTGCCGTTCATGGTCGAAGGTGTTTTGCAGGGACTCATTGCGGGATTGCTTACGCTGCCGATGTATCGAGTAGTGAACAACTTCCTGTCCAGCCTCGGAGACGAGGAGAGCCTCAACCTGCTCGATGGTTTGCGCGCCCCATCCGGTGACATATGGACGATTTGGATCGCCATGCTGTTGCTGGGTGTGTTCATTGGCGCCGCAGCCTCTGCCGTGGCCCTGTCGCGGTATCTCGACGTCTAAGGCCGGTCGTCGGTCATGAACCGGTCTCGTCGCAGTGCGGTGGTCCTCGTGGCCTTCGCGTTGCTCGCGACGGTGTCGTTCTTCTCGGTCGGTTCTGCCGATCGAGCCCTGGCCCAGGGAACCACCTGTCCTGACGGTCAGGTCCTGAGCGCCGATGGTGTCACCTGCGAGCTCGACCTCGGGCCACCTGTAGATCCGAACAATCCGTGCCCACCGGGCCAAGAGCTCGACGCGGTCGGCTTCTGCATCGAATCTGCTCCCGATACCGGTCCTGGTTGTCCGGTCGGTCAACGGCTCGACGCAGCCGGTCTGGTTTGTGTCGACATTTCGCCGACCGGCGTGGGCAACTGCCCCGACGGAGAGCAACCAAACGCGTTGGGCACCGCGTGTGAGCCGATCCCGTCGAGCGACGAATCTGCGGGGTGCGCGGATGGCTTCTCGCTGGGCGCCGACGGCGTCACGTGCGTGGCCGATCCGCCGCGTTGTGGCCGCGACGAGATCGTCGGCGACGACGGCGAATGTATGCGCACGTTTGTGTGCCCCGAAGGTTCCGTACTCACCGCTGATCTGTTGACCTGTGTGAGCGACGGCTGCCCCGAAGGCGAGCTCCTCGGCGTTGACGGGAAACGATGCGTGGCTCCTGATTCGTCGTGTCCTGACGGTTCCCCGCGTCCGGTCGGCGGCAGCTGCCTCGTCGTCGAAACGGTCGAGAGCGCCGAGGGTGTCACCGAGGTCATTGTGCGGTGCGATGCAGCCGACTCGTACTGCCAGGCCCAGGTCAAAGAGTGCGCCGAGGAGCGTGCGGCCGGCGCCGACGCAGACGGTTCGTGCGAGGATCCGCGGACATCGTGCGACGACGATGACGACGCATGCGAAGAAGCCAATCAGCGCCTGGTCGACTGCGCGACTCGTGACGAAGACGACGAAGCAACCGAAGACGATGCTTCGCCCGTCGCTCGACGGTTCGACCCGTGCGACGATCTGTGCCCACGGCTGCATCGCCTCGACGCATCTGGCGAATGCATCGAGTTTCTCGATCCCCGACACCCTTGCGTGTCGTTCGGCAAGGTCCCAGAAGGCGTCACGACGAACCGCGAACTCGACGCGTTCTCGTACCTCGCCGGGACTGGCCAGTGCGTTACTCGGGTCGAGTTCCTGCGCCGGTTGGGCAACTTCGAAGCCGCCGCCGGAGCCGAAGCTGACGCGTTGGAGCTGCTGCGCGAGACGACCAGCGAGTACCTCACCGTCGAAGAACAGCTGGCCGAGCTCGAAGCCGGGCTGATTACCGCCGAGCGCGACGTCCGTGAGTTCACCGCAGCGGCCGCTGACGCCGACGCTCGGCGAGCCCAGAATGAAAAGGACCTGTTGGAGTCGCGCAAGGTGCTGCAACGGGAGCTGCGCATCCTGCGGCTCGAGGCCGTCGACATCTACGTCACCGGCGGTACCGAGCAAGCCGTCGAGGCGGCCTTGCTTTCGGCGGTGGACCCTACCGAGATCGGCTTGGTGAAGAGCTACGGCGAGGCGGTGCTCGATGAGCAGCTCGACAACATCGACCGCATCCGGGACCTCGAGGCACAGACCGTCGCGATCGGTGTGGAGCTCGACGAGGCCGCGGCCGAGGTCGAGGCCTCGCTCGAATCTGCGATCGAAGCCAATGACGAGCTCGAGGCCCTCATCGCCGACACTGAGCGGGTTCGAGCCGAGCAAGTCGAGCGTCGTAACGAAGAGGCCGAGCTGGTCGCGGAGCTGCGCGAGGAGAAAGGTCGCTTCGCGCAAGAGCTCGGTGTGTTCGACCAGGCCTCTCGTGAGATTGCGGACATCATCTCCGAGTCCGAGTTCCTGGTCACCGAGTTCGAGAACTTCGACGGGTTGTTCGCAAAGCCGGTCATCCCTGCCATCGTCGTGTCGGGTTATGGCCCGCGGCTGCATCCGATTCTGGGCTACGTGCGCAACCACAACGGGCTCGATTTCGACGCCAATTTCGGTGAGCCGATCTATGCGTCCGCTCCTGGCATCGTCCAGATCGCTTCGTCGTTCGGCGGGTACGGCGAGACCGTCGTGCTCGACCATGGCAGCGGGCTGCTCACCTTGTACGCCCACATGAGCGTGATCGGCGCCGAGGTCGGCGACGAGATCAAGCGAGGCGACGTGATCGGCTTCATTGGTTCGACCGGCCTGTCCACGGGGCCGCATCTCCACTTCGAGGTCTGGGTCGATGGCCGCAACGCCGTCGACCCGATGCTCTACCTGACCGACCTCGACTAACCCTCCAACCGCGTAACCGCGTAACGGGTAATGGTGTCTGACACCTGTGGCGGTCGTTCGTCGCTGGCGCGCCTCGCCGGGCGGCTATTGTCTCGTCCGTTCGAAAAACGAAGGGCGAGATTTTCTGATGGCACATGAAGTCAAGGGCGTGGTCGCACGAGCGGTTGGAGAGCCGGTCACGATCGAAACGATCATTGTCCCCGACCCGGGACCGGGCGAAGCGCTCGTCAAGGTCCAAGCATGCGGTGTATGCCACACCGACCTCCACTATCGCGAGGGGGGCATCAACGACGAGTTCCCATTCTTGCTCGGCCACGAGGCCGCCGGGATCGTCGAGGCGGTCGGCGACGATGTCACCGATGTCGCGCCTGGCGACTACGTCATCCTCAACTGGCGAGCGGTGTGCGGCAACTGCCGTTCGTGCAACCGCGGCGAACCGCAGTACTGCTTTGCCACCCACAACGCCACCCAGAAGATGACGCTCGCTGATGGGACTGAGCTGAGCCCGGCGCTCGGAATTGGCGCATTCGCCGAGAAGACCCTGGTTGCCGCGGGCCAGTGCACCAAGGTGGACCCAGCGGCGTCGCCAGCGGCCGCAGGATTGCTGGGTTGCGGCGTGATGGCCGGCATCGGTGCGGCGATCAACACCGGTGGGGTTGGACGCGGCGATTCCGTCGCCGTGATCGGCTGTGGCGGCGTGGGCAACGCCGCGGTCTGCGGGAGCGAATTGGCCGGGGCGAGCAAGATCATCGCCGTCGACCTCGACGACCAGAAGCTCGAGTGGGCAAAGGAATTCGGCGCGACGCACACCATCAATGCGGGTTCCGAAGACGTTGTCGAACGCATCCGCGAATTGACCGACGGCAACGGCGCCGATGTCGTCATCGAGGCCGTTGGACTTCCGACCACCTATGAACAAGCGTTCTATGCCCGAGACCTGGCAGGAACGGTGGTGCTGGTCGGCGTACCCACGCCAGACATGAAGATCGAACTCCCGCTGATCGAGGTATTCGGTCGCGGCGGATCGCTCAAGTCGAGCTGGTACGGCGACTGCCTGCCCAGCCGTGACTTCCCAATGCTGATCGACCTGTACTTGCAAGGACGTTTGAATCTCGACGGGTTCGTCAGCGAGACAATCGGGCTCGAAGACGTCGAAGAGGCCTTCCACAAGATGGAACGCGGCGAGGTGCTCCGTTCCGTCGTCGAAATCGACTGAGCCGTCGCGCTCAGGGGGGCGTGAGCGAGGGTTGCGCTATTCCCAGACCCAGCGTGTCGCTCGCTCGGCGAACTGATCGGGTTCCTCGATCAGGCCGAATGCTCGCTCGGGGGTGACCTCGTACGCCGCGGCCGCCATCACGAACCCGACGGCGGCCTCTTCGTCGTCGAAGCCGGGCTCATCGATGTACTTTGCGAACCAGGCGCGGGCCATTCGGTCCGCGCCTTGTTCGTCGAGACGTTCGGCGGTGCCCTCGATCGAGACGACGTTGACGGTGTCCTCGCCCATCACGACGACTCGTGGGTTTGCTGCCAAGTTGCGAACTTTTCGGGCGGTCGGTGCACAGGAGAACCCGAATCGTTCGCGCTCGGGCATCCAGACGCCCCAGATCGGCATCGCATGCGGGCGTCCATCGCCGGTGACGGTCACGAGCCAGAAGTTGCGAGACGCTGCTAACCGTTCCTCGGCCCAGGACCAGGGCAGAAGGCCTTCGGGGGCAGCCCCGACGCCATAGTCGGACATTGCTGGTCGTTCAGCACGTGGCATGGCTCGACGCTAGGCGATGCGCGCCGCGATCGGGTTAGGAGCGCGCGGCGAAGCCTCGGAACGGCATGTCTTCGCTGCGTTGCAGCCAATTCTGATCGCTCCACTCGGTGGCCCCGTCCACCACGTGGAGCGTAAAGGCCTGGCGGGGCAGCGATGAGCGATTGGCGTCGCTCCAGTGCGGAAGCGCGCCGTCGAGCAGGATCAGCGTGCCGGGCGCCGCGGGCAGGGCGATGGCCTGGTCGATCGGGTACTCGTCTGGATCGAATACCTCGGTCGCGGTCGAGTCGCCGTTGCGGACGAAGCGGGATTTGACCGGCAGCCGATGACCGCCTGGGATCGCCCACATGCATCCGTTCTCGGTTGTGGCCTCGTCGACGGCGACCCAGAAGCCGACGACCGACCGCGGCTCGGTCCACAAGAACGTGTGGTCGGTGTGCCACGTGACTTCGCCACCGACGCCCGGGTGTTTGAAGATGTACATCGACTGCACCAGGGCCGGGTCGACGATGCCGATCTGGTGGGCGATCTGCGCAAATCCGGTTTCGCGGCAGAAGCGGTCGAACACCGGATCGAGGTCGTGCATGGCGTGGCCGATTTTGTTGAGCTGGTCGCCACTGTCTTCGAAGAAGCCACGGATCTTGTCGCCAGACTCCAGAAACCACGAGTCATCGGCATGTGACTGGTCAGTCGTTGAGAACACGGTGACGTCATCGGGATTGGCTGTCCGTAACTCGGTTTCGAGTTCGGCGGCCCGCTTCCGCAGCTCGCCGAGGTGACCGGCTGAGATGAAGTCGGGCAGCACCAAAAAGCCCTGCTCGATGAATTCGCCAACTTGTTCTTCGGTCAGAACCATGTGCCTTTGATACCAGGTGGCGGTGGGTTTCGTCTGGGAGACTTCAGGCAATGTCGAAGATGATCATTGACACCGATACGGGCAGCGACGATGCGATCGCGCTGTTGATGGCAGTCGCGCATCCCGATGCCGAGGTCGTGGCCTTGACGACCGTTGCTGGCAATGTGGCCCTGGACCAGGCAACCCGCAATGCGAAGACGACGCTGCGCATCGCCGGTCGCCCGGACATCCCGGTTTTTGTCGGCTGCGATCGCCCGCTCGTGTACCCGCTCGAAACGGCAACCGAGGTGCACGGCGACGATGGTTTGGGCAACGTGCACCTGCCCGATGCAGGTATTGACTCGCAGCCGGAGCATGCGGTTCTGGCGCTGGTCCGGCTCGCTGCGGAGAGCAATGGCGAGCACGACCTGATCACCCTGGGGCCGCTCACCAACGTCGCTGCCGCGCTCGCCATCGACCCGGATCTGCTGACCCGGTTTCGCCGTACGGTCGTCATGGGCGGTGCGCCCGACATGGTCGGCAATGTCACGGACATGGCCGAGTTCAATGTGTGGGTCGACCCCGAAGCCGCCGCACGGGTCTTTGTCGCTCCGGGCGAGCGGGTGATGGTGGGCTGGAATGTGTCGATGACGGCCGGGCTGGTGTCGCCGGACCAGCGCAAGGCCATGGCGGAGCTGGGAACGGCCGCTGGGCAGTTCGCCCACGACATCACCAGTGTCGTCGAAGCGTTTTGCCATCAGGAGCTGGGGATTCCGTTTTTCTCGCTCCCGGACCCGTTGGCGGTCGCAATCGCCCTCGATGACACCATTGCGACCCGCACACAGTCGATTGGCGTGACGGTGGGCCGTAGCGCCGAGGCTCGGGGCGCGACCTTCCCGACGCATCTGCAGCCCGACGCCCCGGCGACCGACATTGTCTGGGAGGCCGACGCCGAGGCGTTCCAGGCGCAGATGTTCGCCGCGCTCAGCGCACTTCCCTAACCGTTACGGTCAGCCGCCGCCTTTGCGGTAGGGCTGGCCGAGGGCCTTGGGCATCCGCAAACGTTGGCTGAAGAAGACCAGCACCAACAGCACGAGTACGTACGGCAAGATGTTGCTCCACCAGTCCGGCACCGTGTCAGCGGCCAGGTACCAACCGAACGCACCGACAGCGAGCAAGCCCGCCAGCACCGCATCGACGGTCTTGCGGCGAGCCATCGCCCAAATACCGACACCGACCAGGACGATCGTGTTGACGAGCAGCATCGCGTGACTGGCCGTGCCGTCGAGGTCCTTGAGGTCCAGGCCGAAGACGTAGCCGAACAGCAGCGCGCCGAAGAGCACGCCGCCGGGCCGCCAGTTGCCGAAGATCAAGGCAGCGAGCCCGATGAACCCTCGGCCGGCGCTGTTTCCTCCTTGGAACAGGCCCGATAGTTCGGTCGAGATGAACGCACCGCCGAGTCCAGCGAGGCCGCCAGAAATGATCACCGCGATGTACTTGTAGCGGGTGATCGCGATGCCCTGGGCCTCGCCGGCTTGGGGGTACTCGCCGCAGATACGCAGGCGGAGCCCGAAGCTGGTCCGCCACATGATCCACGCCGTCAACGGCACGAGGATCACGGCGATCACGGCAACGAGCGACGTGCCACGCAACAGACCACGCATCAGGTCGGCAATGTCGGACAGCAGCCAGGTCGGGGCCACGCCTTCGGCGTCGAGGCAACCTCGGCCACCGAAGATCCCGCTGGTTCCGCACTTGCCGACGTACAGAAGCCAGTCCGGCGATTCCCAGCCGTTGATGGTGCCTCCGGCAAGGAACGGGGCATCCCAGTCTCCGACGGCCTTGGTTCGTGGAGACGTCGTCGGTGACGCCCAGATCTCTTCGGACAGGTATCTGGTCGCCGCAGGCGCAAGGAGGTTGATGGCCACGCCGCTGATGATGTGGTCCACATTGAACGTGACGGTCGCGATGGCGTGGAGCAGGCCGCCAAGCGCGCCGCCGAGCACGCCGATGAGTAGACCCCACCAGGCGCCGTAGGTGATCGAACCCCAAGCGCCGAACCACATGCCGAGGATCAACATGCCTTCGAGGCCGATGTTGACCACACCAGCACGCTCGGAATAGAGGCCGCCGAGACCGGCAAGGAAGATCGGGACCGCCCAGCGCAGCATTTCGCGAGACGTCGCAACCTGGGTCAGGCGCTCGGTGTCGCTGATGCTTTGCACGATCGTGAGAAGCAGCACGCCGAGGAAGGCGTACATCGACCACCGGAACCATGCCGG
>CALLPT010000278.1 GCA_938015575.1 uncultured Acidimicrobiales bacterium
GATGAGGCGAGAGCCACTCGTTGGTCTGACAGGATCGACGGATGTTGAGCCGACACGCTGGTCAGCGATTCAGACTGAAGGATCGGATCCGCCTTGGGCAGCACCATGGCGAGACAAGGTTCAGCGAGCAGATAATGCTTCGCAAGGCGTTCTGGGAACGTTCTGGCTGGAGCGAAAATGCCAAGTTGTGCTTCGACCGCGAGGCGACCAAGGCATTTGCGGCGTCGAACGGATTGCGGAGTCCGGAGACCTTGCTGACGCTCGACAGCATCACTGCTCTGCCTCCCCTGGATGAGCTGCCCTCCAGCTTTGTCCTCAAGCCGCTGGAAGGTTGGTCATCGAACGGCGTCTTTCTTGTTCAAGATGGACGGGACATCACTACGCAGGAGCCTGTTACTCGAAGCCAAATCCTTGCAAGGGTCGAGGAGCTTGGAACGTTGATCGGGCAGGGCTTTCTGGTCGAGGAAATGGTGCGCAACTGGGATGGTCGACGTGGGGCCCCGCTCGACTTCAAGTTCTACAACTTTGGACGGCGTACTGCCTATATCGACGTTGTCGAGCGAAACAGTCTGAGGAGCCAAAAGCTCAATCGTCACTGGTTCCTCAATGATCGCTGGCTTCCACTCGATCGAAAGGTGCAGAGGTACCAGGACCATGCGAAGGATGCGCCGCCGATTCCGCCATTCTGCGATGATCTCCTGCACATCTCGCAACGCCTCGCAAGGCAGTTGAGAATGTTCGTCCGGGTAGATCTCTACGCGTCGGACAACGGCCCGGTCATGGGGGAGTTGACGGTGAACCCACACGGGGGCAAGGGCTACACCGAGGATGCGGACCTCTGGCTTGGCTCGCTATGGCGGGGCAAGACAGGGGCCTGACCTTCGAGACGAGAGGCCAGGAGCTCGCGAGTGAAGGGAGCCCCAGTCTCTGACGTAGGGTCGAATCGTGACGATGGGATCGCAACCGGAGCTCGATGACCTGTTGGAAGCGGCGCTCAACGCAGCAGGCAACGATCGATTCGACCTGCTCGAAGAGATTCGTGAGCACCCGGGGCTCGAATCGGTGAGGGCGCCGGAATCGGCGGGTGCCGCGGCGGTCTTGCTGGCCAACTCGGGTGATCCTTCGGACCTGCCCAATGTGGCGCGACTTTCGTTGCTCGCACACGAAGGCGGCATCGACGGGGCTGGTCGCATTCACGCCGAAGCCAGCGACAAGATTGCGCTCTACACGGGCCGCCCGCAGCTCTACGGCACCGTGATGCTGGAGCAGAACGGCGAGGTCGTCCAACCTCCGGTGAACCCACGGGTGACCGACGAGGAACGAGCGGCGCTGGGTGTTCCGTCGTTGGCCGAGCTTCATGAGCGGATGGAGCAGGCAACGTTCGACCTGGCGCGCGAGCGAGCAGCGAAGCCGGGTGAGCTTCCTGAAGGCCAGCGCTTCTGCCGGGTCTGGACAGCGCCAGAGCCGTCTGAACTTCGCGCTCGCATGGCGGTTGACGGGAGCGCGTGGGCTGACGGGGACATTCTGACCCTGGTCAAGGAGACGCCGGTGCCGTTTGCCGTGCCGCCGACGTTTTCGTTGATGTCGTGGCCCGCCGGCGACGGGCTCCAGGTGCTACAGGTTCGTGTCGAGCGTCTCGACGAAGCGGTGCTGACCTACACGTTTCAGTCGGTCGACGGCGCGGGCCCGATGAACTTCTCGCGGGGTTCCCACGATGGCCGCTTCCGCGGTGCGTCGGCTCCGGCGGAGCTGGCGACGAATGACGAACTGGCCGGCACAAGCTTTGAGCACGCCCTCGAATCCGAAGCGCTCGGTGAACCCCGGCGAGTAACGGTGTATCGGCCGACGAACCACGAGGTCGGCGAACCGATCCCCGTGATCTATGCGACCGATGGGAACATGATTGCCCCGTACCTGCGTCGCCTCGATGCCGCTATCGAATCCGGTAGCTGTCCACGAGTGGTGATCGTCGCCGCGCATTCGGCGGCGTTCGATCCGGTACTCGGCAACCTCCGGGCCGCCGAGTACCTGCCCGGCTTCGACCACCAGCGGTTCGTGAACCATGAACGCTTCTTCGTCGACGAGCTGGCGTCGTGGGCCGAGGACACGCTCGGCGTCGCGGCGGATCCGGCGTTGCGCGGTGTGTTTGGTTGCAGCGACGGCGGTGGTCACACCCTGATGGTCGCCCGCTCGCATCCGAACCGGTTCGGTCACGCCTTCGCGTATTCGACTGGCATGCCGCCCGATCTTCGCGAGACGTGGTCCCCAGACCATCCATTCGTCCATCTGTGTGCGGGCACGCTCGAGGGGGCGTTTTTCCAGGCGACCGAAGCGTGGGCTGGCTTCTTGATGACCCAGACCGAGCGCTACCACTTCACCGAACGCGTCGCCGGGCACGACCTCATTCAATGGGCCGAAGAACTACCGCGGGCGATCGAGCGAGCGTGGCCGACCCCATGACAAGCCTGCCTACCCTGTCGCGATGAGCCCGGATAGCGGTGAGACGCCCGAGATCGATCGAGCCGCGCTGCTGGCCGATCCCGATCTGATCGGAACGGTGTTCTGCCGGGCGTACGCCCGTCGCGTCGATGAGTGGCTTCAGGCACTCTTCGAAGCCGAGATCGGGTCGCAACGAGGGATCAGCCTGGTTGCGATCGGGGGTTACGGCCGCTCGGCTCTCAGCCCGGAGAGCGACCTCGACGTCATGTTGTTGCACGACAACTGGACTGAATCCGACCTTTCGACGGCTGCCGAGGGACTGTGGTTTCCCGTGTGGGACGCCCACATCTCCCTCGGGCATTCGGTGCGCACGATCGGGGAGAGCCTCGAGCTGGCTAAGACCGATCTCGACACGGCGACCTCGCTGCTGACACTGCGTCACCTCGCCGGTGATACCCGGCTGTCCGACGAACTGTCAGAACAGTCGTTGCGGGAGTGGCGTAGCTCACGGCGCAAGTGGCTTCCCCAAATCATCGACGACAGTCGCGGTCGTGCCGTCGCGAACGGCGAGGTCGCGTTCCTGCTCGAACCCGACGTGAAGGTTTCCGCCGGCGGTCTCCGCGACATCAACGCCGTCGAGTGGATCGAAGCGGCCGACATCCCGATCCTGGACCAGGAGCGCCGGGATCTGCGAGCGGCGAACGACGTGCTGCTCGCCGCTCGGGTGGAGCTGCATCGGTCGACGGGGCGCAAGGGCGATCGCTTGTTTCTCGAAGAACAAGACGCCGTGGCCGACGCGCTGGGGATCGGTGATGCCGATGCGATGATGAGCGAGATCGCGGCCTCGGCGCGGACGGTGACCTGGATTGCCGAAGACGTCTTCGAACGAGCCCAACGCCAGATCAAACGGTTCCGGTTCCGCGCCGAGAAACCCAAGCAGGTCGACGAGGGCATCGTCAGCATCGACGGCGCCATGTGCATCACGCCCACCGCGCCGGTTGGCAACGACGCGGCCCTCATGCTTCGCCTCGCCGTAGCGGCGGCCGAGAGCAGCGCTCGCATCGACCGCGATTCGCTCGATGTGCTGGTCGAACTCGGACCGACGATTCGGACGCCGTGGCGGTCGGAGATCCGCGAGCTCTTCGTTCGGCTTCTGTTGACGGGCGACGACGCGATCCCCGTGATCGAGACGCTCGATCATGTCGGCTTGTTCACCCGGCTACTGCCCGAATGGGAGCCGACCCGCAGCAAGGTCCAACGCAACCAGTACCACCGCTTTACCGTCGACCGTCATCTGCTCGAAGCCGCCTCGATCGCATCGGACTTCGTCGACCGGGTCGACCGGCCTGACCTGCTCGTCGTCGGCGCGCTCCTGCACGACATCGGCAAGGGCTATCCCGGCGACCACACCGACGTCGGCGTCGAACTCATCGACACGATCGGGGCGAACATGGGGTTCGCGCCCGACGACGTCGACACGCTCAAGCGGTTGTGCGAGCACCATCTCTTGTTGCCCGATGTCGCGACCCGTCGCGACATCGAGGACCCGGGCACCATCGCGACGGTGGCCGAACAAGTCCGGACCTCGAGCTTCTTGCATCTGCTCGCCGCGCTTACCGAGGCCGATTCGTTGGCGACGGGGCCTTCGGCGTGGAGCCGGTGGAAAGCCCACCTGCTCGCTGAACTCACGCGCCTCACCGATGATTGGCTACACACCGACGGCGACCGCGAAGTCGAATCGAGCTTCCCCAATGCCGCGCAGCGGGCACTGATTCACGAGAACGACCATCTGGTGCAGGGTGATGGTGACACCCTCGTCGTGATCACCAAGGACCGTCCTGGTGTGTTTGCTCGAGTGGCGGGTGCAATGGCGCTGAACCGGCTCAACATCCTCGGCGCCCAGACCCACATCGAAGCTGGCAAGGCGATGGAAGTCGTGCGCGTCGTGCATGTCGATGGCGAAGATGCCGAGATCGAATGGCAACGGGTAGTGGACGAGGTCGAAGACGTGCTCGCCAGTACCGAGGATCTGGGTCCGCACTTCGAGATTCGAGCTCGTGCTCGTCTCGGTCGGGTCGTACGAGCCCCGAATCCGATCGAAGCGATCCGGGTTGACTTCGACAATGATGTCTCGGACTTGTCGACGGTCATCGAGGTCGCCGGGCCTGACCGTCTGGGTTTGTTGTATGAGCTGAGCCAGGCCCTGGTCGATGCGGGACTGGACCAGCAGCAGACGCGGGTGCAGACCGTCGGCGGCGACGTCGTCGATGCGTTCTATGTTCAGACCCTCGAAGGGGTCAAGGTGACCGACCCGGCGATGCAGGCCGAGCTTCGCGAGACCCTGCTCGAGATCCTGGAACGCGACCCGGACAGCCCTGGCCTGACCTGACCTATTCGATGCCGTGCTCGATGGCGTAGCGCATCAACTCGTTCTTTCGGTTGAGATGCAATTTGGCCAAGATGTTGCGCACATGGTTTTCGACGGTCTTCTCGGCGATGAAGAGTTCTTCGCCGATCTCTTTGTAGGTGTGGCCGCGGGCGACGTGCTGTAGCACCTCTCGCTCGCGGGCGCTCAGCGCTTCGCCAGGGGCTTCGGCCTTGGACATCCGGCGGAATTCGGTGAGCACCAAGGCAGCGAGCGAAGGGGAGAAGACCGGTTCGCCCTGGGCCGCTTTCCACAACTCGGTTCGAAGCTCATCGGGCGGGGTCGACTTGAGCAGGTAGCCGCACGCACCGGCAGAGATAGCGTCGAGCAGGTCGCGTTCGGCCTGCGAGACGGTGAGCATGACGACCCTGGTCATGTCGCCGCATTCGGTGGCGACCTTGAGGCCGCCGCCGTTGGGCATGTTGAGGTCGCACAGCACGAGATCGGGTTCGGTCTCGCGAATGACGGCAACGGCCTCGTCACCATCGCCGGCTTCGCCAACGATGTCGAAGTTGTCGCCTAGGTCGTTGCGAACGCCCGAGCGCCAGATCGGATGGTCGTCAGCGATGACGACCCGCACAGCTTTTAGGGAGCCCACAGTCGTACCTCGGTTCCTCGGCCTGGGCGGCTCGAAATCTCGACTCGGCCTCCTATCGACTCGATACGGGACCGAATTGAGTCTCGCATGCCGATGCGTTCAGTGACGGCGTCGACCTCGAAGCCGACACCGTTGTCCTTGACCGACACGAAGAGACCGGTGGGCGTAGCGGCGCCGTCGTCGGGTTCGGCGTAGACGACGACACGTTCGGCGCCACTGTGCTTGCCGGCGTTGGCCAAAGCTTCGCCGACCGCGCCGGCGACGGCGTTGATGACCTCGGCAGATGGCTCGACGATGTCATCGGCGATGATGACCTCGGCGCGCGTGCCGTGGCGACGCTCGTACAGGGCGGCCGCTTCTCGCAAACTCGCGGTCAGCCCTGGCTGGGCGGACCGACTGCCCGCCAAGAAATCGCGAAGGTCGCGATCCTGATCGTGCGCGAGCGCGACGAGTTCCGGATCGTCCGAACGCCGCTGTATCACCGCAAGCGTCTGCAGCACACCGTCGTGGAGTTGCACGGCGACTTCTTCGCGGGCACGCGCCGCGCTGATCTCGACCTCGGCTTGTCGCAGCCGGTGCGCGACGTAGCCGCTGATCAAGGCGGTCAGCACATACAGCCCTGCTTTGGAAGAGGCGGTGACGCCCCAATTCGAGGTGCCGCCATCGTTGAGGCCTTCACCGAAGAAGCTCGCCAGCGAAAGACCGATGGCGGAAACCACCGCCCATCGACGCCCAAAGGCGACGCCGGTCGCGATCAGCGCTGCTGCAGGCCAAGCCCACGGGAGGGATTGGGGGCGAGCGTCGGTGTAGACGTAGCCATCGCCGATCAGCAAGAGACCCGCGGTTGCCAGCTCGACGATGATCGCGGGCGCGCTTACCAGCCGCTGCGGATCGGTGCTCAGGAACAGGGTGAGCCCGGCGGTGACGACCAGCGCCAGCGCCATCAGGGCCCAGGCTGGCGTTGCGTGACGGAGATGTTCGGTGCTGATCGCAAGTCCGAACCCGGCCCAGCCGAGCGTGAGCCAGCGCACCACCGCCGTCGCCTGAAACAGGCTGCGATCGGTCTGTGTGAGCGGGCGGGCCATGCGTCGAGGATGCCACGTGAGGCCAACATCGCGAACCCAGGGATCCCCCCAGATTGCTTTGGGGGAGTCCCGTCATTCCCTCCGACGTGTCGAAGCCCGATGGTGAAACCATGCCGTCGACCATCACCCCATCACCACCGCCTACTGCACTACCCGACGCGCCGACCACGGCTGCTGATCCGAGTCGGACCGGCACGTTGTGGGTCGGCGCGACGGGCGCATCGCTTCTCCTCGCCGCCGCGGCGGTCCTGACCGCGGTGCGGTGGGGAGACATCGGGCAGAGCGCAAAGCTTGGCGGCCTCGTTGCCATCACCCTGGCACTGCTCGGCGGCGGGCGGCGGCTGCAGCGGTCCATCCCGCTCACGGGTCGGTCCCTCTTTCACTTGGGCGCGATGCTGATCCCGCTCGACATGGCAGCCGTGGCGGTGCTGGCCGAACGCACCTGGCAAGAGGCCCTGCTGCTCACGTCGCTCACCGCGGCAGTGTCGTGGTCCGCGCTCATCAGGATCGACCAGTCGTCGGTCTTGCAATGGGCGGTGCGCGGCGCCGTCGTGCTCGTCGCAGCCGGTGTCGCCGCGGTCACCTCGCTCTCGATGCCGCTTGTGCTCGTTGCGATCGCGATCATCGCGACCCAGGCGACCGTGCTCAGCGACGGTGAAGAGGCTCGTGTTCTCGCGCAAACCCTCGGCGTTTCCCCCAAGGGGCGCTCCGCGACGGTGTGGACGCTGGTCGCGGGGCTCCTGCCTTTCGCTGCGCTTCAACCGTGGCCGATCCAGCTCGCTGGCTCGGTGCATGATCTCGGATTCGGCCCCGACGCTCGTGCGCAGATGATCGGCGCTGGTGTGCTGGCGACACTGGCCGCATGGATGCTGGCGCGGTGGCGTCCGAGCCTCGACCGCGCCTGGCTCGTTGTTGTCCTCGCGGTGGCGTCGGCGGTGACTGCGGCCGCGATGTCGTCGCAATCGGTGGTGTGGGCGTTTTGTCTGGCTGTGTTCTTCCTGGCCGCCGAACTTGTCACGCTCGCGAGTCGCCACGACCCGATCTGGAAGGAGATCTGCCTGATCGTCGCACCGATTGTCGAGGTGATCGCCGGGCTCGGAACCGCTGTCGTGCTCGTCGACGCGATCCTCGTCGACGCATCACCGGCCTTGCTGACCTCGGCAGTGGTGCTCGCCCTCGGATGGCTGACCGCCGATCGTCGCCGTCTACGTGAACCCAGCGACTGGCTCGTCGGGTTGATCTATGGCGCCGACTGGCGACCAGCAACATTCCTCGTGCCGGCGAGCACATTGGCCGCCGTCGTGGCCATGCCGGTACCACCCGTCGCGGCCAGCGCCGTGCTCGTTGCGAGCGCTGCGTGGGCGGTCGTTACCGGACGCCGCGACGCACTTGTAGTCGGGATGCTCGCTGGGCTCTGCGCTGTTGTTCTCACGCCCGTCGGCTGGCACGGGGTCGTCATCTTCGTGGCCTGCGCGCTCATGTTCGCGGTAGGCGCCCGGATCGCGCTCCGCGAGCGCCGTAACGCGGTTGCCTTGCTGTCCGGCTGCTTCGTTGCGGTCTCTTCGGTCGGGTTGCTGATCCCGCTCCAAGGCTTGGTCGTGGACTGGGCTGCGATGACGACGTTGGCGGTGGCAGGGTGGGCGCTCGGCTGGGTCGTCTCGGCCGATGTCACCGAGCCTGCAGCCGTTCCCGCGCGCCTCGTAGCGACGCTCACGCTTGGCGCTACCGGGCTGCTCGACCCGGTGCCGTCGCTGCTCGTGATCGCCACGGTCGCCGGACTCGCGGCCTTCGACGCCTGGCGAACGCGTCGCTGGTCGCCGACGGTGGTTACGGCCGTTGCGATCGGGCTGGCGGGATTTCCGATCGGCGACCTGGTCGGGTTCTCAACCGCGGAGACGGGGGTGATGATGACCGCCGCTTCGATGGTCGCGGTCGGCCTGCAGATCGCGCTCCCACGTCGAGGTGAGCTCCCGCTCGGTGCACTCGCCATGACCTTGGCTGGCGTCGGTGTCGCCGCGACGATAGGAACCGACTTGCTGGCACCCGGTCTCCAACTGCTGGGCGGAAGCATCGTGCTGTTCGGCGCCGCGAACAGGTGTGTGCCGATCAGTGGGGGCGGAGGGTTGTTCATCATCATCGGTACCTGGATGCAGCTTGCGCTCTGGCAAGTCACCTGGCTCGAGGCCTATCTCGCGCTGCCGGCGCTCGCGGCACTGTGGGCAGGGTCGTTCTGGCACCGCCGAGGATGCTCGAGTTGGCTCACCTACGCACCGACGATCGCGCTGATCGGCATGGTCGCCGTGGCTGATCGTTTCGGCGGCGGTTCCGCCTGGCACGCGGTGATCGCCGGTGGCGTCGGCGTGTTCGCCGTCTTGGCCGGAGGCATCTGGCGGCTCTCGGGTCCGCTGTTGACTGGCACCGCACTCATCGCGACGATCGCCGTCTTCGAGAGCCTCGGCCCCGGGTCACGTGTACCTACATGGGGCTGGCTGGCGTTGGGTGGCGTCGTACTTCTCGGCGCCGCCGTGCTGATGGAACGGGCCGAAACGACCCCACTCGAACAGGGCCAACGTGTCCTCAATGTGTTGCTCACCCGCTTCAGCTGAGTTCGATAGAAGTGCACCGGAGCCGCGCTTCTAGGATGACCGTCATGGCTGACGAACTGCTGACCGAGATCCGCGACCGCGTGATGATCATCACCCTGAACCGCCCCGAGGCAATGAACTCGGTGAACATGGCGCTGGCCGAGCAGATGGCTGCTGCGATGGAAGAACTCGACGCCAACGCCGACCTTTCCGTCGGCGTGTTGACCGGCAACGGTCGTGGCTTCTCCGCCGGTATGGACCTCAAGGCGTTCGTTGCCGGCGGCATGCCCAATCTCCCCGACCGCGGTTTCGCCGGCATCACCGAAAAGGCAGCGGACAAGCCGCTCATCGCTGCGGTCGAAGGATTCGCGCTCGCCGGCGGTCTCGAGATTGCGTTGAGCTGCGACATGCTGGTTGCGAGCAAGGGGGCCAAGCTCGGTATCCCCGAAGTCGGGGTCGGCCTGTTCGCCGGCGCTGGCGCCCTGTCTCGTCTGCCGCGGCGCTTGCCCTACGGCATGGCCATGCAGATGGCACTGACCGCCGAACCCATCACCGCCGAAGTCGCGCACGAGTTCGGACTCGTGCAGGTGCTCACCGAAAAGGGCGAGGCGCTCGACGGGGCGCTCGAACTGGCGGCCAAGGTGGCCAAGAACGCGCCACTGGGACTCGCGGCATCGAAGCGCCTGATCCGCGACCTGGGCGGCGTCGACCAAGCCTTCTGGGGCGACCAGCAGCCACTCATCGACAGCGTCTTCTCCTCGAGCGACGCGATCGAAGGTGCCACGGCCTTCGCCGAGAAGCGTGCGCCGAACTGGACCGGCCAGTAGCCAACCCGGCCGCGCCCGCGTTGGCGGCGCGGACTCCTAGGGCAGACGACCCAGCGCTTCGCCACAGCGAGCGCGATCCAGCAGCCTGATACGCCGCGCGAGCGGCAGACGATCAAGATCGGCGGCTACTCGCCGATCTTGATCGGGTGTCCCGGTCGCGATCGCGCAGCAAGGAGCCCGTCGGCGGCGCGCTGTACAAGGAAGCTCGCACCGCCGACGTCTGGCGGTTCTTGCGGCTGCGACTTCTCGGTCTCGTCGCGGTTGGCGTGTTTGCCATCGCCGCGCCCTCGTCGGCACCGTGGACGCTCCGACTGATCGTCTTCGGTGTCGTGCTTGGTGCTGTCCCGGCCGGTGTTCTCATCGAACGCTTCGCGCCGGTGCGCCAACGGGATCCGTGGCACATGGCTGTCGTCTTCGCCGTGCTGCTCGCGATTGCCTCGTTCATCCCCGAACATTGGCTTGCCATGGCGGTGGCGTTCGTGGCTGCGGCAATGACGCTGGTATCGAATGGTGCCGTCGCCCGGACCGGCACGGTCGTAGTCGTCGGTTGGATCGGGTTCGCCGTTACGGCGGTGCTGCTCGATATCGCTGGTGGCTTGGCCGCAATCATGGTCGCCGGGTTCGTCCTGAGCCTGGCGCACGCCTATTACCGGGAGTGGATGAAGCGTCGAGCGGCCATCGACGACCGGTACGAACGCCTCGTCTTCGCCGCCCGGCTGTTCTTCTGGGAGCTCGACATCGAGTCGGAGAGAATCACCGCGGTGCACGGCGACATCGAAGGTGCGCTCGGCTGGTCCGTCGATGAGGCGGTCGGACGCTGCTTCCGTGACTTCATGGCCCAGGGCGATGTGTTGGTCTCCGACGCCGTGATGGACGGTCGAGAGGTGTTCGACGCTGTGCTGTACATGCGACACCGCGACGGAAGGGCCGTGCCGGTGCGCAGCCAGATCCGCAATCTCGGTGACGGGGTCTTGCAAGGCGCGGCCAGCGATGTCTCGGAACTCACCGATGCCGCTGACCAGATTCGACATCAAGCTCGCCACGACGATCTCACCGGATTGCTGAATCGTCGGGGCCTGCTCGAGCGGGTGGAACAGCTCGTCGCTTCCGACGCATCGCTCGGGCACTGCCTCATGGTCATCGACCTCGTGCGCTTCCAAGACATCAACGAAGCGTTTGGCCATGACCGCGGTGACGAGGTGCTTCGCATTATCGGCCAACGGCTACTCGACGAATCGGGCAGCGACGTGGTGGCGCGTCTCGGCGGCAACGAATTCGCGGTGCTTGTCCGATGCGGCGCCAGAGAACACGTGCTGGCCGCAGCCGTTGACCGCATCGGTGAGCTTGTTCGGCGGCCGGTCGCTGCTGCCGGTGCCAGCATCGCGATTCGAGCGTCGCTCGGAGTCGCCCCGGTTGCGGTCGGTGTGACCGCGATCGAACTGATCCGCCAGGGCGACATGGCCGTCCACGAGGCCAAGCTCAACCGGTTGTCGTGGTGTCTCTATGAACCGGCGCCGATCGAGCCGGTCGTCGAGCGACTGACGCTGGCCGCCGAACTCGAACAGGCCATCACCGACAACCAGTTCAAGCTGTGGGTTCAGCCCAAGGTGTCGGTCGTCGATCGACGCCTGGTTGGGGTCGAGGCCCTGGCCCGATGGGAACACCCCGAGCTGGGTTTGCTCCAGCCGGAGCGCTTCATCCCCATGATCGAGATCTCCGAGGGCTACCACCGCTTCACCGATGCGATGATTCGCCAGGCCCTCGAGATCGTTGAGCGCTGCAAGCCCGACTGGCCCGAGGCCGAAGTGGCCGTCAACCTTCATCCCCGCAGCTTCGACGATCCACGATTGGTCGAGCGGATCGCGACGATGCTGGTCCGAGCCAGCATGGAGCCCAAGCGGCTCAAGATCGAAGTCACCGAGGTTGAGTCGATTGCCGAGAACGGGCTCGCGATGCAGACCTATCGCGATCTCGTGGCGCTCGGGGTTGGCCTCTCGGTCGACGATTTCGGCACCGGGTACGCGTCGTTGCATCGATTGCGGTTCGTCAGCCCCACCGAGGTCAAGCTCGACCAGCGTTTCGTCCGGAACCTGGCCGATGATTCTCACGATCGCACCATCGTCGAATCGACCGTGGGTTTGGCACGCTCTCTCGGCATCGACTGTGTCGCCGAAGGCGTCGAGACCACCGAGGTGTGCGACATCGTGACCTCGCTCGGTTGCTCAGTCGTGCAGGGCTACCTCTTCGGCCGTCCGATGCCGGTCGAGGACTTCTGCGCGCAACTGCGCGGCGATCGGCATCGGGTGTGGGAAACGCCGCTCGAGTTGGAAGCGGCACCGTCGGCGACGTGATCCAGAGCTGTCACTGTCGGGGCGATAGCGTCGGCGGTGATGAGCGAACCGGACGAGCCCGTTACCGAAGTCGAACTGTTGCGCTGGGCCGAATCTCTCGCGGGCATTGCTCGGACCGGATTGGCCTTTACCGAGAGTCTCTACGAGCGGGAGCGCTACGAAGAGATCCTCCACGTCGCCGCGGAGATCAAGCAACACTCCGGACGCGGCTACGACGCCGCGGCGCAGGTCACCGACTGGATGGGCGATGTCGGCGATCGCACTGCGGGCTACGTCACGCCCAAATGCGCCGTCGGCGCGGTGGTCGGCAACGACCAGGGCGAGATCCTGCTGGTGCAACGAGCCGACAGTGGCATCTGGCTCTATCCGACGGGCTGGGCCGACGTCGGCTATTCGCCTGCCGAGGTCGCGGTCAAAGAGGTCAGCGAAGAGACGGGGATCTTGTGTGAGCCCGAGCGGCTGTTGACCGTGATCGACGGATTCCGAGCCGGGTTCACCCGGATCCCGCTGTATTCGATGGTGTTCCTCTGTCGTGCCACCGGCGGCGAGCTCAAGGGCCATCCGCTCGAGACGACCGATGTTGGCTGGTTCGCTCGCGATGCGTTACCGGACCCATTGGCCGGGATCGGCGAATGGGTCGATCAGGCCTTTTCGGCGATCGACGGCGACGGCGCGCCGACCGCGTTCGACTCAGTCCGCGACGCCATCTGGCCCGACCCACCTGCCCCCGGCACGACCTAACCCGTAACGGTCGGGGCGGACGATGTGTCGGGCGGTGCGGTCGATCCACCATGCGACGGCGACGAGCGCTACGGCGACGATGCCATCGAGCCACCAGTGATGTCCGGTGGCCGAGACGACCAGCAGGGTTGCGATCAGGTGCCCCATCCATAACCAGCGCCATCGATGCTTGCCTGCGCTCAGGATTCCGAAGCACGCCACCGCGGCCCAGGCGACGTGTATCGACGGCATCGCAGCGAATTGCGGTGACACGCCCGTGCCGACGGGACCGTAGGGAGACAAGCCGTATTCGGCGGGCAGGTCGATGTAGCCCAACTCCGGTAGGAAACGCGGCGGTGCCACGCGCCAGAACCGGATCACCAGACAGAACGCCGTCGTGATCGACAAGATGTTGCGCCACTGTCCGAAGCGGTCGCGATGTCGCCAGAACAACCAGATGAGAAAGGCGATCGTCGCCGGGACGTGAACGCCGGCGTAGTACGCGCTCGACAGCCAACTCAGCCAATCCCATCGCATCACGAACTGCTGCAGGCTCAGCTCGGTCGGCAAGAAGAACGCATCTTGTACGTCGACGATGTCTCGTGCCCGCTGGCGAGCCCCGGCCGACTGGTACAGCGGCAACTTGCGGGCCATACGCCAGACCGCGTAAAGCGTGGCCAGGATTGTGAACTCGGTCGCGGCCTGCAGCGCGACGGCAGTGAAGCGCCGTTCGGGTGAGCGACGGAGCACGACGATGGCAAAGCCGGACAGCACTGCAGCGATCAGCGACTGCTGCCAAGTTGGCCACGGCATCGAACGAATCTACGTCGTCGTTCGTCTGCGACCACTTCGGCCGAGTGCCCGTGGGCTTGGGTTGGATCCCTCCGGTCAGCGACGATGCAGCATGGACTTCACCGTGAACGAGGACCACGAGGCGATCCGCGAAGGCATACGGCGCATCTGCGCGGACTTCCCCGATGAGTATTGGGCGGAGAAAGATGCCGCTCACGAGTTCCCGTGGGACTTCTACGAAGCCCTCGCCGAAGGCGGTTGGGTCGGCATCGCGATCCCCGAGGAATACGGCGGCGGAGGGCAGGGCATCACCGAGGCCTCGATCATGCTCGAGGAGATCGCTGCGTCTGGTGCCGCGATGAACGGCTGTTCGGCCGTTCACCTGTCGGTGTTCGGCATGGAGCCCGTCCGCAAGTACGGGTCGCCGGAATTGGCCGCAGAGGTACTTCCCCGAGTGGCTTCGGGTGATCTGCACGTCGCCTTCGGCGTCACTGAACCCGACGCCGGTACCGACACCACACAGATCCGCACGCGTGCCGAACGCGACGGCGACGAATACGTCATCAACGGAGCCAAGGTCTGGACTACCAAGGCCCCCTACTGCGAGATGTGCCTGCTGTTGGTGCGCACAACACCGATCGAAGAAGCCGAGAGCCGCACCGATGGAATCTCACTGTTTCTCGTCGACCTCCAAGATCCTGCGGTCGACATCACGCCGATCCCCAAGGTCGGACGCAATGCCGTGGTCAGCTGCGAAGTCCGTTACGACAACCTGCGGGTGCCGGCCAGCCGCCGCATCGGCGACGAGGGCAAAGGCTTTCGCTACATCCTCGATGGGCTGAATCCCGAGCGAGTACTGATCGCGTCCGAGGCACTCGGCATCGGACGCGCCGCGTTGCGTCGCGCAACCGACTATGCGAACGAGCGCATCATCTTCGATCGGCCCATCGGTAAGAACCAGGGCATCGCGTTCCCGCTTGCCGAAGCGCACATGAAACTCAAGGCGGCGGAGCTGATCGTGCGGGAAGCAAGTTGGCGCTACGACAACGGGCTGCCGTGTGCCGAGGCGGCCAACACCGCCAAATATCTGGCGTCAGAAGCAGGGTTTTTCGCTGCCGATCGGGCGATGCAGACCCACGGCGGGTTCGGCTACGCCAGCGAATACCACGTCGAGCGCTACTGGCGAGAGGCGCGACTCATGAAGATCGCACCGGTGTCACAAGAGATGGTCCTCAACTTCATCTCTAACAAGATCCTGGGTCTGCCCCGCAGCTACTGAGCGAGTCGGACCGGCAAACTCCGGTACGAATGCACATGCAGGTGATGGGCGACGTCGGGTGGTCCCGCGACCTCGATTGAGTCGAGCCACGGGGCCAGTTCCGCGAACACCGCTCGCATCTCCCATCGGGCCAAATTCGCGCCGAGGCAGAAGTGGTGCCCGTGGCCGAACGCAAGGTGGAAATTCGGGTCCCGCGCGGGGTCGAAGCGATCCGGCTCGTCGAACACCCGTTGGTCCCGGTTGGCCGCCGGGTACCAGAGCACGACCGTGTCGCCAGCCGAGATCATGGTCCCGGCGATCTCGTGGTCGGCCGTCGCCGTGCGGGCGAACTGCACGACGGGCGATGTCCAGCGCAGGATCTCTTCGACCGCGGTCTCGATCAGTTCCTGCGGGCGCTCGGTAAAGGCGCGGCGGGCTCCTGGGTGCTCGAAGAACGTGAGAACGCCGCCGGTGATCGCGTTGCGGGTCGTTTCGTTGCCGGCTGAGATCAACAGGTTCAGATAGCCGTGGAGCTGTTGTTGGGTCATGAGCTCGCCGTCGATGGTTGCTTCGACGAGTGCAGAAACCATGTCGTCGCCGGGGTTCGCACGCCGTTGGGCAAGCAAGTCCTCGCGGAAGTCGAAGTATTCCTTGCCCAGCCGACGGCGAAGTTCGGTGAGCGACTCGCCGGGTTGAGCGAACTCGTGGCCGACGCCCGGCTCGAACAAGACGTTGGTCCACTTGTTGAGTTCGGTCCACATCGACGCATCGATGTCGAGGAGCCCGCAGATCGTGGCGAGCGGTACCGGCGTGGCCAGCTCCGTGACGAGATCGATGACGTCGCCCGATCTCAGCCGCTCGACGAACGCGGCGACATGCACGCGAGCCAACGCAGCCAGGTGGTCCTCGAACCGCCGCATCGCACGCGGCGTGAAGCGGCGCATCGTGACCGTGCGAAAGTCGAGATGTTCGGGCCGATCCTTGTAGACGAGATCGAACGGCTCGTCGGGGTCCCATCCGTACCGTTGCGCATTGCGCAGTTGCTGACGCTCGAGAGCTTCGAGGCCGGCGTTGGTGTCCATCCGCAGGATCGGCCCGCCATTGATGAAGATGTCTGGACGGCTGTGCACGGCGAGCACATCGGCGTGGCGCGTCACTGCCCAGAAGCCCGGCGACGTCGCGGTCTCGTGACGGAAGACGGGTGCGTGCTCACGCAGCCAGGAGAACTCAGCCCATGGGTAGCCATGGGCCTGGTAGCGGGCGATGTCGCAGAGATCGATTGCGCCCGGCTCGACCTGATCGGTGGTCGCTGCCCACGGCTCGGGAATGGGGTGAGCGTTGTGCGTTGCCGCCATCTCTAGACCGTAGATCTGGCTTCCTTCGCGTTCACAAACCGGTCCGGAGCGCACGGCTGGATTCGGGCTTGGTTTCTAGGTCCGGCGGTTAGTCGGCGAGTCCGGTTGTGTGGGTGCCGAAGATCATCACGCGACCGCTGCTGACGCCGAGTGCCAGCCAGGCTTGCCCGTCGATCCATTGGCTGGCGATGTTGGTGGTCAGCGCTCCATCGAGCTCGACGCGGCCGAGCTCAACCGCCCCATCGGCGACTCGATCGATGACGGCAATCGACCGCAGGTCACGGGTCGGAAGCACGACTTCGTCGACCTTGTCGCCGTCGGCGTCGACCAAGATCCCCAGGTCGAGATTGCGCGACCCGAGGGTGTGATTGGTGTAGCCGGTGATGCTGGCCGTTCGCTGCAACCGATCCCCGACGACGCGGAAGAACTCGACCGTGCCATCGAGGTGAGGCGTTCGAACATCGACGATCTCGAACTCGCCGGCTGGCCCCGTCGATCCGGCACCAAGCTGATTGCGCCAGCGGAAGCCTTGGCCGATCGGTGGCGACTCGGCCCGGAGCGAGCCGTCGATGTCGTACAACGCCAACCAGGCGCCGACATCGTCGTTGCTGAGGGTGACGAGCAGCTCGGGGGTCGCGTCGTTGCCCCCGTCGACGTCGATCAGCATCGGTGAGATGCCTTCGATGACCGTGGGCGCTTCGATGACGATCCGCGTCTGCTCACCGGTGGTGTCGTTGACGATCTCGACGGCGCCTGCTTCGATCCGATCGCCCAGAACCGCGTGGCCGTAGCGGTCCGTTGGGTCGACGAGCGCGGCGCGCCACGGGCCGAACCTCGCCACCCGCGAGTCGGGCAGCGGGTTGTCGAACTGCTTGAGGTCGACGAGCGCGCTGCGCACGGACCCTCCGATCGACTCGGGAGGAGCGATGGCTGCGCCGGTCTCGCCGATGATCCCGGTCGGGTCAACTCCGAGGGAACGATCGTCGTCGAGGGTGACGTACCAACGCGGTTGGCAAGAGTCAGGGTCGTCGAAGTGGGGCACGATCCACGTCGCCGATGTCGGCAGATCAATCACGACCACCGGCGCGGAGAGCAGGTCGATTGATCCCGGCGCGCGACGGTTGCCCGAAACCAGCACGTCGGTCCGACCGATCTCCGGAGTGGCGAGCGCGGTCTCGGCATTGCGTTGACACGACGAAGGTTCGCTTGCCCGCGGCGCTGTGGGGGTCGGAGTCGTTGGGTTCGGAGTCGTCGGCGAAGTCGGTGGCGCCGTGACGGGGGAGTCGGCGAGGACACTCGGGCCAGCCTGGTGCGGCTGGTTGGTGTCGGCGCAGCTGGCAAGGAGCAGGCCCGTCACCACGGTGATCGCTGCGAATCTGGCACGCACGGGGCCATGTTGGCATAGGCCTCGGAGCCGTCACGGTCGCCTTGACCCCAAGCGATGGGATGGTCCGTGAGAGGCTGGTTGGGTGCTGACCGAACTTGAACCGCATCCGGAAGCTTCGGATCCTGAACCGTTCGCGGGCCCTGACCACCCGATCCGCAAGATCACGCGACGCATGGCTTTCGGCGAGGAATGGAAGCCTGAGCACGCCGAGCGAATGGCCACGTTGTTCGACGAACTCGCACCGGAATGGTCCGAGCGTCGAACCGACGAGGTCAAGCGTGCGCCCATCGACGATGCCATCGAGCGGGGCGGGCTGCCCCTCACGGGCGACTGGCTCGAACTCGGCTCGGGGACCGGAGCCGGTGCTCGAGTGCTCGCCCCGGTTGTCGGATCGCTGGTCTGCACTGACCTGTCGGCGGGCATGTTGGCGCATGCCCCCGATGTCGCACCTCGGGTGCGCAGCGATGCGTCGAAGTTGCCCTTTACGGACAACGCCTTTGACGCGGTGATGATGATCAACATGATCCTGTTCCCGAGCGAAGTGGATCGGGTTCTGCGTCCCGACGGCGCCTTGCTCTGGATCAATACGCTCGGTGATCAGACGCCAATCCATCTCCCCGCCGCCGATGTGCTCGAAGCCATGCCGGGGCAGTGGCAAGGAACGAGCGCCGATGCTGGCACCGGTTTCTGGCTGGCGGCGCGGCGGGTGTGATTCGACATCGCATGCGACACGTAGCCCTTGTGGCGCTGGTGGCATTTTTGGTCGCGGCCGCATGCTCTTCGAACGTCGTTGTTGCCGACCGAGCGATCGGCGACGACGCGTCCGCTCAGGCGTCCGCGGTTGGCAGCGAAACGCCCACGCCATTCGACGCGGTACCGACCGAGGCGCCCGATCCAACCCCGCTTGCAACCCAACCGCCAGATCCGACCCAGCCGCCAGATCCGACCCAACCGCCGGCCCCGACGTCGACGCCCCAGCCCGAAGGCCCGTGCGGGGTTGGTCCGCTGCCACTGCCCGCCCCTGACCGGCCGATCTACGACGCGTCGCTGACGATCGACCCACTCAACCGCACGCTTGTGGGAGAGATGACGGTCGACTTCGGTCCCGACCTGCCCATCGAAGAGCTGATCCTCCGTCTGTGGCCCAATGGGCCGCGCCCGGCCGACGGCGGAGCTGAACTATCGATCACGTGGGCGGAGCTGCCCTCTGGTCCCGTCGAACCCGAGCTTCTGACCCCAACGCTGGCGCGCATCGCGCTTGCGCAAGTGCTGGAACCGGGCGACCGGATCACCCTGTCGATGGGTTTCGAATTGGTCGTACCGATCGAACTTCGGTCCCGCTTGTCCGGCCGTGACGACTACATGCGGCTGGGCACCGTGCTCCCGATCCTGCCGTGGGAACCGGGCGTGGGCTGGGCAACCGACCCGGCGACCAGCCTGTTCGCCGAAGCCGTGCTGTCGCCCGTGGCCGACTGGTCGGTCGCGATCAAGGTGCCCGATGACTACGACGTCTTGGCCAGCGGGGTCGACGACGGCACGGGACGTTGGCGGGTCGAGGCTGCCCGCGACTTCGCGATCAGCATCGGCCGATTTCGCACCGTCGAGGCAGTGGCCATGGCTCCCGAACCGGTCGTTGTAACCGTTGGTGTGCACGAGACGATCGATGACGATGCGCAGGCGTACCTCGACAAGGTCGTGGATTCGCTCGAACAGTTCAGCCAGCGCTTTGGGCAGTACCCATGGCCGTCACTGACGTTTGCGGTGACCCCCAACCTGCGCGGCGGGATCGAGTTTCCGACCCACATCATGCAGGGCCAAAACACGATCGGGCGCACGACGAGCCACGAGGTTGGCCACATGTTCTTCTACTCGCTGGTCGGCAACAACCAAGGATCGGATCCGTGGCTGGACGAAGGCATCACGAGCTATGCCGAATTCACCTACGAGGGCACCGTGCCCAACAGCTACGCCATCGCGCCCGAAGGCGTCGGCCAAGCGACCCGGCCGATGACGTTCTGGGAAGGGCGAGGCACCGCCTATTACTCATCGGTGTACTCCCAGACCGGGTTCGCGCTCCAGAACCTCGGCCCGCAAGCCGACGTTGATTGCGCGCTGGCCCGCTTCGTCTCGCAGAACGCACATGGCATTGCTCGCCCAGAAGACTTTGTCGCCGCGTTCGAACCGACGTTTCCGGACGTTGTCGAGCGGCTGGCAGCGCTAGGTGTGGTGATCGGCGGGTAGCGGCATTGTTCGCACGGGTTGCGTGATTGGGATTACAGTTGCCAATCTGAGAGCGATGTGGGGCTGTCACGGCGGCGGGCCACGACCGTGATGAAGAAGGTGGCATGAAGGCTGCGGGGGTGGCGACGGTGATCGGGCTTGTGCTCGCGCTCGTCGTCGCAGTTCCACGAGTCGGCGCCGTCCCTGTTGACTGCGCCGAAGGACCGAGTTGGACGGTCGGCACCGAGGCCGAGCTCAACGACGCGATCGTCTGCTACAACTCGGCCGAGGTCGCCGATCGCTACGCGATCTCGTTCTCGAGCGACATCGCGACGTCGTCGGCTTGGGCAATACCGACGGGCGAAGGGGTGACCTCGGCGTTTCGATGGATCACCCAGAACCGCCCCGGGTTCAGCCTCACCATCGATGGCGGCGGGTTTTCGGCGTGGGGCGGCGGCGCCGCCAACACGACGCTTGGTATCGCCCGCACGGCCACGGCGCCGGTCACGATCACGAACACCTTTGTGACGGCGGGAGGGCTCACTGGTGTCCATGCCGTCGAGTCGGTCGTCGTCATCAGCGACTCGATCGTTTCGCAAAACGCCAACGGTGTCTTGGTCGATGGCAGTCTCCTCACGATCGTGCAATCGGTGGTCATCGACAACGGGGGTTCCAATGTCGAAGGCCATGGGGTCATCAACGCGGGCATTGCCGAGATTCGGGCATCGGTGATCGATAGCAATGATGGCGTCGGGGTGCTCAACGAGGCGGGCGAGGTCACGATTGCCGAGTCGAGTGTGATCGCCAACAAGCAGGGTGGGGTCGTGAACCTGGGCTTCAATGAGCCCACGACGTTCGTCCTTGATTCGACGATCGCCGAGAACGGCTTCGAGATCACTTCGCTCTTTGGCGCCGTGCACGCCGCGCACGGCACGATCTCGATGCGTCGTGCCACGGTGACCGGAAATGGGAACGGTGTCGACGCGATCGTCAGTGCGCTCCCGACAGGAAGCATCGAGGGTGACTTCATCACCGTCAGCGACAACCGTGGAAACGTCGATGTGCTGGGCGCAGTAACGCTGCGATCCAGCATTGCCGAGAGCTGCAATTCGAATGTCACCAATGGTGGCAACAATGTCGGTGGCTGCTTCGAAACAGCAACGGCAGTGCTCGAACCGCTCGCCGACAATGGCTGCCTGATCAGCACACCCCAGGGTTGTCCCGCGACGTTCCGACCGTCGAGCACTTCGGCGGCGCTCGGGCGTGGCGATTGTTCCGACGCACTCACCCGCCGGGACCAGACGGGCGCGCTTCGGTCGCCGCTTGGACCAGGCTGCGAGGCCGGAGCTGTCGACCGTGACGACTACGTACCCGCACCGGCCGGCGAGGTCAACTGCGACGGCATCGTCAACATCGTCGACGCGTTGATCATCGCCCAGTTCAGCGTTTCGATCCGGTCTGACGGTGGCTATTGCCCGGTCAATCTGGTGACGGAAATCAATCCCGCGGCAGGCGACATCAACCGCGATGGCCGCTTCGACATCGTCGACGCCTTGGTGATCGCGCAGTGCGACGTTGGGATCCCTAACGCGTTCTGCTGACCCGCAGGTCGCTCTAGGCTCACCGGATGCAGAGCCCCGCCAGTCGGATCGACTACGGCACGAATCGCAACGGTGAACGGATGCTGCGCCGCCAGTGGGCGCCGCCCGGAGTACCCCGAGCGATCGTGCTGATGATCCACGGTATTGCCGAGCATTGCGGCCGCTACGAAGCTGTTGGCGCTCAACTGGCTCAGGCCGGCTTCGGTGCGGTCAGCTACGACCAGCGAGGCCACGGCGCCACCGCAGTTCGGCTCGGCCACGTCGACAAGTTCGACTTCTTCCTCGACGATGTCGAGGACCAGCTGGCGCAGCTGCGGCAGGTGGGCGTTCCGGTCGTATTGCTCGGTCACTCCATGGGCGGTCTGATCGCAACCGCCTACGCGGTCTCGGACCGTCCGCAACCCGACCTGATGGTGTTGAGTGGGCCTGCCCTCGATGTCGCCGTGCCCGGTTGGCAACAGACGATGGTGCACAAGCTCGCCCAGCTGGCACCGAAGCTGCATCCCAAGGTGCCATTCGACCCGATGGTCCTTTCTCGCGATCCGGCAGTTGCCGAGGCCTACACCTCGGACCCTTTGATCAAGGGCGGTGGCTCGGTCGGGTTGGTATCGGGGCTGATCAACACCGCGACGGCGACGCGGGCGATCCTGGATCGAGTGTCACTCCCGACGCTGTGCTTGCACGGCGGCGACGACGAGTTGGTTCCACCGTCGGCTTCCGCCTGGCTCGAGGGGGTTGCCGGCGTCGAGCGTCGAGTGCTCGACGGGCTGCGTCACGAGATCTTCAACGAGCCCGAAGGGCCCCAGGTCGTGCAGCAGGTCATCGACTGGATTACCGACAACATCTAGCCAACGACCGCAAGTTGCGGGTGTCAGAGTTCCGCAACCCAGCGGGCGGCTGCGGGTTTAGTGGTCGCCGCGCTGGCGGAGGAACTGCTCGACTTCGGCAACGAGCTGCTCGGGTGACGCCTCGTGGTTGGCGTCGTAGTGGCGTTCGAGTTCGCCGATGAATTCGACCGTCTCGGGATCCTCTTCGACGTAGGCGTCGACCTGGCGCACGTACTCGATGGCCTCGCGCTGCAGTTCGTCGGTCTCGAACTCGGCGTTCAGGAGATCGCGCAACCGCTTGAGCAACGCGAGCGCGGCCTTGGGCGACACGGCGCCCGGAACATAGGTCGGCACGGCAGCCCACAGCGACGCATAGGGAATGCCAAGCACCGCGCACGCCGAGTGGAGCACGCCCACGATGCCCGTCGGGCCTTCGTAGGTCGACGGCTCGAGGCCCTCGAGCTCCGGCAAGCCGCCAATCGAAGATCGATACACGACGGTTGGTCGCGTGTGGGGCACATCGGCGAGAAGCGCCCCAAAGGTCACGACCATCGAGACATCCATGTCTTGGGCGACCTGGAGGATGGTGTCGGTGAACGTGCGCCACTTGAGTTGTGGTTCCATCCCGCGACAGATGATGACGTCACGACCCTCGAGAACGCCTTCGGCAAACGAAAAGGTGGTCGATGGCCACGAGATCCGGCGACCGCCAGACGGTGTCAGCTCAACCGAAGGGCGAATCGAGGTGAAGTCGAAGAACTCTTCAGCGTCGATCGTGGCGAAGGGTGATGCCGACCAGGTGGTCTCGAGGTACTCGGCGGCCGACGAGGCCGCGTTGCCTGCATCATTCCAACCAGCGAACGCGATCACCATGACGGGCTTCTGCGCCGAGCGAGGCTGGTACCAATCGAGGTGCCGCATGGTCCGGTCGTTGGGTTGGTTGGGTCCGCCCGTTTCTTCACCCACAAAGGTCACGCTACCCGGGGTCGTGATGTCTGCAACCTATGCTCAAGGTCGTGTCGAACGACGATGTCACCATCGAAGAGGCCCGTGTTGTCAATGAGGAATTGGTAGACGCATTCGCGCTCCTGATTCCTCAGTTGTCGAGCTCGAGTCCGCCTCCTGGGGCTGAAGAACTGCAGCGTCTGGTCGATTCGCCCGATTCCATTTTGCTCATTGCCCGCGACCCTCAACAGGACAACCGCATCGTCGGCACGATGTGTTTGGCCTTCTATCTCATCCCGACCGGCATCAAGGCCTGGATCGAAGATGTCGTCGTCGACAGCGAGGCCCGGGGCCGAGGTGTGGGCGACAAGCTCAACCGGCACGCGCTCGAGTTGGCGCAAGCTCGCGGTGCCAAGGGCGTGGACTTGACGAGCCGCCCCAGTCGCGAGGCGGCGAACCGTCTCTACCAGCGCATCGGGTTCGACCTGCGCGAGACCAACGTCTACCGCTACAAGTTCTGACCGGGGCTCGGGCCGCCTGGTCGGCTACTCGTTGAGCTGAATGTCGATCCAATCGGTGCGAGCGCCGTCGCAGTTGATGCGGTCCTGCATCCGGTAGGTCGGCGTGGCGGCGTCGGTGCGGAGCACGAAGCGCTGACCCGCCTTGCGAATGCAAGGGTCGCCGAAGTTCAGCCACGGGATCTGCGAAGCGATCGTTCCGTCGAAGCTGAGCGTGGTGTCGTCGACGCGTTCGATCACGCCTCGCATACTGAGGAAGCCAAACGCGGCCTCGTGGACGCCGTCGACCTCGTAGCGGTCGTTGCCGATCGGTGTGAACTCGATCGTGCC
>CALLPT010000279.1 GCA_938015575.1 uncultured Acidimicrobiales bacterium
CTCGAGCAGCTCGGACTGAGCACCGAGGACACGGTGATCGAGGGAGTGGCTGTCAACGGCGGAGGAATTCGCGAAGCCTTCGTGCACGCGGTGCACGCGGCACTCCAACGCAACGATCACCGATTCGACGTCTCGAGCCCCGAGGCCCTTCTCGGCGAACTCCAGTCTGCCGGGCGTGTGCCGATCACCGCACAGCCCGCACGCACCGAACCCGCAATCCACGCGGCCCCCACGGCGGACCCAGTGACCGAACCCGCGATCCACACGGCCCCCACGGCGGAGCCAGTTGCCACCGCGCCGGCGGAGCCATCCGAGGCGGCTCCGTTCGTCGGACTCCATCGACCTCGCCTGAATCCCGATGCGATCGCCGACGGCGAGGCCGTCGTGATCTTGGCCGAACATTGGCGCGTGCTCGCCGAGGTCGCCGAATCCCCCACCACAACCCCGCTACCGAGTTCCCATGATCCGGCCGAAGCCATGACGGTCGCGGAACTCGTTGCCTGGGGCCTTCTGGTCGACGATCACCCGACCGCCGCGCATCATGGCGGCGACATCACGACCCGCTTCTGACGTTCCCCCCTTCTTCCCCCGTTCTTCGCTCACCAAAGGAGACGCCACGATGCACACCGATTCCGGCACGACGACTCCGACTGCCGAGGCGCCCGGGTACACAACCGACGTAGCCGATGAGCTCGAAAGCGCTCGGGAACTCCGCCGCCAGGCAGCACAGCTTTTGGCCCAGAGCCATGAGCAGGCCCAGCAGGTGCTCGACGAAGCGAACCGACTCGGCGCGGCGACCATCGCCGACGCCGAAGCGCGAGCCGCCGAGCTGATGGCAGCAGCGACGTCGCAACGCAACGGGCTGGTGGCCGATGCTGAGACCCGACTCGCCGATGCCGATCGCAGAGCCGCCGAGGCTGCCAAGAACGCGGTCGACGAAGCACGCGAGGAATACCGAGCGCGAGCGTCCGCGATCGTCGACCAAGCCATCGAGGATTCCGGACTGCTCATCGACAAGGCCAATGATCAGGCACGCCGGATCAAGGCGGGGGCCGAAGACGCCGCGCGCCGCCTCGTCGAGGAAGCAGCGACCGAGGCCCAGGCCACCCGGGACCATGCTGAACGTCAAGCCGCGTCGATCCTGACCGAGGCAAACAAGACCCGAGAGAGCATTCTCAGCGAAATCGAAGCCCAAAAAGCTTCAGCCGCCGACCGTTTCGCCGAAGCTATGGGTACGGCAAGGGACCGCGGCATCGCTGCGGCCGAGGCCGAAGCAAGCCGAATACAACAAGAAGCAAATGCCCAGATGGCCGAAGCCAACGCTCGCGCCACCGCAATTATCGAAGAAGCCATGACCGATGCAGAGCAGATCCGCTCGCAGGTCGCGAGAGATCCGGAACCCAATGTCTGATCACGACACCGACGCCGCGGCGACGCAGAAGCAAAAGAAGACCGGGTTCCTGGCGTCGATTGACGGCACCTTGCTCGTGCGCTTCGCTGCGCTCGCGCTCATTACCTCGTTGGTCCTCGGCGGACTCGTCTTCATGGCTATGCGGTCGCTGTCCGCCACGGCCGACGACGCCCTTGCCAACGCTCGCGAAAGCCTCAGCGACGAAGGCATCGCTTCCGTCCAGGCCCTCACCGACCAAGTCGCCTCGACCTCGTCACAGCTCACGATGTTCATCGGGGCAGTCGTCGCCGTTGGGCTGATCCTTGCCGTGGTTCTGGCCCGTGCCACCGTCAAGCGAGTGACTGCTCCCATGGTGGAGCTACGCGACGCGGCACGAGCAACGTCGGGTTCGCTCCCGGCCTTTGTTCAAGCCTGCGAAGCGGGCAATGGTGTTCCCACGCTCCCGACCGTGGACATCGCGTCCGGCGGCATCGCCGGTGACATCGCGGCTTCGTTCAACGAAATGCAGCGCAACGCGGCAAATTTGGCCGTCACCGAAACATTCCGTCGTACACGCGACGGCGGACGCTTTGTCCAGCTTGGCCGCAACACCGAACTCCTGCTGAATGAGCAGATGCGCTTCATCGAAACAATGGAGCATGACGAGACAAGCGCAGAAAACCTTCAACGCCTGTTCCGAGTCGATCACTTGGCAAGCCGGATGCGTCGCTATGCCGCTTCGATGCTGGTGCTCGCCGACAGCGATACGCCTCGCCAGTTCAGTCGCCCGGTCTCGATCCACCAGGTTGTCCAAGCAGCGAGCAGCGGCATCGAGCATTTCGAGCGGGTCTCCATGCCCGATCTGTCGGGAGTCGCGGTCAATGGTGCAATCGCCGCCGACCTCGCTCACCTGCTCGCCGAGGTGCTCGAGATCGCCACGGTGCGTTCGCCGGATACACGCACCGAGGTCAGCGGTCACGCGACGTCGGATGGCTTCACCGTTGCGATCTCCGATCCTGGTTCACCACTCGATCCCAACGAGATCGGGGCGATCAACCGGGTCCTGGCCGACCGCCACACCGCCGATGCGACGCCGACCACGTCGATGACCCATGCGGTGATGGCGCGGCTTGCAAACCGCCATGACCTTCGCGTTGAACTCGCGGCCGGCGACGAGGGCATCACGACGCTGATTCATCTCCCCCAGATCGCACTCGCTCGCATGAGCGGGACCGAAGCGACCCCCGCCTCTCCATCACCCGAGCGGGCCGCGTCAGCGTCCTTGCCTGAACAGGAACACGCGAACCATCTCGACGAGTCAGCTGGCGCTTCGTCGTCCGAAGCCGCCGGTGCGTCGCTCGCCGCCGAGTTCGTGACCGAACCCGCGCCGGCAGCGGCTGAAGCTCCGCCGGTCGCCGACGTCGTCGACCGTGTCGAAGCGTCTGACCCTGGGGTCGAGACCTTTCACGAAGCAGCTACACCCGAGCCATCGGTCGAGCTGCACGAGACCGATGCGCCGGCGCCGTATCAGCCACCCGAGTCGATCATCGACCCAGCCACCAACGCCGCATTCGAAGCCATGGTTGCCGCCGTCGCTGATCCCACAAGCCACCGGTCGACCGAACCTGCAGGTTCGCCCGCGCTCCAAACCGAGGCGACCACGCCGGTAGCTTCGTCGGGCCTTGCCGATATCGAGGCCGACAATCTGGCAGAACGGTGGCGGGTGCTCGCGAGCGGTCAACGCGCCGCAATCGAGTGGGCCATGGATGTCGACAACCGCGGCCCCGCACCGGCCTCCCCGACCCTGCGTCCGGGGCCGGTGAGCGCAGCGGCGCTCGCCGAGTTCGACGCAACGTCACCCGACGAGGAATGAGCCTGGCCGTGTCTTGCGTGTTCGACCGCACCGGTCCCCGACCAAGAGAGGAATCGCATGTTCAGCGAAGCTGACCTCGCCGCAGGCGACGCCTCGTTCGTGCGGCCGTTCGTCATCACGCAGGGTCGTACGGTTGGCGAAGCGGGCGACATCCCGCTCGAGACCCTGGTCGTTGCTCGTGCCGACGCAGAAGGACTCGCGCCCGACCACGCGGCTGTCGTCACCGCGTGTTCCGGCGACCCCGTATCGGTCATGGAAATCGCGATGCACCTCGACCTGCAGATCGGCGTTGCCCGAGTCCTGGTCGCCGATCTCACGGCGAGCGGACATGTCGAGCAATACGACACCGCCGGGTCCGAGAGCGCAGCGATCGTCAAACGTCTGCTCGACGGCTTGCGATCTCTTTAGTCTCCGTCAGAGCGCCGGCGCCTCATTCCAGCGCGCCTGCGCCTCATTCCAATGGGCTCTGGCTGGGTCCTAGGCCATGAGCGCGGCGACTTCGGCGGCCGCCGCGATCGTGGCGTCGATGACCTCGTCGGTGTGGACCGTCGACACAAAGATCGCCTCGTACGGTCCCGGCGCGAGCGCGACACCGCGTTCGAGCATCCCGTGGAAGAAGGTCGTGTACTTGCCGTTGTCCGCAGCCACCGAGGCTTCGTCGAAGTTCGTGGGCGCGGTGTCGGTAAAGAAGATGCCGAGCAAGGACCCAACCCGCGGAACGATCACATCGACGCCGGCTTCGGCGAACACGGTCTCGAGACCGGTCGCCAGGCGAATTGCCGTGGCCTCGAGTTTGGCGTAGGCAGCGTCGGTCAGCTGCTCGAGCATCGCCAAACCGGCGGCCGTTGCGAGCGGGTTCCCGCTCAACGTGCCGCCTTGGTAGACGCCGCCGAGCGGAGCGATGCTGCTCATGATCTCTTTGGAAGCGCCATACGCGCCGACCGGCAAGCCGCCACCGATGACCTTGCCGAAACACCAGACGTCGGGCTTGACCCCGAACCATTCGCTCGCGCCGCCTCGACCGAGTCGGAACCCCGTGATGACCTCGTCGAAGAGCAGCATGGCACCGACCTTGTCGCAGGCTTCTCGCAGGCCTTGCAGGAATCCCGGCGCCGGAGGAACCACGCCCATGTTCGCAGCGACAGGTTCGACCGCAACGACGGCGACGGTCTCGTCGAGTTCGGGAACAATGTTGTACGGGGCGACGATCGTGTTGGCGACGGCACCGTCAGGAACCCCGTCGCAACCACTGAGTCCCTGATTCGCGACCCCGCTTCCGCCAGCAGCGAGCAGGTTGTCGCTGTGGCCGTGATAGTTGCCTGCGAACTTGATCACGTTGTCTCGCCCGGTCGCGCCACGGGCGAGGCGCAGCGCGGACATGGCGGCTTCGGTCCCGCTCGAGACCAGCCGGAGCATCTCGAGACCGGGCACTCGGGCGCACATTTCTTCGGCCATCAGGACTTCGCGTTCGGTGGGCGCGCCGTAGCTCGTGCCGTGTCCGGCAGCGACCGAGACTGCGTCGACAATCTGTGGGTTGGCGTGGCCGAGCATGCAGGGCCCGTAGCTGAGGACGTAGTCGATATAGCGCTTGCCCTCGACATCCCACACGTAAGGACCCTCGGCCGTGTGCACGAAGTACGGCGTGCCGCCAACCGAGCGAAACGAACGCACCGGCGAATTCACACCGCCAGGCATCACTTCCTTGGCCCGCTCGAAGAGATCTGCGTTCATTTGCCCAGTGGGTTGTGCCACGGCCGCAGTCTACGGGCCACTGCCCGACTGCTCATCGTTCGGACGTGTTCGTCGCGGCGATGCGCTCAGCGGTCGGGGCCGCGAGACCGGGCCCAGTCAATGACAGCGTCGACAAGCCCGGTGAGCGTATGTGGTTCTGCTTCGGCGTCGACGGGTACGTCGAGCGATCGCGCCGTTTCGCTCGTGAGCGGTCCGATGCTGATCACGGCGGGCGGAAGCGACCGGCGGCCGACGAGACGTACGAAACGCTCGACCGTCGATGACGAGGTAAAGGTGATCACGTCGGCGGCTCGGGCCGCCGCGGCCGCTTCCGGCGTGACGTCGCCGTCGACCGTGCGATACGCGATCACCCGGTGCACGTCCCATCCGTGCCGGCCAAGGCCCTTCGCGAGCGCGTCGCGGGCGATCTCGGCTTGGGCAAGCAACAGCCTGGCGCCTGCATGGGGTGCAGCGCCGATGGCCTCGACCAGCCCTTCGGCGAGATTGCGGTCCGGGACGATGTCGACTCGCAGTGGGCTATCCGCGAGCACCGCGGCCGTGCTCGGTCCAACGCAGGCGATCGGGGCACTCGGCCACACATCGATCCGTTCGCAGGCGGCGAGCAACGAACGCGCCCCATTGGGTGACGACACGGCGATGCGCCGATAGTCGTCATGGTTCGTGACCGCCGCGTCGAGCGCGCCACCCCCATCGGCCGGAGGCTCGATCGCAATCGTCGTGATCTCGACCGTGGTCGCACCGAGCTCGTGGAACCGATCGGACAGCGACGACGCCTGGCCAGCGCTACGGGTGACGACGATCGAGAGCCCCTGGAGCGGCGGCGTCGACATGGCGCTCAGCCAGCGAGCGCGTCGCGCAGCGTGCGGGCCAACTCGGCGCCGAGCGCTTCGCCGTCGTCTCCCACCAGCCGCAACTGGTGTGACCGGGTCAGGTCCTCGGTGGCGAGAAAGCCGACCAGCTCCAGCGGGCCGTCGACGCCACCACGAGCATGGGCCGCTGCTGGCATGGAACAGTCGCCGCCGAGCTCGTGGAGAAACGCCCGTTCGGCTCGCACCCGGCGGGCACTTGCTCGATGCTCGATTCGCGCCAGCAGCGAGATCACCCGGTCGTCTTCGGCGCGGCATTCGATCGCCAAGGCGCCCTGGCCGACCTGGGGCACCATGGTCTCGACCGGCAGCACGTCGACCGGGGCCCGAATGTCGTCTTCGATGCCGAGCCGTTCGATCGCGGCGGTGGCCATGACGATCGCGTCGAACTCGGGAGCCTTGGACAACCGGGTGGCGATGTTGCCGCGCAGCTCGTGGAACACAAGGTCGGGCCGGTGCCGGTACAGCTGGGCGCGGCGCCGGACCGAACCGGTCGCGACCGACGCGCCAGGCGCCAGGTCGAGCAGCGAGGACCCGACCAGACAGTCGCGCACTTCGCCACGGGTCGGGATCGCTGCGAGGGTCAGGCCGTCGGGCGTGATGGTCGGCAGGTCCTTGGCGGAATGTACGGCGATGTCGGCACGGCCGTCGAGCAACGCAGCCTGCACTTCTTTGCAGAACACGCCTTTGCCGCCGATCGAGTGCAGGGGCGAGGTCGTGTCTCGGTCACCGGTCGTCTCCACGACGACAATTTTGGCTTTGCCACCGCGATTGGCGGCGAGCAGCGCCGCGACGTGGTCGGCTTGCCAGCGGGCGAGCGCACTACCTCGGGTCGCGATGCGCACAGTTGGTTTCGCCATCAGTCAGGCCGGCGCGAATCAGTCGAGATCGAAGAGTTCGCGCAAGGCCGACGCGAGCCGTTCGCCCCGGAGGCTCGTCGCCGATTCCTTGAGGCGGACCGTCGGCTCGTGCAGGAACTTGTTCAACACCGCTCGGGTGATCTCATCGACCGCCTGACGTTGCTCGTCGGTGAGGTTCTCGAGCTTGGCGTTCTGGCGAGCGAGTTCTTCGGAGCGAAGTCGTTCTGCCTCGGCCCGGAACTCGGTGATCAGCGGCGCCACGGATTGTTGGCCGACACGCTCGGCGTAGCGGGCGACCTCGTCATCGATGATGCCCGTCGCCTGTTCAAGCTCGGCACTGCGGCTTTCGAGACCCTCGGCGACAAAGGCGCCAACGGCATCGAGATCACACAGGTGCAGCCCGTCCAAGGCGGCGGCCGCCGGGTCAATGTCGCGGGGCATGGCAACGTCGACAATGAGGAGCGGACGCCCGTTGCGCCGATCCATGACCTGTTCGAGTGCGCCCGCTTCGACGACGAGCGACGGGGCCGCGGTCGAGGTAAAGGCCAGGTCACAGGCAACCAGCGCGTCGAGTAGTTCATCGATCGGACGTACTTGGGCACCGATGCGCTCGGCAAGGTCGTCGGCAGTGCCGGTCGTGCGACTCATCACGGTGATCGAAGCAAGGTCACGTTCGGCCAGCGACAGCGCCATGCCCGATCCCATTTCGCCGGCACCGATCAACAGTGCCGACAAGCCCGCCAGCGGGGCGTGTGCGTCAGCGAGCACGATGGCGGCCTGCGAAACCGAGGCGACGTGACGGGAAATGTCGGTGTCGGTGCGAACTCGCTTGCCGACCTCGAGTGCGGAACGGAAGACCGTGTTGAGGCTCGAGCCGACACACGCTTGCTCTTGGGCAACCTGCCAGGCCCGCTTGACCTGACCGAGAATCTCGTGTTCGCCGACGACGGCTGAATCGACCCCGGCACTGACCCGAAACAGATGTTCAACCGCTTCGTCGTCGTAATAGGTGTACAGCACGTCGCCGAGGCGCTCAGGAGCGACAAAGCTCGACTGCGACAAGAAGTCACGGACGTCTTGGAACGCCCCGTGGAATCGTTCGGCTTCGACGTAGATCTCGGTCCGATTGCAGGTGCTGAGCAGCACGGCCTCGGACACGTACGGCCGCTGAGACAGGTCGTGCAACGCCTTGGGAAGGTCGTCAGGGGCGACGGTCACCTGCTCGAGCAAATCGAGCGGTGCGGTTGCGTGATTCAGTCCGATGACGACGAATGACATGAGTCCGAGAGAAACGAGGTTGGGGCCCCACCATCATGGCGGATGAAGAGAAGAAACATCATCTCGCAGCCCTGAGGTTTTCGTCACGCGCCCCATGTTCTGGAGACGTTTCGGGGCGAGGTTGGTAGTAGCTGAGTATTTGGAGCTCGAGCGCGAGGTCGACTTGGCGTAGGGCAACGCCCTCGGGAACCTGCACGACGGTCGGCGCGAAGTTGAGCACCGAGGTGATTCCGGCGGCGACCACGCGGTCGGTGGCGCTCTGTGCAGCCCCGACCGGGGTGGTGATGATGGCCGTTCGGGCCTCGTGCGCAGCGACGACCGTCTCGAGATTGTCGAGGTGCTCAACCGCGGTATCGACGCCCTCGACCCGACGGCCGATCTTGTTCGGATCGATGTCGAACACGGCCACGATCGGGAAGCCGCGGTCGCCGAACCCGGCATGGTTGACCAGGGCCTGACCCAAGTTTCCCAAACCGATGACGATGACCGGCGATTGCTCGTCGAGCCCGAGCTCGAATCGGATCGAGCGCATGAGGTGTGCAACCTGGTAACCGACGCCGCGAGTGCCATAGCTGCCGAGGTGGCTCAGGTCCTTGCGCAGCTTCGCCGCATTGACACCGGCAAGTTCGGCGAGCCGCGACGACGAGACCGTTTCGACCTTGGTCTGTTCGAGTTCTTCGAGGCAGCGGAGGTAGAGCGGTAGCCGGGCCACGGTGGCGGCGGGAACCTGCTGCACGTCAGGAGGCACGGGCGCAGGGTACGGCGATTGCGCGTCATTTCACAATCGCACAAAGTGGTTCTTTTTGGTCTTTTTCGCGGTACCGCTTACCCCGAGGATCGCAGCGCTCGGCGCTGCAGCTTGCCGCCGAGACCACGAGGCAACTCGTCGACGATCTCGAAGCGCGACGGCACCTTGTATCCCGCGAGCCGGCGGCGACAGTGCGCCCGCAACTGATCAATGTCGAGGGTCGCACCCGCGACCGGCGTCACGAACGCGACGACCGTCTCGCCGTACTCACGATCCGGTTCACCGATCACCGCTGCGGCCTGCACGTCTGGGTGCGTTGCCAGCCAGTCTTCGACCTCGCCAGGATGGACGTTGAACCCGGCACAGATGATCTGGTCCTTGTTGCGCCCGACGATGAACAGGTGCCCGTTTTCATCGACCACGGCCAGGTCGCCCGTGCGCAACCAACCATCGGCGTCGAGCACTGCGGCGGTGGCTTCGGGGTCACCGAGATAGCCAAGAAACACGTTGTCGCCGCGAGCCCAGACTTCGCCGACATCGCCAACGAGCGCATCGTCACCGAACTCATCGACGAGGCGAAGCTCAACCCCCGGCAGCGGACGCCCGACCGACGTCGCGGGTGCATCGGTGCCGACCGAGGTCGTCAGGCCAGGCGATGCTTCGGTCAGTCCGTACCCCTGACGCAAACGGATGCCAAGCGTGTCTTCGACGCGCGCCGCAAGCGCACCCTGGAGCGGCGCCGCGCCGCTCAGACCGAGCTCGACCGAGGCGAGCCGCTCCGGGTCCGGTTCGGCAGAAGCGAGCCGGAACCAGAACACCGGCGGGGCGACGAGGAGGGTGACCTGGTGGGCCTCGACGAGGTCGACGATGTTGTCGACCTCGACCTGAGGTGCCAACACAAGCGTCGCCCCGGCGGCCAGCGACACGCCGAGCACACTGACCAAACCCAGCACATGGCTCAGCGGCATGACGCCGAGGACGACACGAACGAGATCGGCCAAGCGATCGGAACTGGTCATCGTCGATCGAATCGACGCGGCAAGATTCGCCCGGCTGAGCATGGCCAGACGCGGGCTTCCGGCAGTCCCGCTCGTGAACATCAGCAGTGCGGGCTGATGCTCGTCGACCTCGACGGCCTCGGAAGGCTCGCCAACCAGCAGGTCACCAGCATCGACCGGAGCAGAAGCCAACTCGGCCGCCATTGCGGCGCTCGCGACCGACACGACGACCGCAGGCTCGGCCAGTTCACAGGCATAGGACAGCTCGGCAACCGGATACCGAGGATGCAGCGGCAAGACGGTGGCACCTGCGGCCAACGCGCCCAGGACGACCTCGACAAACTCGGGCGAGGTCTCGCCGACAACGACGACCACGTCTCCCGGCGCGATGCGCTCGCCGAGCCTGCCGGTGACCTGGCCGATGCGGTGACGCAGTTCGCTCCAGGTGCGTCGATCGTCGCCGCACACCAAGGCGACGGCGTCGGGATCGTGGCGCGCTATGAGACGGGCGACATGCACCTCTGCATCGTACGCGATCGCCCTCTGGGCCGAACCACCCAGGACCGAACGGGTCATTTGGGCCCGGGTGCTCAGGGCCTGGGGCCGATGGATCACCCCGCCCTACCCATTTGCGACGTGGGGGCTTGACCAACCCCGAACCAGGCCCGAATCGAGCGGAGTCCGCCCCTGATCTGACTCTGAGATGCCACGTCACCACCAACGTCGACTTCGCCGAATCGCCGCCCTGCTGGCTTTCGTCGTGCTTGCCGCGTTGGCACCGACCAGTCCGGCCGAGGCGCAGAACCTCACCCGCGACACCGCCATGGAGTCAGGGTTTCTTGCCAACCTGAATGCCCAACGCGCCTCGCGTGGTGTTGCCCCGTTGACCCTCAACGCGTCGATGTCCTCGGCTGCCGCGAATTGGACCGCCCAGATGGTGAACGGCAGCTTCCTGGCCCACGCCAGCGACATCGTCACCGGTTCACCGAGTGGCTGGAGCAAGCTCGGTGAGAACGTCGGACGAGGCAAAACCGTGACCTCGCTGACGACCGCGTTCATGAACAGCCCGGGACACGCTCGCAACGTGTTGGACCCGGACTTCACCCATGTCGGGATCGCCGTGATCGTGCATCCGACCGGCCGGGTGTACACGACCCACCGGTTTGCGGCGCTGCCCGTCGGGGCCGCCCCGGTGACCCAACCGGCACCGACGGCGACGCCCATTCCCCCGCCACCCGCTCCGGAACCAACACCGACGCCGATTCCGCCCACACCGATCCCAACGGCGACGCCGGAGCCAACCGCGACACCGATCCCGCCAACACCAACCCCCGCACCGACGCCGACGGCAACCCCCGAGCCGACCGCGACACCGATTCCGCCAACACCAACCCCAACAGCAACCCCTGGGGCGCTCGAGCCCCAGGACTCGTCACTCGACTCTTCGCCGCCGGCCGGATCGATCCTGGGAGACGCCCCTGAGCGCCTTGCCTTTGTCGACCCGGTCGGGGTGAGGGGCGTGCGCGTGCTTCCCCTCGATGCCGAACCAAGTGAGATCGCCGCACTCGCTGCCGCCAAGGCCGAACGAAAGCAGCGCGTGCTGCTGCGAGAAGCGACCTTTAGCTAGCTCGTGGCAAGGCCCAGCGAGCAACGCCGGGCCTTCAGCATCAAGGCTTCGGGCAGCAACGCCTCGGGCAGCAACGCCTCGCCACGGCTGAGGCGATGAACGATCAGGCGCCGCCCAGGACCACGATCTGCCAGAACGCGGCGCCCAGAATGATCAGGAGCAAGAGCCCGAGCACGATGACGGTGGCCGGGCGCATCAGCTGCTTCGCCCAAGTGTCACCGGGGTGGACACGCTCTTGGCTTCGCCGGGAAACAGCCGGACCTCGGTGTTCGTTGCGGCCCGAAGTTCTTTTGCCGCCGAAGCCCGATTCACCACGAGGGCGACCATACCGCTGCTATCGGTCATGATTCCGAGCTCGCCCGAACCCAGGGCCTCGAAGTGGCTTACCGTGCGGGCCGGGCGGCGCAGATCGCCGATCTGTACAGACCAAGCAGTGCCATCGAGTTCGTCGGGGTCGAGGTTGAGCTGCACATTGCCGAACCGGTCAACCCAGAGCACCTCGGCCACGATGATTTCGTCGTCGGCCCCCTCGCGGCCGGACACGGGCATCACCGCCGGCAGGAGTGCCGCCGGGTCGATGGCCTCGCCGACCTCGTGCAAGGGAACCCCCGCGGCCAGATGGGCGCCGACAGGGCCGAACAGATCTCGCCCGTCAAAGGTCGGCCCGGGTGCATCGAGACGATACGTCGACTGCGTTATGTCCACCGCCGCGGTCGCCCCGCCGACGAGGGCCACGGTGGGCGCCAACAGCCCGTTGTCAGGGCCGACCAGGATCGAAGCTCCACCGCCGACCTCGACCGCCACCGCTCGTCGAGTACCGCCGACGCCGGGGTCAACGACCGCGACGACCACGCCGGGATTGAGATAGGGCGCCGATCGCGCCAAGCTCAAACCGCCAGCACGCACGTCGTGCGGGGCTACATCGTGAGTCACATCGACGATGCGGACCGCTGGGGCGATCGACCACATCACGGACTTCGTCACGCCGACGAATTCGTCGGCCAGCCCGTAATCGGTCAAGAAATTGATGGTGTCGAATCGCATCGATCTGAACCCTACCGATCGACACCCTCGGTCTGTTCGGCGTCGCGCCGAATCAAACCACGTTCACCGCGCGAGCGCTCCGGCTCGCCGGCTGGGAACCACGCGGCCCCTGCCGTATCGTGCGAGACGGGTGAATCAGGTACCGGTACCGGTCTCGACGTAGCGGCTGTCGAGGAAGATGTCGAGATCAGTCGCACGGATGCGATAGGACTTGCCGACGCGTACTGCGGCGAGCTCGCCCGACTTGATCAGTCGGTACACCGTCATGGTGGAGACTCGCATGTCCTGCGCAACCTCAGCGACGGTGAGGTAGCGGGGGCGTTGGCTGTCGTTCACGATGCAGATCCTTCGGTGCGGTGGCAGCACAGGTGGGGTGGGCCCCACTCGTTTAACGGTCCACACTCTAGGGGCTGTTGTGCGATCTGTCACCTTGACCAACGTTGGCGACGCATTTCACCTCGGCCAACATGTGCCCCACTACCCGCGCTGGCCCCAACACCCGCGCTGGCCCCACGGTCAGCGTTGGCCCCATCGGAGCGTGCGCCGCCGCACACGCACGGCCTGTCCCTGACCGCGGCGTGACAGTCGAGGGCGACTCAGGCTTGGCCGAGTTCCAAGCTGCGAGCGACCGCAGCCGCGATGCCATCACCCACGATCCGTTCGAGCTGCTGGGACTGCATCTCTTCGATGGCCGCTTGGGTCGTGCCACCAGGCGACGTGACGTTCTTGCGCAGCACGGCAGGGTCCTCGCCTGACTCGGACAGCAAGGTCGCCGCACCCAGCAACGTCTGGCGGGTCAGCCCGTCGGCGACCTCGGGGCGAAGCCCCTGGGCGACACCCGCGGCCGTCATTGCTTCGGCAAGCAAGAAGACATAAGCCGGCCCCGACCCGGACACGCCGGTCACCGCGTCGAGGTCCGCCTCGTCGACGCGAACGACCGTGCCGACCGCGGACAAGATGCTCTCCGCCCAAGCCAGGTCATCATCAGAGGCCGACTCGCTCGCCGCAATACCCGCTGCTCCCTTGCCGACCAGGGCGGGCGTGTTCGGCATCGCCCGAATCACCCGGGCATCGGCCCCGAACCCGGCCAGAAGTGCGTCGATGCGGACACCGGCCGCAATGCTGAGCGCCCGCTGCGCTCCCCCGGCACCCAACTCCGCTGCGACGTCGGCGACATGCTGGGGCTTGACCGCCACCAGCACATCGGCGACATCGAAGCGGTCATCGGCACAAGCTTCGGCACAGCTCGACGCCACGACGAGACCGGGAAATCGCGCCGACAGCTCCTCGCGGCGGGACTCGACGATCTCGACCACTCCGATGTCGGCGGCAGCCGCCCATCCGGTCGCGATCAGACCACCGATCAATGCCTCGGCCATCTTGCCGCCACCGGCGCAACAGAGCTTCATGGGTCCCCTCTCGCCGCCTGACGAGGGGTCAGCGCGGTTAGCTCAGATATTGGAGGGGATTGTACGCAACACCGTTCACGCGGGTCTCGAAATGCAGGTGGGGGCCGGTCGAGTTACCGGTCGAGCCAACGGTGCCGACCGAGTTGCCAGCCGAAACCTGCTGACCGGACCGCACGTTGATTGCATTGAGGTGCGCATAGGCAGTCACCAGGCCGCCGCCGTGGTCGATCAACACCAGGTTGCCGAACCCGCCGCTGAACCCGGCCGAAAGGACCTGACCAGCACCGGCGGCAATGACGTTGGTACCCGTATTGGCGGCAAGGTCGAGCCCGTTGTGTTGGCGACCCCACCGAGGACCGAAGCCTGACGTCATGACGCCCTGGACGGGCCAGATCAGCGAACCGACCGGCGTCGGTGGCGCGCTCAGCAGCTGCGCGTCGGCACGATTGACCGCCGTCTCCTCGGGCACGCGGCCCGCAGCGAGGTCGGCGGCTCGCTGGGCAGCCAGGCGGGCTTCTTCGGCCGCCACCCGTTCACGCTCGGCCTGAATTCTTGCCGCTTCGCGGATCGCTGCCTGTCGGGCTTCTTCTTCGGCGATGAGGCCGGTCAGTTGGCGAGTCAGGGCATCTTCGTCGGCCGCGTGCGAGTCAACCTCGGCTTGGAACTCGGCGATACGAGCATCGAGGATCTCACGCAACCGCTGACGGTCGGCGATCGCGTCGTTGACCTCGTCGACTTGCAGGATCGCCTGTTGTTCCCGGGCCTCGATATCGCGCTGCGCGGCCTCGGCTCGCTGGAGCCCGAGCTCAACGTTGGCTTCGGCGGTCCGCAACTCGTCGAGGATGTCGTTGCGCGACGTGCTGACCGCGGAGACAAGGGCTCGACGACGTTCTCCGTCATTGATGTCGTTCGATGAGAGCACCTCGTCGTCGGTACGCGGCTGCACATAGGCGCTGATCGCCTGTCGCTGCAGTTGCACACGCAGTTCGGCGATCTTCTGCTGCTCAACGGCAACCAGTCCCTGGGCCGCAAGCACGTCGGAACGCGCCTTGTCGAGGCGAGCGCGGGTGGCATCGAGCGCGGCCTGACGGGCAGAAAGGTCCTCGTCGAGCAAGCGCAGCGCTTCTTCGATCTCCTCGTTCGCCGACAGGAGTGGATCGAGATCGGCAGCCGCACGAGCGCGTTCGGACCGGACCTCGTCGCGGTCGGCGCGGAGCTGATCGATCTCTTCGGTCTGGGCCTGAACTCCGCTCGACATGAGCTGGGTGCACAGGCATACGACCAAAAGGATCGCGAAGATGCGGAAGGAAGGTTTCATGAAGGCGCGCTGCAGTTCGCAGCCTCGAGAATGTAACACGTTCGAAATACGCTCACGACCTCATCCCACCCGGGTTTTTGGCCCATTTGTCGGGCGAAACGCGAACGGTCCGACACCGAAACTGGTGTCGGACCGTCTGCCTGTGTTCTTGTTTCGAGTGCCCTGCACCCCATCTACGGGTTCCCCGGCACTGGCACTCGGTCGGCGTCGCGACCAAATGGTCGGTCGCCGACGGTCGTTACATGCTGTTGTAGCTACGAGGTAGGCGCAGGTCCACGGGCAGCGACGGATCAGCGGCCGCCCACCCGCTGCGGTACGCCAGTGCGACGGCCGCGGCCTGGCTGTTGACGCCGAGCTTGCGCAGAATGGCCTTGACCTGGGTACGGACCGTGCCGACGGACACGAACGATGACTCGGCGATCTTGGCGACCGAGTGACCTTCCATGAGCAGGCACAGGACTTCGTTCTCGCGTCGTGACAGCGCCTCGAACGGCATGAAGCGGTTGTCGCGGTCCAGGCGGTGGGTGCGGAACAGGTCGAGGAGTTCACCCCGACGCTGCTCGGTCAAGAGCTGCTCGCCCTTCACCATCGCCAGGATCTGGTCGACCGTGTCGACCATGAGCTCGCTGGTGCCGACCATGCCGCTCGCGCCGGCCTCGACTGCCGCCGCGAACAGCAGCTCGTGGGTGCTGTCGCTGAGCACGGCAACCGTCGTACCGGTCGACGAAGCGACCTCGACGAGGCGCAGGCTGCCGGCCAGACGGGGTCCAGGTTGAATGCGCACGAGCACCACAGTGGGAGGACGCTCGCTCAGTTCGAGTTGAAGCTGTTCGACAGTGGTCGCCTTGAGGGTGCGCACGGCGCATCCTTCGGCGGCGAGCACCATGGCCAGACTGCCCGCCAGAAGCGAGTGATCGTCAACGATCAGTACGGGGGCCACAGCAGCTCCATTGCCATCAAGCATTGCATCAGAGGGGGTTTGCACGGTTTCAGTATCCGAATCTCATCGCCACAAGATCGTGATTCGAGTCTGACGTCTCACTCTCCCGTTTGCTGTAAGCAATTTGCCTCAAATGGGGGGTGCCGTCGACCTACTTTACGCACTCTCATGCCCTATAACACCCTTTGGAACGACCAAAAAAGCGAAACACCCCACCCGAAACGGGTGAGGTGCTCCCCTCGATAGGTGACGTCGCCTACGCGCCCCCGAGCCGTGCGACCCACGACAGCCCGGCATAGGGCGCCCGGGTCGGGTGAAAGACCATCGGGATGCCTACAGATGCAGGCGTTGCGTACGTCGTTGGGTCAGTTCAGCCCGAGCTCAGCCCGAAGTTCGGCGAGCTTGTCGTCGGCCTTGGCCAACGACACCGCGTCGCGCAGCTCGGCCTCGGCGCCTTCGGGCGTCGACTGGGCGACCTCGGCCTTGGCCTTGGCCTGAGCCAGACGGGCGTCGATCTTGTCTTCGACGCGTTCGAGGCTCGGCGTGTCATGTTCGAGGGCACCCGACATGGCCTCGACGGCCTTGTTGACCTCTTCTTGCATCTTGGCCTGCTGGATCTGACCGAGCAGCTGCATGCGCTTCGCGGCGAGTTCCTGCACCCGCATTGCGTTGGACTGCACCGCGCTGTTGGCCTCGTCGGCCTGGGCAACCGCAATCTCGTACTGATCCTTGAGACTCTCGAGGTTCGACTCTGAAGCCTGAAGCTTCATGGCCAGGCTCGACGCGGTATTGGTCCACTTCTCTACGCCAGCCGGATCTTCTTCGGCCTTGGCTCGCTCGGCTCGCAGCAGCGCCTGCTTGGCCATCTCACGTGCTTCGCCCACCTGGTCGGCGGACTTCTCGATCTTGGTCTCGAGCTGCTCGCGGTGCGCAATGACCTTTGCGGCCTGATTGCGCAACTGACGGTCCTGCTTGCGCGCTTCGTCGATGGCCTGTTCGATCTCGACCTCGGGGTCCATCGCCGCTTCGGCCTTGATCCGGAAGAGGGTCCGGAGGTAGTTGATGACTCGCTTGAACACTGGTGCCTTCTCCTGATCGTTGGCGGGATTCATGGTAGGTCGACGGCACGAGGCTTGCGCGTGGCGCCGACCGGGTTGGTTGACGAAACATTCGGTGCGACGACGTGGTCACCGCACCGGTTGACCTCAGCGACGGCGCCGCCGGCTGCTGGAGCGACGGGTACTCGATGCACGGCTGCGGTTCCGGCTGCTACTCCCCTGCCGGGTCCTTGACCTGCTCGTCGATCGGCGGGCCGAACCGCGCGAGCTAGACCCGCCGCCGAAGACGCCGCCGCCTGAACGCGGGCTCGAGCCTCGCGAACGAGACGTGTTCCGCGAGCGTGCGGGGCCGGGGTTGTACGAAGAACCGCCGCCGAACATGCCGCCGCTGCGACCGCCACGTGACGATCGGCCAAACGTGCCACCGCCGCGTCGCCCACCGAGCATGCCCGACCCGGCGATGAGGATGTCGAGCAGACCCCCGCCTGAGCTACGGCGGCTCCGGCTATAGGGGGTACGCGGTCGCGGCTGGCGGTGCTGAATCTGCGGGGGGATGCGGGGCGCGGGCGATGGTGTCGGCGCCTTGGCCTGTTCGGGCGGCGGTGGTGGTGGCTCGATCTCGGGCTTCTCGGGAATCGGGTCGCCGCCGATGATCGCCTCTGCGGCGTCCATCTGCCAGCGGGCCTGCACAACACGGGCGCCGAGCTCGGACAAGGCCCGCAGATCCGCGTTGGCCAACTCGTCGAGGTCTGGGATCTCGTCGCTGATCGACGTATAGGTCGCGGTGGCCTCGCGGTAGTAGCCGATCGCGGTTTCGTTTTCGGACAGATCGACCGGGCCGGACAACACAATCACATCGTTCGCGAGCTCATCGAGCTCGGTCTGGAGCTCAGCGCGGATCTTCTCAGCGGCCTCGAGCTGGTCTTCGGCCGCCTTCTTCTTCTTGCGGCGCCCGCTCCACCAGACACCGCCACCGATCGCGGCGCCGATGCCGACAAACCAGGGCCATACCGATCCGCCACCATCATCGGAGCCCGACGCCGTACCCGAACCGGTCGCGGAACCACCGGTCGTCGTTGTCCCTGACGAGGTCGAGGTCGTCACGGTGAGGCGGTCGAAGTCGCGCACGACATCGTCCATGAACTCGTCGGGGGTGACCCAATCGTCACGATCGAACGAGATGAGGGCTTGGTCCTCGATGGTCTCGCTCTCGTTACTTGCGAGCTGCACGTTCAGAAAGTCGTCGTTGTCGAAGAAGTAGACCAGGACATTGCCGGTCGGCCGCACCCGATCGCGCAAACTGTCAGCGAAGTCGGCCTCGACCGGGCCTGCCATCGACACGAAGTACCACTCGTCGTCCGCCCCGGCGGTTTCGCGCACGAGCGCCTGGAAATCGCTCGTGTCCCCGTCGCCGCCCGGCTCGATATAGAAGCCGTCGTCTTCGAGGTCGTTGACGATGAGGTCCAGGTCTTGTGCCATCGCCGCCGGCGACAATGCAAGGCTGAAGAACGCGAGCAACACGCTGGCCGCCACCGCGGTCAAAGGTCGCGACCGGAGCCGGGGCCGGCGGCTGGGTTCCGGAACTCGGGACTCGCCGGGTTCGCACTCATGGACATGCAGTCTTGGGGTCACGAGGGCTCCTGTTTCCGCCGACGTCTCGAACGGTGAGTCTACGAGACCGGCTGACGCCCGACCGACCTTGACGCACCGCATCACTCGACCTCCAACACTTGGTGACGCGACACCATTCCCGCTACCGGCTGGGCACATGCCACCTGCGTCGACCGCTCGCGGTCATCGCCGTCGCGGTAGCGTGAAGACACTTCGTCTACTGACACGCTGGTTCGAGACTGGCGACCAAGGAGACCCCGATGGGACTGTTCAGCCGCTCGCTTCCCGAGATGATCACCCCGGACCAGGCCCTTCCAGGCCGGGACCAGGTCATGCCCGTTGCCAGTGCCAACTTGGTGACCGGCAATCCGATGGTGCCCCCGTTCCCTGATGGCTTCGGCACGATCGTCGTCGGCATGGGCTGCTTCTGGGGTGCCGAGCGAAAGTTCTGGGAAGCCGATGGCGTGTGGACCACCGCCGTTGGCTATGCGGGTGGGTTCACCCCGAACCCTTCGTACGAAGAAGTCTGCAGCGGTCGCACCGGCCACACCGAGGTCGTCCTGGCGGTCTTTGATCCGGAGATCACGTCGTACGAGAACATGCTCAAGGTGTTCTGGGAGAGCCACAACCCGACCCAGGGCATGCGCCAGGGCAACGATGTGGGCACCCAGTACCGCTCGGCCCTGTATTGGCACAACGACGCCGAGCGCGAGGCCATCGAGGCCAGCGCCAAAAGTTTCGCTCCCGCACTAGCTGCTGCTGGCTACAGCGACATCACCACTGAGCTGGCGCCCGCGGGCTCCTTCTACTACGCCGAGGACTACCACCAGCAGTACCTGGCCAAGAACCCCAACGGCTACTGCGGCCTCGGCGGCACGGGTGTTTCGTGCCCCATCGGCGTCGCACGCGTCGATTGAGCTTCCATGAGTGATCAGATCCTCGACGTTGACCTGCTCGCCTTTGAGTCGGGCACGGCAGCTGAACGCGCCGCGGTCGTCGATGGCGTAACCCGCAGCCTTCAGACCGGCTTCGTGTACACGAAACACGATGTCAGCGAAGCCCTCCTCGACGATGCCTACGACATGTTGGCCGAGTTCTTCGCGCTCGACAGCGAGACGAAGCAGCGCAGCACGGCCATCGGTTCGCACGGCCAGACGGGATACACGGGTCTGCTGGTCGAGACGGCGGCAACGAGCGATCATGCCGACTGGAAAGAGATGCTCAACTGGAGCGTCCCCATCGATCCCGGCCACCCTCTACGGGCCCAGTTCCCGCACCGTTACCACGACCCGGTGCTGCCCGACGCGGACGTTCCCGGCATCGCCGAAGTCCTGCTCGAGTTCCACGAAAAGATCGCCGACCTGCAGCGTCGTTTCCTGAGAATCATCGCCGTTGGGGTCGGAGCGCACGAGTCGCTCTTCGACGACACCGTGCTCTACGGGGCCAACCTCACCCGAGCGATCCGGTACCCGCCGATGGAACAAGCACCGGGAGAACAACACGTTTGGGCCGGCGCACACGCCGACATCAATCTGATCACGGCGTTGCCGCGGGCGACGGCTCGAGGCCTGCAGGTCGAGGTCGATGGCGTATGGGTCGACGCGACCCCACCCGATGGTCACGTCATCATCAATACCGGCCTCATGCTCGAACGGGTCACCAACGGACTCATCCCGCCCGGCATGCATCGTGTGGTCGCCGACCCCGATCAGCCGGGTGAACGGATTTCGGTGGTGCAGTTCTGCCATCCAGCGCCTTGGACCATGCTCACGCCGTTGAGCTCGTGTGTCACCGAGACCAACCCGCAGCGATTCCTGCCAATTCGAGCCGCCGACGCCCTCGACGAGGTGCTGTGGCAAATCAATCTGTTCGACGCCACCAAACGCGCCTAGTCGCTCAGCCGGCGAGCACGCTCGCCAGATCAGCCGCCGTCTGCTCCGACAATCCCCCGGCCAGCACCAAGCGAGTCTCGCTCGCCGACGGACGAGTGAGCAGCGGCGCGGTGACGACACCGCCGCCAACCTCGACGGCGATCACGAGGCCGCGGTCGATCGCGGGCGAGCCGGGCGCGAACGACTCGACAAGGAAGTTCCGGAACAACGGGGTGATCGTGAGCTCCACCGCCGGCTGACGATTGAACACCACCGCGCGAGCGTCGGCGATTGCCTCGGCGCCGGCGAATATGTCGGGGCCGCGCTCGAAGCATGACGCGTCTCCGTAGCGCACCAGCTCCGGAATCTGCCCACTGGTGCACGGGGGTGCACCGACCGATGCGACGCTCCACAACGAGACCGAGGTCGGGTCAGCTTCGGGATCGACGTCGACCCATGGCTCCGGAAGCTCGCCCACCAGGTTCGACACTTCGGGCAGGAGTTGCCACGCGGGCGGTACCACCGGGGGTGCATCGACGGGAGCGAAGGCAATCTGATAGAGCTCGCCGTCGGCCGCGAACCCAATGCCGCCCGGATCGGCGAAGATCCGTTCGACAGCGCCCTGCGGTGCGGGGTCCACCCATCGATCGACATAGACGCGACCCGGAACGCCATTGCACAGGTCGCCATCGCGCCAGGTCCCACCGCCCGGAAGCGTCAGCTCACCAGTGTCGAGCGAAAAGCCCATGGCATCGGCGAACAGGTCGAGGGTGGCCCGCTCAAAACCGCTCTCTTCGAAGAAGGGGTGGATATGAATGAGGCCGTCGCCGTGGCTGTGGATCCCCAGCGGATCGGCGTCGCTGTCAAACGGTGCCAGGACGTCGTCGCAGATCCGCACGACATACGCGGCGTGCCAATGCGATGAGCCCGGCGCCGGGCCGACGATCGGCAGCGGGCTGGCCGCCGAGCCCGACGTGTCGAGCGTGTTCGAGGCCGTGGCGCGACCGCCGCGAACGGGGCTGACCACGACGGAGTCGGACGAGACCGAGCACGCCGATGCAAGGAGCGCGATGAGCAGCAGCGGGGCCAGCGCCGTTCTGACGCGTTGAACGAACATGAACCGGCGTGTGCGTGTCAGTTCGCGCAGCTGGCGCAGATGCCCGAAAACAACACGTCGAGGCGTCGCAGCTCGAAGCCCGGCATCGAGGCCGGCACTTGGGGCTCATCGTCGGAGCGCAACTGGATGTCTTGCACCATGCCGCACGACTCGCACAAGGCGTGATGATGACGATCGGTGACGTTCGGGTCGTACTTGCGTGAGCGGCCAGCGACGTGGAGCTCGCCAACTTCGCCCATCTCGACGAGCTCGTTGAGCGTGTTGTACACGGTTGCCCGACTGGTCTCGGGCAGTTCATCGCGGACCCGGTCAAGCACTTCGTCGGCACTCAGATGGACATTCTCACCGCGGAGCGCGTCGACGACCGCCCGCCGTTGCGGGGTGAGTCGCCAGTCGCGGCGCTCGAGCCGCTGGAGAAGGTCGTCCATGACACGGCAACGATACCAGCGGGGCCCGGGTGAACTCAGTCCCCTCGGCCCCGCCCTCCATCGGTTGACTCAATCCTGTTCGCCTCGGCGACGGCGGCCGGCGACTTGGAGCACACCACCGAACATCAGCATCAGCGTGGACAGCAGCACCAACAGCCGCGATGACGACCCGGTGATCACCAGCTCGAGCACCTCGTCTGGTTCGTCCTCGGGTTCGACGGGATCCGAGAACGGACCGGGGTATTCGATACCGGTGGGTGGTGTCGGAGGCGGCGGCGGAACCACTGTCAAGGTGGTCGCGTCGTCGCGGTTGTTGGTCAGGTCCGGGTCGGGAGTGTTCGAGCTGACCTCGGCTTCGTTGGTGAGATCGATGCCGTCGCCCGCGTCGGGCGCCACGAGCACCGTGTACGCCAACGTGATCTGCTCGCCCACCAGCAACGGGCTGGCCTTGGTACAGCTGAAGCCGGTCGTACTTGCCGCCTCGTCGATGGCGTCGACGACGAAGGTGGCACAAGCCCACCCTTCGACCGCAGGCAGGGTCGCGTAGCTGAGCTCGGGCGCCAGCGTGTCCGTGACGAAGACGTCGACCGCGGCATCAGGGCCGAGGTTGGTGACCGTCAGGGTGTAGGCGAGCTCAGATCCGGGCTCAACCGCAGCTTCGGTGTCGGTCGCCTTCACGATCGACAAATCGGCTCGCAGCGGGGTGACGCGTGCCGAGTCATCGTCGGCGATCACGGGCGGGTCCGAGAACGGCTCGCCCTCATCGTCGAGCGGCAGGCCCTCGACCGTCGCCAGGTTTTCGATCGCTTCGTCGATGACGCTGACCGCAGTGACCGTGACCGAGGCGTCCGGCGCAAGCAGCTGCGCGTCGGCCGGGATCGCGAGGACCAGACCGAGTTGGTCATCGACGATCTCGGTGACCTGCAGGTCGACATTGCCGATGTTGGTGACGGTGAAGCATCAGGTCACACTCGCGCCGGCGTTGACTTCGAGGTCATCGATCGCGGTGCCACAGTCGGCGTCGGCGCCAGCAGCGACGAGCTTCACCAAGCGGATACCAGCTTCGTCGACCGCAGCGTCGTTCTGGTCGCTGACCGGGTCGAGGTCGCCGAGCGGGTTGCCGGCCGCATCGGACGGCGTGGCGACGATCGACGACAAGCTGACGACGCCGTCCTGCGGGATCGCACCGTCGCTACTGAAACGGATCGAAGCGCCTGGCGGCAGGGACAGGCCGCCGTTGCCGTGGTCGGCCAAGACGTCGACCTCGACGAGACCGAGCGGCGGATCGTCGAAGACGAGATCGGTGAGCGACGTGTTGCCGGTGTTCGAGACCTCGAAGCACCACCGCACCCCATCACCAACCGCGCCGAGCACGAACTCGTCGACCGACTCGACCGCGTCGTTGCAGCTCTCATTGATCGGAACCACGGTGTTCGTAAGTGTGATGCTCGGGATCAGCTGCTCGGTGGCGACGATCTGGGCCGAGTCCTCGGCGTTCACCGAACCCTCGGGGCCTTGTCCCGAGGCCACGGCAGTATTGATGAGTGGCGTGGCTTCGGTGACCGTGACGTCGTAGGTCGTGTCAAAGGTTGCGCCCGCCGCAAGATCGCCGACAACGATCTCGGCATCGGCTTGCGGGTCGTTGATGACGACATTGGTTGCCGCACCATCGCCGACGTTGCGGACCGAGATGCAATAGGTGACCGCGTCGGTGACCATGACCTCGAGGCCCGGACCGATCCCGACCACTCCATCGTCGAAGCTCGGACAGGTCCCCGCGGGGCCTTCGATCGCCGTCTTGACAATCGACAGCTGGGGCACGAGCACCGGCGATGCGTCGATACGGGCCAGATCGGTGTCCGCGTCGACGGGACCGTTCGGACCGTCGCCGGTGACCATGGCGATGTTTACGGCCGGCGTGTCCTCGTCGACGACAACGTCATAGACCAAGGTTGCCTCTTGGCCGGGTGAGAGCTCACCGATCGCGCCGTCGAAGCCCTCGGGGGCATGACTGTCGATCACGGCAACGTTCGTCGCGGCGCCGAGTCCGTTGTTGCGCACTGACAGGCAGTAGGTGACGGTCTCGCCGAACAGCACTTCGAGGGCCGCGCCGACTCCTTCGACGCCGTCTTCGAATGCAGGACACACGCCGCCTGGCCCGGCGATCACGGTCTTGACGATGTCGAGCACCGGCTCGGGCAGCGGCGACGAAGAGATCTGCGCAGTGTCGGAATCTCCGGGCACGGGCCCGTTCGGGCCGTTGCCGCTGACAAGCGCGGTGTTGACCTCGGGGGTTGCCGGGCCGATGGTCAGATCGAACGAGCGCGTGGCTTCGGCACCGACGACCAGGGTCCCTACCGCGCCATCGAACGTGCCTGGGGCCTGCACGTCGCGGATCACGACGTCGGTGGCCGTGTTCAGACCCTCGTTGATGACCGAGATGCAATACGTGACGGTCTGGCCATAGAGCACGGCCAACGCGGGACCGACGCCCTGGATCCCGTTGTCATAGGTCGGGCACGACCCGTTCGGGCCGAGCACCACGGTCTTGATGATCTCCAAGCGGGGCTCGGGTGCGAGGGCGGGCTGGATCGCCGCTTGATCCGAGTCGGGAGCGACCGGGCCGTTCGGGCCTTCGCCGTCAACCCGCGCGGTATTGAGCACCGGGGTCTGCTCGTCGACCAACTTGTCGAAGCTCAACGTGCGTTCCGATGCAACGCCGAGGTCCCCGATGAACCCGTCGAATCCGGCCGGCGCTTGAATGTCGGAGATCACCACGTTGGTGGCAGCGGACAGGCCACCGTTGAAGATCGAGAGGCAGTAGGTCACCGTTGTGTCGAAAAGCACGGCGAGCGCCGGCCCAACGCCCTGGACCCCTTGCTCATAGCCGGGGCAGACACCATTCGGGCCGGGGACGACCGTCTTGACGATGTCGAGTATCGGGTCAGGCTGGGGCGAGGACACGATGCGGGCCTGGTCGGTGTCGCCGGGAACCGCACCGTTTGGTCCGACACCGCTCACGGTGGCGGTGTTGACTTCTGGGGTCGCCGCGTCGATGACGAGATCGAACGAGCGGACGGCTTCGGCGCCGACGGCCAGGTCGCCGACCGCCCCGTCGAACCCGACCGGGGCCTGCGGATCCGAGATCAACACACCCGTTGCATCGGTACCTGCGTCGTTACGCACATTCAAGCAATACGTCACGGTGTCACCGAACAACACCGGTAACGCAACGCCAAGCCCATCCACACCATCAGCGACCGACGCGGGACAAGTGCCACCCGGACCAACGACAACCGTCTTCACGATCTGCAATACCGGATCCGGCTGCGGCATCGGATCAATGACCGCCTGATCACTGTCACCAGGGACGGGACCGTTCGGGCCCGAGCCGCCCACACCTGCGGTATTGATTTCTGGGGTCGTCGCGTCGACCGCGAGGTCGAAGGATCGAACCGCTTCGGCGCCGACGGCCAGGTCGCCGACCGCCCCATCGAACCCGACCGGGGCCTGCGGATCCGAGATCAGCACACCGGTTGCATCGGTACCTGCGTCGTTACGCACATTCAAGCAATACGTCACGGTGTCACCGAACAACACCGGTAACGCAACACCAAGGCCATCCACACCGTCGGCAACCGACGCCGGGCACGTGCCACCCGGACCAACGACAACCGTCTTCACAATCTGCAACACCGGATCCGGCTGCGGCATCGGATCAATCACCGCCTGATCACTGTCGGCGGGGACCGGACCGTTCGGACCCGAGCCATTCACGACTGCGGTGTTCAACGCCGGCGTTGCCGCATCGACCTCCAGGTCGTAGCTCAGCGTTCGCTCCTGGCCGACGGGAATCGTGCCGAGGTCACCGTCGAAGCCCACGGGCGCTTGGGCGTCGGTCACGACCACATTGGTCGCATCGGAGCCACTTTGGTTCATGACCGAGATGCAATAGGTCACGGTCTCGCCGTAAACGACCGCCAGCGCAGCACCTGCGCCGATGACACCATCGGCAAACGCGGGGCAGGCCCCAGCGGGACCGGCGATCGCGGTCTTGACAATCGCGAGTGCCGGATCGGGCCGAGCCGACACATCGATGAGCGCGTCGTCGGTGTCGGGAGCAACGGCACCGTAGGGCCCGTCACCGGTAACCGTGGCGGTGTTGAGGGGCGGCGTGAGCAGCGTGACCGTCAGATCAAAGACGAGTGGCCCGGCATCGCCACCCGCGGCGAGCGTGCCGATCGTGCCATCGAAGGCGGCCGGAGCCTGCGGATCGGTCACGACGACATTGCTTGCATCGCCAGCGCCGCTATTGCGCACCGACAGGCAGTACGTGACGGTGTCGCCCTCTTCGACGGCCAATGCAGTACCGGCGCCCACGATCCCGTCGTCGAAGTCGGGGCAGACGCCGTTCGGTCCGGGCACGACCGTCTTGACGATGGACAGCTCGGGGACCGGCAACGGGGCGATCGCGATGACGGCGGTGTCACTCACCGATGGCAGCGCGCCGTTCGGGCCGTCGCCGGTGGCCGTCGCTGTGTTGGTCGACGGCGTGTTCAGGTCGACGACGAGGTCGTACGCGAAGGTCTGCTCGCTTTGCCCCGCGAGTGTTCCAACCGCAATCGCTCCGTCGGGGTTCTGCGAATCCGAGATGACCACGTTGGTAGCGCTAAAGGTTGCGGGGTTGGCGACGCTGATGCAGTACGTGACCGTGTCTTGGTCGGTGACGTTGAGCGTGGGCCCGTCGCCGACGATGCCGCCCGCGAAGTCGGGGCACGCCCCGTTGGGACCAGCCACGACGGTCTTCACGATTTCGAGGTCGGCGGGAGGGCAGGGGAAGACGACTTCGGTGACGTCATCGACGCCGCCGATGCCGTTGTCGTTGCCGGGCGCAGGGTTGAGTCCGTCGTCGGACTGGTCACTGACGGCGACGTTGGCCGCCGTCGCAGTGACGGTCGCCTGGTTCAGGTACGTGTACCCGTTGGCGCAGTCGCTCCAAGCCACCTGGGCGAGGTCAGGCGTGTACTGCAGCTCGAGCGTGATCAGCTCGTCGGTCTCGGCCGTGAGCGATGCACCGCCCGCCAACAGGTTGGTATCGCCAATGCCGTCGTAGCTCGGGTTGAGCGGAAGAATCCCAGCCGGGTTCGAGACCCGCACGATCGAAATGTCGGAAAAGGCCGAGTCGGCCAAGGGCTCCACCAGTTGCAGGTCGCGCAACGGAATGCCTTCGGGGGCGCCGCTGAGGAAATCGGCGGGGGCGTTTGCCTGCGCGGCGAGGATCGCGGCCGCGACGGTTGAACCCGACGGAAGATTGTTCCGGACCCGAAGCTCAAAGGTGACGTCGAAGCTGGAGCCGTTCCATGTTGGTCCCGCGGCCAGGACTTTCGCGGCGCCCGCAGCCTCGCAGCCACCACCGACAGCAAAGCCGGACTGCCCGCTGCCGACGTCGCGCTGCATGCTGATGCCGGTGACCGCGCCGAGCATGTCGACCTGCACCCGGCCGCCGATGTCCTGCGAATCGAGTCCGACCGTGTCGGTGTCGTTGAAGGCCGCTTGCACATTGGAGCTGCCATCGAACTCGAAGCTCGGATCGCCGGCGAAGATCGCGATCTGGGCGTCGGGGTCGGTCCAGGCCGGGGTGACGAAGAAGCCTTCGTTCTGGCGATCGACATCGGTGAACACCCATTGGCTGTAGAACAGCGGTGCCGACAGCGTCACGGTCGCTTCGTCGCCCGCTGCCATCTCGACGCCCTTGGGCTGGTCGTTCGCGACGCCCTCGCCACCGGCGGGGAAGAAGCCGGGGTACTGGCCTCCGGGGTCACCTTCGGCGGTGATCTCGAAATCCATGGTGATGCCGTCGGTGGTGACCGAGGCGTTGGGCGTGCCAGCAACATCGATGCGCCCGATCGGGCTCACGTTCTCGGGGAACGGATCAAAATAGGTCGGACTCTCGCAGTAGGGCACCGGGTTCGGGGCCGGACCGAAATAGGCCGGTCCGGTCGCGCCCGTCTGGGGACCGCTGTAGGGAGGTCCTTGGGCCTCGGCAACCGAGCCGCCGACGTTGGCCGCACCAAGAAGCGCGGCCAACAGTGCAACCACGGCCAGCACGACCAGGTGTGGCTGCAAACGGCCACGCCACTGCTGAGCAGTCGACTTCCTCATGATGTTCGCCCTCCAGGTTCCGCCCCTATCGGCGGAGCGTAGGTCACCGGGGGAGACGGATTCCAGAGAAAAGTCTCGATCTTTGTGACGATTTCCGTTTCGGCCACGGTGGGTGCTCGGGACACCTAGCACCGTGACCGAAACGGTCTCGGGTTCGAGGGTTTACTCGTCGTCGCGAGCGCGGCGTGCGCCGATGGCGAGCATCCCACCCAGGGTCAGCAGGGCCGCGGCCAGACTCACGAAGAGCGATGACTGCGAACCGGTGATCGCCAATGGCGGATTCGGCACCGGAATCGACGCGGGTTCCTCGGGCGTGAACGGCCCGGGGTATTCGGGGCGAAGCGGCACGGTCACTGGTGGCGCTTCGCGCGTCGTGAGGTCGGTGTCCTCGTTGTCGGTCGGATCGGGATCCGACGTCGTCGTTGAGACGGTGGCCGTATTGACGAGGTCGATGAGGATCTCGGCTGCCGAGGTCACGATGGCGTTATACGTCAGCGTCTCGGAAGCACCGGCTGGCAAAGCAGCGCCGCGAGCACACTGCAGCTCGGTCGAGCTGACCTCGGTGCAGGCCCAACCAGCGGTGTCCGGCACGTTCATCAGCGCCAGACCGGCCGGAAGCTGGTCGACGACAACCACGTTCTCGGCGGCATCGGGGCCGGCGTTCGCGACGACCAACGTGTAGGTCAGCACCATGCCGACGGGAACCGGACCCTGATCGCTCACTGCCTTGGTGATGCTGACGTCAGCGAGCAATTCGTCGACGCCCGCGTCGTTGTCATCTTGGACCGGGGCGACGTTGGCGATCAGCGTGCCGTCTGGTTCGGATGCCTCGCCGACCACGGTCGCCGTGCTGGCGAGGCCGCCGACCGGGATCGTGCCGTCGACCTGGAAGGTCACAACCTGGCCGACCGCGAGCGACGCGATGCCGTTGGCGTAGGTGGCCAAGAGGTCGATGTCGGCAATGCCGACCGGGGCGTCGTCCACGATCACGTTGGCGAGCGGTGTGTTGCCGTCGTTGGTCACGACGTAGCACCAGATGACAGGGTCGCCCGCGTTTGCGACGACAGAGTCATCAATGACGTCTTGGGTCGAGGCGCAGTCGCCGCCAGCGGGAACGACGGTCTTGATGATCGTGACCGACGGAGCGGGCGCTGCGACATCGATGATGGCGGTGTCGGTGACCGGTCCCACGGGGCCGTCTGGACCTTGACCGGTCGCCGTTGCCGTGTTCTGGGCAGCGGTGTCTGATTCGACGACCACGTCGTAGGACGACGATGCCTCGCCGCCAGCCGCGATGGTGCCGAGATCGATCGGCGCCGGCGCCATTGGGTCGTTGACCGTCACCATGGTGGCGGCTGCGTTGCCGCTGTTCTGCACGGACACGCAATAGGTGACGATGTCACCAATGTTGACGGCCAGAGCGGTGCCGTCACCGACGACGCCACCGGCGAAGTCAGGACAAACGCCATTGGGGCCGGCGACGACGGTCTTCACGATCGCAAGGATCGGCGCAGGGGCCTCGCTCACATCGACGAGCGCGGTGTCGGTAACCGGACCGACGGGTCCGTTCGGGCCGTCGCCGGATGCTGCAGCGGTGTTGGCGATCTGGCCGACGCTGTCGACGACGAGGTCGAAGCTCAGGGTTGGAGCTGTGGTACCGGCAGCGAGATTGCCGATCGTTCCGTCGAAGCTGGCGGGTGCGATCGGGTCGGAGACAACCACATTGGTGGCATTGCCTGCACCGGTGTTACGGACCGAGATGCAATAGGTGACGGTGTCACCCACGTTGGCCGCAAGCGGTGCACCGTCACCGGCAACGCCGCCAGCGAAGTCGGGGCACGTGCCGCCAGGACCGGCAACAACCGTCTTGACGATCTCGAGCACCGGGTCCGGCAGGGCCGAGATGGTGATGAGCGCGGTGTCGGTGACCGGGCCGATTGGACCGTTCGGTCCGTCGCCGCTCGCCGAGGCGGTGTTCTGCAGTGGCGTCACACCCTCGGCCACGACCACGTCGAAGCTGAGGGCTGGAGCCTCTGCTCCGGCGGCGAGGTCGCCGATCGCGCCGTCGAAGCCGGCGGGCGCCATGGGATCGGACACGACCACGTTGGTCGCATCGCCGGCGCCGGTGTTACGGACCGAGATGCAATAGGTGACGGTGTCACCATCGGAAACTGCGAGGGCCGCACCATCGCCGGCGACACCGCCAGCGAAGTCGGGGCACGCGCCGCCCGGACCGGCAACGACCGTCTTGACGATGTCGAGCGCTGGGTCATCGAGCGGTGGACAGTCGAAGGTGACGACGGTCGGGTCATCGTTGCCGCCGGCACCGTTGTCGACGCCAGGGTCGGGGTCGACACCCTCGTCGGACAGGTCGGTGACGTCGACGCCGCTGGCCGAACCGGCAACGAGTGCCGAGTTCAGCAGGTTGTAGCCGGCAGCACAGGTTGCGCCGAGCGCGCCTGCTGCGTCAGGCGTGTACTCGAGGACGAGGACGAATTCTTCTTCGGACTCAGGCGGGACAATCTCGCCCGGGGCGATCAGGTCGGTGTCGAGGACACCGTCATAGGTGTCGTTGACCATGATGTTGCCACTGGTGTTCGTCAGCGAGGCAACGGTGACCGACGAGAACGCCGGGTCAGTCAACACATCGGTGAGCTGGATGTTCGTCATGTCGATGCCGGTGGGGGTGCCGACCGAGGTGCCGCTTGCGGCGGCGAGGAGTGCGGCGTTGACATCAGCGGTGAGGGTCGCCGTCGAGGGGAGGTTGTTGCGAACTCGCAAGGTGTAGGTCACGTCGTAGCCCGCGCCGTTCCAGGTCGGACCCGAGGTGACCTCTTTGGCGACACCGATCGGCGAGCAACCACCGCCGACCGCGAAGCCGGACTGGCCGCTGCCGGTGTCGCGGACGATGGTGAGGCTGTCAACTGCTCCCAGGAAGTCGACTTGGACACGGCCATTGAGCGATTCGCTCGGGTGGCCGACCTGGTCGAGGTCGTTGAACTGGGCCAGGTTGACCGTGGTCCCGGTGAAGTCGAACTCGGTATCGCCGCCGAACACTGCGACCTGTCCGGGCGTGCCGGGATCGGTCCAGGCCGGGGTGACGTCGAAGCCTTCGTTCGAGCGGTCGACGTCGGTGAACACCCATTGGGTGTAGAAGAGTGGTTCCGAGAGCGTGATCGTCGCCGCGTCGTCGCTGGCCATCTCGACGCCCTTGGGCTGATCGCCTGGGCCTCCGTCAGCGCCTTCGGGGAAGAAGCCGGGGTACTGGGTACCAGGCGAACCCTCGGCGGTGAGCTCGAACTCCATCGTGATGCCGTCGGTGGTCACCGATGCGTTCGGCGAGCCGGTGACGTCGATCCGGCCGATCGGGTTCACATTCTCGGGGAACGGGTCGAAGTAGGTCGGTGTCTCGCAGTACGGGACCGGGTTCGGGGCGGGACCAAAATAGGCCGGTCCGGTCGCTTCGGTCATCGGCCCGCTGTAGGGCGGTCCTGCCGCATCAGCAGCGGTGCCGAGCTGCAACGTGGCAGCCACGATCGCCAGGACCGCAGTAAGGACAATCGCAAGCTTGGTGTGTCGGCTTGCAGGGCGCGTCGAACGCATGTTGTTACTCCTCCCGAGCGCGCGACTGTCGCCGAGCGCACCGATCGCCAAGCCTAGGGATCGGATGGGTAGGTGACTAGGAAAACATCGGGTTTCTCCATGGGTAAATCAGCCCAGAAGAGTCCGGCTAGTTCACGCTGCCTAGCAGTGTCCACAGAAGGCAACAGAAGCCACTTTTGCCCCGAGCCGCCGGCTCTGAATCCGACACCATCAACCGTTAACCTCAGGTTGACGTTGAGACCTCCCAGTCACCGGTTGCCGCCCGTAGCCCGGTAATGACCTCGGCCACCGAGCGCTGCCCGGTCGAATCGAGCCCCGCAAGACCAAATTCGATCGATTCGAGCTCGGCGGCACAGCTCACGGCCAGGGCAGCGCCCGCGTCGGTCAACACCGCCAGCGTTGTCCGGCGATCCGTTGGGTGCGGTCGACGCTCGACGTAGCCATCGGCCACCAGTCGATCCACCAGGCTCGTCACGCTCGTTGGGTGGACCTGCAACCGGGCACCGATTTTGCCCAATGGCAGTTCGCGAGCTTTCGAGAAGTACAACAGCGCGAGGAGCTCGAACCGGCTAAAGGTGAGCCCGTGCGGATGCAGGGCTGCGTTGATCCGCCCCAACAGGATCTGATGCGCGCGGGTGATCGACGTCGCCGCGACCATGGCCTCGCCATCGCCCCACCGATGTTCGGTCCAGTTCCGGCGAGCCTCCTCGATCGGATCGAAATTCAACACCTGGCGACCATACCGTTTTGCGGCCCAGGCAGTAGGGTCACCAATAGTTGGAAGTCCAACTAACCGCGCGATTGGGAGTAGTGATGACCGAACCGTCGAACGCAGAAGCCAAGGACCAGTGGCAGGCCGCCTACGACGCTTCCCGAGTCGGTGACGGGCCGTTCGAAACCATGTCCGGCGTCCCGGTCGACGCGGTCTATGGCGACGCGCCATTTCCGGGCCAATACCCGTACACCCGCGGCCTCTACGCCGCCGGCTATCGATCCAAGCCATGGACCATGCGCATGTTCGCTGGCTTCGGCACGGCCGAAGACACCAACGCCCGGTTCAAGGAGATCCTGCGCAACGGTGGTGGCGGGCTGTCGACTGCCTTTGACATGCCCACACTCATGGGCCGCGACAGTGACCACGAATGGTCGCTGGGCGAAGTCGGCCACTGCGGTGTGGCGATCGACACGCTGGCCGACATGGAAGACCTCTTCGCCGACATCGACCTGGGGTCGGTCTCCACCTCGATGACCATCAACGGCCCCGCCGCCATGATCATGGCGATGTATGTCGCTGTCGGCGAGAAGACCGGCGTCGAGCGTGCCGCCTTGGCCGGCACGATTCAGAACGACATCCTCAAGGAGTACCAGGCGCAAAAGGAGTACATCTTCCCACCGCGCCCGTCGATGCGAATCATCACCGACATGATGAAGTTCACGTCGGCCGAGATGCCCAAGTGGCACTCAATTTCGATCTCCGGCTACCACATTCGCGAAGCGGGTTCGACCGCCGCCCAAGAGCTTGCGTTCACGCTTTCAAATGGGTTCGCCTATGTCGAAGCAGCCCTCGCGGCGGGCCTCGATATCGATGACTTCGCACCGCGGTTGAGCTTCTTCTTCAACAGCCATAGTGACTTCTTCGAAGAGATCGGCAAGTTCCGAGCCGCGCGGCGGATCTGGGCTCGATGGATGAAGGAGCGCTACGGCGCGACCAGCGAGCGCAGCATGCGTATGAAGTTCCACACCCAAACGGCTGGCGTGTCGTTGACCGCGCAACAGCCCGAGATCAACATCGCCCGCGTTGCCATCCAAGCCCTCGCCGGCGCGCTCGGCGGCACACAGTCGCTACATACCGACTCCTACGACGAAGCAATGGCGCTACCGACCGAAGACGCGGCTCGTATTGCACTGAGGACCCAGCAGATCGTCGCCCACGAAACCGGCGTCACCAACGTGGTCGACCCGCTCGGCGGCGCACCCTACGTGGAGTGGATGACCGACGAGATGGAGCGCCAAGCCGAAGCCATCTTCGAGCACCTGCTCGAGATCGGTGACGGTTCGATCCTCGAGGGCGCGTATGTCGGTATCGAGAATGGCTACTACGTCGGCGAGATCGCGGATGCCGCCTATCGCTTCGAGCGCGAGGTGAATGCCGGGCGTCGCATCATCGTCGGGGTCAACGAGTTCACCGAAGGCGACGACGGCAAGCGGAACCTGCTGCGCATCGGCCCCGAGGTCGAGGAATACCAACTCAAGCGCCTCGCCGATGTGAAGCAGCGACGAGACGACGACGCGGTCCGTACCGTGCTCGACCGCTTGGCGACCGAGGCCGCGGACCCCGAAATCAACCTGATGCCGACCATCATCGACGCGGTCAAGACCTTCGCGACCGAAGGCGAGATTGTGGCCTCGCTCGAAGGTGTGTTCGGTGGCTACGTCGAGCGGGTTGTCCTCTGAGCGCCGGCACTGCCACTCCCCTCTTCTTCGAATACAGAAAGTTCTCCCATGAGTGATGATCCGATTCGCGTGGTGCTCGCCAAGCTCGGTTTCGATGGGCATGACCGCGGCATCAAGGTGGTGGCCCGGATCTTGCGCGACGCGGGCATGGAGGTCATCTACCTTGGCCTTCGCCAGAGCTACGCGAACGTCGTGAACGCCGTTGAGCAAGAAGACGCCGACGCGGTTGGTTTGTCGATGCACAACGCGAGCCATCTCACCCTCGCTCCCAAGATGGTCGAGGCGCTGGCCGCAGCCGATCTCGATGTTCCCGTCATCGTCGGCGGGATCATTCCCGACGAAGACGTCCAGCCGCTCGCCGACAAGGGCGTCGCCGCCATCCTCGGCCCCGGCGCATCGGCCGAAGAGGTCGCCGCGGCCGTTCGTTCGGCCGTCGCCCAACGTGCAGGCTGAGTCGCCCACCTCGTGAGCATTCGTGACCTTCCGATTCCCGACCTGTTCGAACGCGCTGTCGAGGGTGACCGTCGCGCCCTCGGTCGCCTTCTCACCCACATCGAACGAGAGAACGAACACGCGGCCCCGATCGCCGAACTCGCGCACCCGCTGGCCGGCACCGGCCACGTCGTCGGTATCACCGGCGCCCCCGGTTCGGGCAAGTCGACGCTCACCGGACAGCTCGTCAAGCTGCTCGGCGAGCTAGGCCTTCGTGCCGCCGTGTTGGCCGTCGACCCATCATCACCATTGACGGGCGGTGCCATTCTCGGCGACCGGGTCCGTATGGAAGACGTGGCCTCGCCCGAGACGTTCATCCGTTCGATGGCGACCCGCGGCCATCAGGGCGGGCTGGCCCTCGCCGTGCCGGGCGTGGTCCGTGTGCTGAACGCCTGCGGCTACAACCCGGTGCTCATCGAGACGGTCGGTGTCGGCCAGGTCGAAGTCGACGTCGCCGGCACCGCCGATACCACCGTCGTCGTCGCTACGCCCGGCATGGGCGACGGTGTGCAGGCCAACAAGGCCGGCCTCCTCGAGCTCGCCGATTTGTTCGTGGTGAACAAGGCGGACCGCCCGGGCGCGAACGATGTCCGGCGCGACCTGGATCTGATGCTTGATCTTTCCCATGCGACCGGCCAGGACCAACGCACGGGCCTGCGGCCCGAGATCATCATGACCTCGGCGTTGACCGGCGAGGGTGCACCCGAGATGTGGGAGGCCATCGAGCGCCACCGCGCGGCGATCACCGCGAACGGCCAACTCGAGCAACGCCGGCGCGACCGCGACGTCGTCGAGGTTCGCAACCGCCTGTTGGTCGCTGCGGAGCGTCGAGTCGATGAGCTCCTCAGCGCGGAATCCCACGCCGATCTGCTGGATCGGGTCGCGGCACGATCGGTGGCGCCGGCAACGGCTTCTTCCGAAATCGCTCAGCAACTGCACTAGCAATCCCACGTTGCTGGGTCGTTCGACCTAGTTGTGCGCGATAGAGAAATCGAATCCGGTCAAAAGGCTTAGGCCCTTTGTCATACTGCCGACAGTAAGGGCATGTCTGCGATACACAACGCGGCGCCAGAGATCGTCATTGATCAACGGGACCCCGTCGTCACGCTCGGACGGTTGGCCACCGAGCTGACCATGAATCTGAGTGACCCATCGGAACGTTCTCTGCGCGAAGCGTGCGAGACGATCGGATCAGCGCTCGACGCTCGGCTCGTCACGTATCGTCGCATCGAGGACCAGACCGCCCATTTCGTCGCCGGGTGGGCACCGAACACGCCGAAGCTCATCTCGCTGCCGCTTTCGGTCGCGAGCGAAGCGCACCTCCCCACCCGACCCCTGCTGCGCTACGAACCGATCTACTTGTTGCCTGAGCCACTCGAGCTGCCGGTGGGACTGCTTGACGACACCGACGCGGCCACGCTGCCGCGGCTCGTGGTACCGGTCCTGGCCAACGGCCAGGTCCTCGGGTACCTCTATCTCGCGCTCGAGATCGACGCGTTGATCTACGACGCACTCGACGCGATGCTCACCCTGATCGCCTCGTTGTTCCATCAAACACTCCAGATTTGTGGCGCCGGCGGGGATCGTCGGATGCGGGCATCGATGGACCGGATCCTGCGTCAGACCGCCATCGACTTCCTGGAACTCGCTCCCGGCGAAGAAGCGGTTGCCATCGACCAAGCCATCGATGAGCTGGGGCGCACACTCGGAGCGAACCACATCACGTACTGGGACGTCGATCTGACCCGTGGGCGAGCGGTTCGGAACCATCGCTGGCTCGCGCCGGACTCCGACGTGCCCGAAATCCTGAGTGAGGATCCAAGCGAGCCCAACGCGGCAGTGACGGTCTTCGAGCGCTTGGGCGAAGCCGACCTTCTCGACAACATCGCTTGCACTGGCGTCGCCGAGGTCGTGATCGATGTCGGCCGCCACATCATCCTCACCCCGTTCGTGGCCCCGGGCCGCCTCGGCGCAAGCCTGCGAGGCGCACTCGTCGTCTCACGCGAAAGTGCGCGGCCTTGGACCACGTGGGAGCGCGACACCATCTCGACCTTCGCAGGCATGATTCCGCAAATCCGAAATCGGATGGAGACCGAGGCGCAGGTCATGGCCTCGTTCTACGACGCCCCGGTTGGCATCGCGTTGCTCGGCGACCGCAGCGAGGTCCTCGACTGCAATCAGTCATTCCTCGACTTCCTCGGCCTCGAGGACGAACGCTCCATCTTGCGGACCAGCCTGCGCGAAGTCATTGCGTACGAAGAGTTGACCGACGAGGCGTTGGACGCGATCGACGCCATCGATAGCTCCGGCGAGACACGTGGACTCGAACTCCCCTACCGTCATGCGAACGGCAGCGTCGTTTGGGGACGCATGGCGACGAACCAGGTCCCAACCGGCGACGGCATGACCTGGCTGGTCCACATCGAGGACGTCACCGCATTGCGAGCCGAACGCGAGCGGGATCGGCAACGAGCGACTCAAGACGCGCTCACGGGTCTCCCGAACCGACACGAGTTGTTCGATGCGATCTCTCGGCGCGGCACCGAGCCGTACACAATGCTGATGTTGGATCTCGACGGCTTCAAGCTCATCAACGACAAGTTTGGACACCTCGTCGGCGACGAACTGCTGGCGACCATCGGGCAGCGTCTGTCCAGTGCGGTTCGTGCGGGTGACCTGATCGGCCGCTTCGGCGGCGACGAGTTCGTCGCCATTCTCGCCGGCCACCACCGGGAGCCCGCGCTCACCCAACACATCGAACGCCTCCGCGCCTGCATCCTCGAACCGGTCGACACCTCGGCGGGTCCCGTCAGCGTTGGGGTGAGCATCGGGGCGGCCCGCAACCTCGAGGGTGACCGTGCCGAGGCGGTCATGGCCCGCGCCGACGCGGCGATGTACGCCGAGAAGCAGATGCGGTCCCAAGACGAGTTCTGCGAATCGATGCATGAGATCACCGACCGCGCTGCCACACTGGATGGGTGCTGATTCGACTTGTCGCCAGCGTGTTGCTGATCGTTGCATCGTTCGCGGCCGTCGAACCATCGGCATTGGCTCAGGACTCCGACGACTCGACACCGTCGTCAATCGACGCCACGTTCACCACCGAGACCGTCGACCACGACGCGTCGAACCTGTCGGCGCTCCTGATCGGCGCGGTGTTGTTGAGCGCTGGGGTTTGGGCCTACATCAACAAGAAGAAACGGTTCCCTGGGGCCCGATTCCGCGACTAGCGCTCGGCAGCGTGACATTCGACCGGGCCGCTTGCGTAGGACACGCTTGCAAAACCCGACCCAGATAGTCGAGAATGAGCGCTTCCTAACAACTCAATATGTGGAGCAACCATGACGCAAGGTTTCGAAACCCGTCAGATACACGCAGGGCAAGTACCCGACTCGGAC
>CALLPT010000280.1 GCA_938015575.1 uncultured Acidimicrobiales bacterium
GTCCGAGCTGTTCGAGCGCGGCATCGCTCGCTGCGTCGGTATGCACCCAGGCCCGCTCGGCGTCGTCGACCGAAGGCGCCCGTGGGGCAAACGCCGCCCGCGACACGAGGTCGGCCACCTGGCGAGCGTCGGCGGCCGCGACCGACGTGCGGTCATCGCCCGCGAGTCCCTCGACAACCTCGAGCGGCGTGGCATTGATCGGTACATCGTGGCCCGACTCGGTGAGGCGATCGACCAACTCAGCCCACGCGCCGACGATCCTCTCGTCGGTCGCCGCCGCGCCCCGCCGACGCCGCACGCGTCGCATCCGCACCAGTGCAGCGATCAGCCCGAGCAGGCCGAACCCGATGAGGGGCGAGATTGCAATTCCTCCGGCCACCAGGCCAGGGCGGTCGACAAACACCCGGAACCAGGAGCGCCCCTCGGCTTGTTCGTCGTCGTCTTCGTCTTCGTCGACGGCTTCGTCCTCGTCGTCTTCGTCGAAGTCCTCGGACTCGAACGGTGGAGGCGGCGGAGGCGGCTCGTTCGGTATCGCCACGTTCTGTCGGATACGCCCAGGTTCCTGATCGGTTGGCTCGCGGCTGCGGTCCGGGGTTACGTCGACGGGCACCCAACCCGCGCCGATCACATTGACCTCGATCCACGCGGTCGCGTCGCCGGCCCTGATCTCGGCCACGCCGTTTTGGTAACGGTCCTCGGGGATGACGTAGCCGACGGCGACGCGGGTCGGGATGCCAGCGATCCTGGCGAGCACGCCTGCGGCTGCCGCGTACTGCTCCTCGTAACCGACGAGGCGAGTTGGATCGTCGACGAAGCGAGCGATCTGGGCATAGCTGTGTCCCGGAGGACGTTCGCGTCCGGCGTCGTAGAACCCTTCGAGGGTGAAACGGTCGCGGATCGCCGCGATCTGCGCGCCGCCCAAATCCCGGCCCTCGACCAACTCTGCGGCGAGGTTCAGGATCGGCGCCGGCACCAAGTCGAGTTCGGTCGCCGAACCGGCGACGTCGAACTGCGCCTGCTCGATGCCGCTCGAATCACTCACGGGGTGCAGCGCCGTAACGAGCTCATATCGATCGCCGGAGCGGTGCCCGTCGGGTCGCGCCAGCGTCGAAGTCTCCAGGTTCAATCGCAGGTTGGCGTCGTCACCGGCGAAGTCGGCCTGGATCGGCAAACCGCCATGGGGGACCCAGGGCCCGTCCAGGTTGACGATCTCGATCGATGCGCGGACCCCGAGACTGTCGGCCGGTCGAGCAAGCTCCGGCAAGGTCCGGTCGACCGGCACGAACTGGGCGGCGCCGCCAATGGCCGGATCGGCGACATGCCAGACGACGCCGTCAAAGGTGGACAACACCGCCGTTGTCCACCGCGTCACCGGCCGATCCGCGGTGACCCGAAAGGCCACTTCGTCTCGGGCACCTTCTTTGAGCTGCGCCTTGAGCGTGACCAGCGGGCTGGGCGCCTCGAGCGGGTCCCACGGATTCTCCTGAAGCTCACGCAGATCGAAACGGTCATTGGCGTCGGCCAGCGGAAGTCGGGGGCCGAGGAGCGCCGCCGAGACGCCGACGATGGCGAGCACCGCAGCCGGAAGTACCAGTTTGGCGAGACCCGGGCGCCGCATCGAGGTGACGGACACGCCAACGTCGAGTTCGGCTTCGTGCCGGTGCACGCGGGCGACCAGCACCGTCAACACGACCAGGGCTCCACCCTGGTAGCGCGCCAACGTGGGCACCTCGGCAGAGAACAACGACGTCGTGACAAGACCGACCAACGCACCCACCAGAGCGATGCCGGACCACGGCACACGGCGGTCGAGTTCATGCGCAAGCGCGGCAGTTACCCACGCCGTCGTGAACGGGACTGGCGCGAGCCGGCCCGTGAGCTCGGCTGGCGCTTGCGAGGACAGCAGCTCGGCCCAGCCGCTGGCAAGCGCGGTCGCAAAATCGGCCGGCGCACTCGGACCTGGCACCCATTGGGTGACAACAACGCCGGCAACCACAAAGGCCAACGTGTTCAGCACAATCACTTCGCTGACCAGCAGCCTCCACCGCAATCCGGCTACCGCACACGCCGTCGCCCCCGCGACTGCGATCGCCGTGACGGCGAGATGCGACCACCCGACGAACACGCCCGCGAACCCGATGCATGCCACGGCGGCCATGACCGCGATCAGCGCAACGGTGCGATAGCGCCACAACCGCGCCATTTGGGTCGCCACCCGCGCCTTGGTGCCCTGTGGCGTAGCCGTGAGCTCGTCGAACGGTTCGTAGCGATCGTCAGAAGCCAGGAACGCTGGAGGTTCCTGGTTGGGGGTCTCGGCCGCCGTCATCCGAGCTGATCCCAGGCAGCGACAAAGCCCGCCAGGTTGGCGACGTTCAGGGTCCGGGCGTAGGGAAGCGCAACGGCGTCGTCGCCGCGGAGCAGGTTCACGACGATCACATGTCCGCGTCGTCGCAACGGCTCCGTCAATGCGACAAGATCCAGGCTGGAGACGCCCGAGGTGACGACGACACCCACCGACGATGCTGCCTGCGTCTGGATCGACTGTTCGATCGAGGCACGCAACGAAACCGCGGTCGCCGGACCCGTTGCGTCGACGGAAGCGAGTGCGTCGAGTAGCTGCTCGGCGGTCTTCGTCGCCGTGAACCCCGCGACGGATTCGCCACCGATTCGGCACGCGATCGGCATGTCCCGATACAGCGCCGACATGGCAATCGACGCGGCAATCTCGATCGCCAACTCGAATCGGTCACGGTCACGATGAGCCAGCTCGCCGTCGACAATCACGCTGACCTGAGGTCGCCGATTGTCGACATAGTGGCGCACCATGAGCTGACCGACACGAGCGCTCGACATCCAATGGACGTGGCGGACATCGTCGCCGGGCTGATACTCACGGATTGTGTGAAACGCGACGTCGCCAGCGGGCGACGTATCAAAGGTCGGCCCTTCGAGATCCTTGGCGAAGCCGGCTCGTAGCGGCGCGACCGCGGCCCAACGTGGGTGTACCCACAGTTGTTCGACCGAGGTTTCGCTGACGGGTCGCCGCAAAAGACCGAGCGGGTCGCCGCGCGAAATGGTCGCCGGTCCGATCTCGTACACCCCGCGGCGGCCGGTCGGCAGGCCGTACAGAAACTCGGTTGCTTGCCCCGAGCGCAGGCTGGGAATCTCGATGGGCGTCGCGACCCCATCCACTTGCTCGCTCACCACGAGCGCCGCCGAGGTGCGAGAACCGGCATTGGTCGCGCGCAACTCGGCCAGTGCCCGTTCGCCGACCATCACCCGGTCCGGGCTGATCGAGCGCTCCAGCACGACGTTTGAGCGCCACAGTACGAACGGCACCGCGATCACCAACGCGACCAAGCACGCAGCAGCGAACACGAACAGCTCAACCCAGCCGAGCTGCCAGCCAGCGACGAACGCGGCGAGTCCACTACAGGCAAGCACCCACGCGGTGTTCGTCGGAATGGACAGCCACCGCATCGTGATCAGCTCGAACGCACCATCTCGGGCAACTCAATATCGGCAAGGAACTGCTCGACAAGGTCTTCGGTGCGCACGCCCCGAAGCTCGGCTTCCGGCGTCAGGATCAGGCGGTGTCCCAACACCGGTGCTGCCACTCGCTTGATGTCCTGCACGTCGACGAAATCTCGTCCTTGTGCGGCAGCGATCACCTGAGCCGAACGCATGAGCGCGATCGCGCCGCGAGGCGAGGCCCCCAAGCGCACGCCGGGCGCATGCGGCGGCCGGGTCGATGAAACGAGCTTGGCGATGTAGGCATAGATCGATTCGTCGACGTGCACGGTGCGGACCCAGCCGATCATCTTGGCGACCTGTTCAACCGAGGTGATGGGATGCAGGTCCGCGGCACTGGTCCCCGCCGCGTTTCCCTTGAGGACTTCGATCGTGGCCTCGTCAGACGGATACCCCAGGCTGGTGCGCAACAAGAAGCGGTCGAGCTGGGCCTCGGGGAGCCGGTACGTGCCCTCTTGCTCGACAGGATTCTGCGTCGCGATCACGACGAACGGGCGAGGCACCGCAAGCGTTTCGTTGCCCAGCGTCACCTGGCGTTCTTCCATGACTTCGAGCATGGCGGACTGGGTTTTCGGCGACGCTCGATTGATCTCGTCGGCGAGCACGACATTGGCGAATACCGGGCCGAGATACGGCTCGAACGAGCCCGTGCCCTGGTTGTAGATCTGGCCGCCGGTGACGTCGCTGGGCAGCAGGTCCGGCGTGAATTGCACCCGGCTCATGGCGCCTTCGATCGAGGCTGCGATGGACTTGGCGAGCGTGGTTTTGCCGGTGCCGGGGACGTCTTCGAGCAACAGGTGCCCTTCGGCGAACACGCAGGTCAGCGCGAGCGCGACCTGGTCCTGCTTACCGCGAATGACCCGTTCGACGTTCCCCAACACATCGTTGAAGATCTTCTGGAACGAACGCGCCGCCCTATCGCTCTCTTCAGCCATCTCTCTCCTCAGCCGCACGTAGCGTAGGCGACAAGTCGAGACTGCGAGTCGCCTTAGGAATCGATCAGATCGAAGAACGAAATCGACGAGCTTCCGGTCTGTTCGTCGATCACGGTGACCTTGTAGGTGCCGGTCGGCGCCGACGACCCGGGGCTGAACCGCCAGTCGATGACCCCGTTCTCCAACACCGCCGCGCGGGGCGGATAGGCCTCGCCAAAGAGCGAGTTGAGATCGACACCATCACCGTTCTCGACGACGACCACAACGGTCGTGCCCGCGAGGTAGCCCGAGGCGTCGAGGCGGAAGTCGCACGCTCCTGGCTCGCAGGCCGACGGCACGACCGCCATGACGGGCGCATCACCGAGCTTGGCCGGCAGGCACATGGGCGCGGCGATGTCGGGCGACTGTTGTCCGAGTTCGCCGAGCGCGCGCATCGTGATGCAGGGCGCCTCGGTATCGCCGATCTGATCGAGCTCGATGCTGGTCCCTTGGGTCGTGACCAGCGGAGCGTCGGCACCTTCGACGTCGACGCGCTGCACCTCGAAGGTCACCGGCGATTCGTTCGGGTCCAGCCACCGCACGATCACGCTGCCGTTGTCCGTGCGTTCCAGCGTCACGTCGGTCGGCGCGAAGACCGCTCGCTCAAAGAGCGGGTCGAGTGTGGGGACGGTGTCGACACCAGTGTCCAGATCGTCGTCGGCAGTCGGTGTGTCGCTGCGCCCACCGGACAGCAGGATCGCGAGTAACAGCCCGCCAATCACGACAACGGCGAGTGCCAACGCAACGAGTTGGCGCGGTCGCGAGCCAGCCGGGACTGGTGCCGTCGAGGCGATGTCTTCTTGGCTCGGCGGAACCAGCTTGTGACGGCGCACGATCGTGATCGACTCATCGCTGCCATCGACGGTGGGCAGCGACGCATCGGTCAGGTCGCGTGCCTCGATCCAGGGCGTGACGTCGTAGCCGGCCTTGCGTTGGAGCCCACGTAGCAGGTCGCCGAACTCGCGCGCCGACTGCGGACGCCGGGTCGGGTCTTTGGCCATACCCACGGTCCGAATGACCGAGTCCAAGTCCGATGAGCACCCGAACGTCTGCAAGGGCGGCGGTTCCTCGTGCAGGATGCGGCGCACGAGGTCGTTGGTCTTCAACTTTGTCCCGGGTTCATCGAACGGGCGTTGACCGGCCAACACGGTGTACAACGTGGCAGCAAGCGAATAGACGTCGGTGAGCGCGGTGACCTCGCCGTCGAGTGCCTCGGGGGCGGCGTACGCGAGCGTGATTCCGGTGCTGCGACCGGAGCCGGCCTTGCGAGCAACGATCGCCGAGATCCCGAAGTCAGTGAGTGCGGGTTCGCCGAACCGGGACAACAACACGTTCTGGGGTTTGACATCGCGATGGATGACGCCGCGGTCATGGGCTCCGTGCAAGGCCGACGCGATCTTCACCCCGATGTCCAACACCTCGGCTTCGCTCAGGCCTCGGCGGGCGCGATCGGCGAGCGTGCCGCCGGCGAAAAACTGCATGACGATGACGGGAAAACCCTCGTCGGTGTAGTTCGTCGAGTACAGGGGAACGATGTGGGGGTGATCCGACAGTTGGCCCATCGCCCGGCACTCGGACTCGAATCGCTCGCGGTCGGCTTGGGCATCGAGGCGGAACTTGAGCACCTTGGCGGCGACGACACGGTCGTAGCGGGTCTGGATTGCTCGAAATACTTGGCTGAAACCGCCGGAGCCTTCGGGAGTGAGCTCCGACAATCCGTCGATGTACATGTGGCAGCCGTTCTCGCCGTAGAGCCGTGCGCGGCACTACCTTACCGAGCAGGCCAGCGGAGATTCGATGAGCGACAGCGATGATCACACCGTCGACGGCGGACTCGACGATGCCCTCGAGCCCGACGAGCACGACGTCACCATGGCCGCGCTGCCCCTCGATGCGGATCGAACCGGCGGCGACGACACAAGTCTGGCGACGCCCATGCCGCGCATCGATCGCGATCCGGTCGTTGCGCCCGCCCACCCGACCGAGGCGGTCGATCCGGCCGAGGCTGCGGCCGCCTTCGTCGCCGAGGCACGCGCCGCGAGCGCGCAGCGAGCAGCCGAAGCCGAGGATGCTGCAAAGGCACCGGGGTCGCGACGGGGCCTCGTCGTCGCGCTCGCCCTGGTAATCGCCGCCCAAATCATCGCGGGCGGAACCTGGCTCGCGCTCCGAGCACTCGATGACGACGTGGCAGCCCCGGCCCCGACGCCGGTCCCCACGCTTGCCCCGCTCGAGCCGACCGCGCTGCCGACCGCAGTTGTCGGTCCGACCGGCGTACCGACCGCCACCCCGATTCCGCCGACGCCGGTCTGGGAACTGCGTCCCGACGGGCCGAGCGTGGCCCCGTTCACCTGGATCGTCGAAGCAATCGTGAGCGAGCCCCAGTTCTTCGACGCCCGCGACGGAGAGCCAATCGACCCCTCAGACGACTTGCCGACACCGATCAGCAATCCGCTGCCGTCAGGCGAGCCGCTGATTCTGCGCGTCGGTGCCGGCCAACCGGATCAGCCCTGGGCCCAAGTGTTGCTTCCCGGCGAGCCTGGCGCGAGCGCATGGGTCCGAAGCGAAGAGTTCGTGTGGCGTTCGACCAACCGCATGATCGAGATCGATATCGCCACCAACCTCCTGACCGTGTTCGAGGGCAACAGCGCGCTACTTATCGTGCCGGTCGCGTCGGGACAGCGCAGCAACCCGACACCGCCGACAAGCAGCTACGTCTTCTCAGAGCCGACCTTCGAGGGTGGCCGAGCGCTCTTCCATCTCGCCGCGTTCGACGACGTGCCGCTCGATCACCACGGGCTGCCGACGATGCGTCTCGAGCTCACCGATCAACGAGACCGAGTCGGCGAGTACGTCACGGGCGGGCAGATACTGCTGACGACGGACCGCGTCGACGACATCCTCCGCCTGATCGAGCCAGGCGCCCGCGTCGAAGTCGTAGGGTCGCCTCCGCTGCCGACGCCGACCCCCGCGCCGACGCCGACACCCCGTCCGACACCGACCGCATCTGCGTTTGGGCCATCGGGCACCGGTTGCCCGCCCGGCGCGGGCGGGACCGCCCCGAACTGTTATCGAGTCGTCGAACGCGTGTCGCTCGCCGGCGAGTGTCCAGGCTTGCAGGTGGTCGTGCAGGGCAACTGCATGATCTTCGCGGGCGACCCCGAGACACTCCCCGACGGCGGCGGTTCTCGGTGTCCGGCGACCGCTCCACAGCAACTCGACGGGCGCTGCTACACAAATATGGGCCCGATCCCGATCGAGGACGGACCGTGTCCCGACGAAGCGACCGAGGTCAACGACGAATGTCGGGTGCCGATTGCTCGCTGACCGGCCGGTCCCCTCTCAGGCGCTGCGAAACCCCAGGGTCGCGTCGCTCGCGCCGAGGAGCACGACGCAACCGTTGACCAGCACGTGCGGTTCGCCCGGCTCCAGTCGCACAGGATCGCCCATGCGACGATCACCGCCGTCAGCCGCGCCTGGAGCAGGTTCGCTGATCCAGGTGCCGTTGCGGCTTCCCAAGTCGGTGATCATGACGAGCGAGTCGACGACCTCGATCTGGGCGTGCGAACGAGAGACCTCGGCGTGGTCGACGACCAGAGATTCGAAGCCCGGGAGCACTTCGGGGCGTCGTCCGATCACCAACGGCGCGGTGATCGCGGCCGTCGTCGCGTCGGCCAGTTCAAGCCAGCCGTAGCAGTCCAACGCCCGGGGCGCCGCCGCCACGGGCCCCTCGGCCCGCGTGTCATCG
>CALLPT010000281.1 GCA_938015575.1 uncultured Acidimicrobiales bacterium
GGCATCGCCAGGTCGGCGAGCGCCCATTCCGACGCCGAGGCGATCGTCGACGACTTGCAGAACGGGTCGTCGCCGGCGACGGCGAGGACGCCGCCGTTCGGGTGCACGCCCGACGAGTTTGCGTGGCGCAGCGCGTCGCCGCTGCGGTCGACGCCTGGGCCTTTGCCGTACCACATGCCGATCACACCGTCGACGTTCGCGGTGTCTTCGAGGCTCACCTGCTGGCTTCCCCAGACCGCCGTGGCTCCCAGATCCTCGTTCACGCCGCTGATGAAGCGAATGCCGTGCTCGAGCAGGATCTGTTGGTCCGCCTGATAGGCCTGGTCCATACCGCCGACCGGCGAGCCTCGATAGCCCGAGATCAGGCCACCGACATTGAGCCCGCGTTCGCGGTCGGCTCGCGCCTGATCGAGCATGAGCCGCATCAGCGCCTGAATGCCAGACATGGCGACCATGCCCTCGGTCGCCGCCATGCGGTCCGTCAGGGAGTACGTCGCCAGGGAATCGTCGGTCGCAGTCATAGCCCAACGCTAGTTGTTCGGGCCGCGTGGCGGAATTGCAGCTACCAGGCATTGCTGGTGCCGGTGTAAACACGGTGGACGTGGCCGCGGGTGATCTGAGATGAAAGTGACGACGGATCGTCGGTCGCCTCCGCTGACACTGGCCATCGCTGGGCTCGCCGCAATGGCGACGTATCTCGACACCTCCATCCTCTTCGTCGCATTCCCCGACATCACCGAGGACTTCGGCGATACCGCAGCCTCAACGTTGTCGTGGGTGCTCAACGCGTACACGATTGCGTTCGCTGCGCTTCTGGTGCCGGCCGGCAAGCTTGCCGACCGGCTCGGACATCGGGCAGCGTTTCTGCTCGGCTCGACGATCTTCACGGTTGCATCGCTGCTCTGTGGGTTCGCCCCGAACGTTGGTTTCCTGGTTGGGGCGCGGATCCTGCAAGGCATCGGCGCCGCCGTTTTGGTACCCGCATCGCTCGCCCTCGTGATGGCCGCGTTCCCTCGAGAGAGGCTGCCATTCGTCGTCGCCATCTGGGGCGCAATCGGCGCCGCGTCGGCGGCTCTGGGGCCTTCGCTTGGTGCGCTGATTGTGGACAGTTTCGGGTGGCGGTGGGCGTTCTATATCAACCTGCCGATCGGGCTGGTGACCGTCCTCGCGGGTGTGCGCTATCTGGCTGAGTCACGCGACCCTGACGTGCAGATCCCATCGCTTACCGGGGTCGTATTGATCGCTGCGTCGGCCGGGCTGCTCATCTACGGGCTGGTCGAATCAGATGCGGTCGGATGGACGAGTGCACAGACAATCACGGCGCTCGGCGCCGGGCTCGGGCTGCTCGGCTTGTTCATCGTGAACCAGAAGCGAACCGACGCGCCCACGCTCGACCTGGAACTGTTCTCGCTCAACAACTTCCGCTGGGGAAACCTGGGCATGTTTGCGTACAACGTGTCGTTTACCGCCATGTTCTTTGGGATGATCCTGTTCCTCGTCGACGTGTGGGACTGGTCGATCCTCAAGGCTGGCGTCGGCGTCGCTCCGGGTCCGGCCGTCGCCGCCGTGCTCGCGCCCCGCTTCGGCAAGCGGGCCGGCGTGATCGGCCAGCGACCTCTCGTGATGGCGGGCGGGCTCGTCGCCGCGAGTTCCGGGTTGTACCGGCTCGTGTTGCTCGACGAAGGCGCCGACTACTGGGTCGACTTCTTTCCGCCGCTCATGATCTCTGCGGTGTCGATCGGTCTGGTCTTCCCGCAGGTGACCAGCGCAGCGGTCCAGTCATTACCGGCGAATCGCACCGGCGTCGGGGGCGCCGTGACCCAGGCCGTTCGCCAGTTCGCCGGCTCGTTTGGCGTCGCGATCACGATCGCGCTGCTGACCGCAGCTCGCGGGCGCGACAACCTGCTGAGCGGCTTCGACGGGCTCTGGTGGCTGGTCATGGTCGGCGGGCTCGTGACATCGGCCTGCGGTATGGCCCTGCGTCAAGACGGGCGCCTCGCGCCCTAGGTTCCGGGCCGTAAGCTCGGCCCATGGTGCAGCGGCCCGAAGCGGGGACGATCCCGACGACGCCCGGGTCGTATCAGTTCAAGGACCGCGACGGTCGCGTGATCTATGTCGGCAAGGCCAAGAACCTGCGGGCCCGATTGTCGAACTACTTCCAGAATCCACGCAATCTGCACATGCGCACGGCGCAGATGGTGGCCGAGGCCGACACCGTCGAGTGGATCCAGGTCGCCAACGAAGTCGAGTCGCTACTGCTCGAGTACTCGCTCATCCAGCGTTTCCAGCCGCGGTTCAACGTCAAATACCGCGACGACAAGAGCTACCCGTTCCTGGCGATCACGCTCGCCGACGAATGGCCGCGGGCGATGGTCATCCGGGGAAAGAAGAAGAAGGGCAACCGCTACTTCGGGCCGTACGGGCATGCGTACGCGATTCGCGAGACGCTCGACCTTTTGCTGCGGACCTTTCCCATCCGCACCTGCACCGCAGGCAAGTTCAACCGGCACGAGAAGCTCGGCAAACCGTGCCTCGACTACCACATCGAGAAGTGCGCGGGTCCGTGCGTCGAAGCGATCAGTGCCGAGGACTACCGCGAGTTGACTCGCCAGCTGATTCGCTTCCTCGAGGGTGACACCGACGAGATCATCGAGCAGCTCGAAATCGACATGCAACAGGCAAGCGCTGATCTCGAGTTCGAGCTGGCGGCTCGGTACCGCGATCGTCTTATCAGCGTTCGCAAGGCGATCGAGAAGAACCAGATGGTCGGCGCACGCAGCGAGGACTTCGATGTCATCGGGCTCGTCGATGATGAACTCGAAGCTGCCGTGCAGGTTTTCTACGTGCGCAAAGGCCGGGTGCTCGGGCGTCGTGGCTTCATCGTCGACAAAGCCGAGGAGCTTGACCGCGCCGAACTCGTCGCCCGTGTTCTGGAGCGGTTGTACTTCGACGACAACCCCATCGGTCAGCCGAAGAAGGTCTATGTCCCCGACCTGCCCGCCAACCAGGCGCTGTACGAGGAGTGGATGGGGGAGCAGCGCGGCTCTCGGGTGACGATCCAGATTCCGCAACGTGGCGACAAGCGTGAGCTCGCCGAGACCGTTACGCAGAACGCCCGTGAGTCGTTTCAGCGGCACCGCCTGAAGCGGCAGAGCGATCACAACAGTCGCAGCCGGGCGATCAACGAGCTCCAGGAGTATCTGGGTCTACCCATGTCGCCGTTGCGCAGCGAGTGCTACGACATGAGCCATATCCAGGGCAGCGACTATGTCGGGTCGATGGTGGTTGTCGAGGACGGCCTGGCCAAGAAGAGCGACTACCGGCGTTTCAAGATCAAGACGGTCGAGGGCAACGACGACTTCGCCGCGATGGAAGAAGTCCTACGTCGGCGCTTTACCAACTATTTGCAGGACCGTGAGCGTCCGGTCGAGGAGCGGGGCAAGTTCGCGTATCCGCCCCAGCTTCTGCTCGTCGATGGCGGCAAGGGCCAGCTCACTTCGGCGGTGCGCGTGCTCGACGATCTCGGGTTGCGCGACGAGATCCCGGTCGCATCGCTGGCCAAGCAGTTCGAAGAGGTGTACGTGCCCGGCCGCAGCGATCCGATCATGCTGCCTCGCCAAAGCGAGGCCTTGTACATGCTGCAGCGGATTCGCGACGAGAGTCACCGGTTCGCCATCACC
>CALLPT010000282.1 GCA_938015575.1 uncultured Acidimicrobiales bacterium
ACATGGCCGCGTTGCCCGCGTCGCCACAGCCGGGTGGGCCCAAAATCATGATCGGCGGCGGATCCCCTCGGGTCCTGCGAACCGCCGGCGAAATGGCCGACATCGTGTCGATCAACTTCGACAACTCGGCGGGCAAGATCGGCGCCCACGGCATCGGCTCAGGCACCGCCGACGGCACGAGCCAAAAGGTCGACTGGATCCGCGAAGGTGCCGGCGATCGCTTCGACGACATCGAGATCGAGATCGGCGCGTACTTCACCGCCGTCACCGACCAGACCGAGGCGACGCTCGAACAGATGGCGGGCGCCATGGGTATGACCCCAGAAATCCTGGCGGCGCATCCCCATGCCCTCGTCGGGTCCGTCGACCAGATCTGCGAAACCCTCGAACAGCGCCGTGCGCAGTACGGCATCAGCTACGTCAACGTGGCCGTCCGCAACATGGAGGCCTTTGCGCCGGTCGTTGCTCGACTGGCCGGGACCTGAAGGAATCAGCATGAGTGAAAATGAAGCCACAACGGCCAAGGCTGCGGTGAGTCTCGACGATTTCGGGCTCTTCGACCCGGCGGTGCAACAGTGCCCGCACCCGTACTACGCACAGATGCAACAAGAAGCGCCCGTGTATCCGGCCAAGAGCCCGATGGGTGACCTGCACCTGATCACCAAGTACGGCGACGTCACCGACGTGGTCAAGGACATCAAGACGTTCTCATCCCGGTTCGACACATCAGGGTCGAACTACAACTCCGAGCTCGTCGACCGCATGAAGCAGCTCTACGAAGAAGAGGGCGGCTACGACCGGATCGGAACCATGCTCACGGTCGACCCGCCTGACCACACGCGCTATCGCCGCCTGGTGACCAAGGCGTTCACGCCCAAGGTCATCGCCGAGCTCGAGCCCACGGTGCGCGAGATCACGAGTCGCCTGATCGACGATGTCCTCGCCGTAATGGAGCGCGACGGCGTCGTCGAGTTCGTCGAGACCTTCGCCGTGCCACTTCCGGTCACCGTGATCGCCAAGGCGCTCAATGTTCCCGATGATCGCCTCGACGACTTCAAACGCTGGAGCGACGCGTCGATCGCCGGGATCGGCACCAACATCACGATCGAACAGCGGCTCGAGGCCGAGCGCGAAGTGATTGAGTACCAGAAGTACTTCGCCGAGCAGTTCGAGATCCGGCGAACCGAGCCCCAAGACGACATCCTCACGAATCTGCTCAACGCCCGAGTTGATCACGGCGAGGTGGACGACGACGGCAATCCGCTGCCGGACACACCCCTGACGATGCCCGAGATGCTGAGCATCATCCAGCAACTCCTGGTCGCGGGCAACGAGACGACGACCAAGTTCCTCACCGAGATGATGCGGCTGCTCGGCGAGAATCCTGACGAGTTCGCCAAGCTCAAGGCTGACCCGTCGCGGGCCAAGGCCGTGGGCGAAGAAGCGTTGCGGTTGTCGACCCCGACCCAAGGCATGTTTCGGATCGTGCAAGACGACGCCGAAGTTGCCGGCTGTCCACTCAGCGCCGGCGATCGCGCCGTCGTCATGTTCTCGGCCGCGAACCGCGATCCCGAGGTGTTCCCCGAGCCGGACACCTTCAACCCCGATCGCGACAACTTGACGAGCCACCTGGCGTTCGGGCGAGGCGTGCACTTCTGCCTGGGCGCTGCCCTGTCTCGGCTCGAGGGAAAGGTGGCCGCGGAAGAGCTGGCCAAGCGCATTGGCTCGTTCGAGCTCGCCGCCACGAACGACTACGGCTATCACCCGAGCTTCATGCTGCGAGGCCTCATGAAGCTTGACATCCACGTGAACCCAGCCTGATGGCGGCGTTGACGAACCAGGTCTGCGTCGTAACGGGCTCGACTCGCGGCATCGGTCGCGGAACCGCGATTGCCCTCGGCGAACAGGGCGCGACGGTGTATGTCACGGGCCGTACCTCTGGAGACACCGACGCTGAAGCGCGCACGATCGAAGGAACTGCTGCCGCCGTCGACGCAGCCGGCGGCGTCGGGATACCGGTGCAAGTCGACCACGGCGACGATGACCAGATCGAAGCGCTCTTTGCCAGGGTCAACGAGGGACACGGCAAGATCGACCTGCTGGTCAACAACGTGTACAAGATCCCGAACCCGCCGGCGTGGGGTGGCGGCTTCTGGGACCACCCGATCCAGATCTGGGACGACCAAGTCGGCATCGGTTTACGCGCGCACTATGTGGCGTCGTGGCATGCCGCGCCGCTCATTTTTGCCGCGGGGCCGGGGGCCGCGATCGTAAATGTGTCATCCCCGGGTGGCGAGAGCTATCACTTTTCCTCTTCTTATGGGGCGGGAAAGGCGGGCCTCGACCGGTTGACTGCGGACATGGCCATTGAGCTTGAACCCAGAGGGGTCGCCGCGATCACGCTGTACCCGGGATCCGTCGCGACCGAGTTCATCCTCGAGGCTCGAGGTGAAGCACCCGAGGCACAAACGCCCCTGCTGGTTGGCCGATCAGTGGCCGCCATGGTGCAGGCAGAGGACCTCATGAGCCGGTCGGGTTCGATCCAGTGGGTCGAGGACCTGGTCGACGAGTTCGACCTCTACGACGAGAACGGCAACCGGCCGCCGGGCTACGCCCGGCGGGTTCGCTGATGTCGCGCCTCGGCCGCCCTGCCGCGGCGAATGCTCAAGAGACGCGCCAGCGGATCCTCGATTCGGCCCGCAAGCTCTTCGCCGACCGCGGCTACGACGGCACCAGCAATCGTGCGCTGGCAGACGCCGTCGGTCTGACCACCGGCGCCTTGTACCACTACTTCGATCGCAAACTCGACCTGTACCTCGAGGTCTACGAGGACACCCAACGCCACGTCTACGACAATCTCGAAGCTGCCGCCGCCAGCGAGGACACCTTTATCGATGCCTTGCGTGGGATCCTCGAAGCCGCCCACGGGCTGAACAACGACGACCCGAGCCTGGCCCAGTTCCTGGGAAGCTGCCGCGTCGATGTGCAACGCCATGGCGAACTCGGCGAGGTCTTTGCCAACCTCGATCACACTCGCCAGAACAACTTCTTTGCTGGACTCGTGCAGCTTGGCATCAAGACCGGCGAACTCGACGCCGGTGATGGGGCCCGGACCGCGGCACTGCTTCGCACCGTCACGATCGGACTCGTCGATGGGGTTTCGAGCAGCCAGGCGCGCCACCGCGAAGCTGTCGACGGGATCATCCAGCTCTTCGAAGGAAAACTCGTTCGACCGCCGGCCACCTAGGAGCCAGGCACAACACAGGGGGAATTGATCATGCCGGGACCACTTGACGGCTACACGGTGCTCGACCTGACCCAGGTCGTGTCCGGGCCACTGGCCGCGATGCTGTTCGCCGACCAGGGTGCGGACGTGATCAAGGTCGAGCCGCTGGTCGGGATGGGTGACATGACCAGATTGCCGGCCTTCATGAAGGGCGGGATCTCGGCGTTCTACCTCAACAACAATCGGGGTAAGCGCTCGATTGCCATCGATGTGACGACCGACGCGGGCAAGGCGGTGCTGTTCGAGATGGCGAGCCAGGTCGACATCGTGATGCAGAACTTCCGCCCGGGCGCGGTGGAGCGCATGGGCATCGGCTACGAGGCCGTCAGCGCGGCGAACCCCGGCGTCGTGTGCTGCTCGATCAGCGGCTTCGGTACCGACGGCCCGTATGCCGAGCGTCCCGTCCTCGATCCGGTGATTCAGGGACTAACCGGGATGGTGAGTCGCCAACTGAACCCCGAGGTGCCGTTCCCTGACCTTGTGCGCAATCTCATTGCCGACAAGTCGACGGCGCTCACGGTGACCCAGGCGATCACGGCCGCGCTGTTGGTCAAGGAGAAGACGGGAGCTGGTCAACACGTCGAGGTGCCGATGCTCGACGCCGCCATGTACTTCTTCTGGCCCGACGGGATGATGGACAAGACCCTGACCGACGACGACGCGTCGCCCGGGTTTCTGCTGTCGTCGGTCTACTCGTTGACCGAGGCCAGCGACGGCAAGTTCGTGTACTTCGTCGCCAGCGACGCCATGCGTCACGCGTTGTACGACGCGCTCGAGCATCCCGAGTGGAAAGAAGACGAGCGCTTCGCCACGATGGCCGCCATGACGAACCCAGAGAACTTTCAGGCGATCGGTGCCTTGCTTGCCGAGGCGTTCCGGGAGCTCACTGTCGAAGAAGTACTCACGCGTCTTGTCGCCCACGACGTGCCGTGCGGGCCGATCCTCGACGCGGACCAGGCAATCGCCGATCCGCAGGTCGTACACAACGAGACGCTGGTGACGTGGCAGCATCCGACCGCTGGCACCGTGCGCCAGCCGCGACCGGCCGCTCGATTCTCCGTGACACCAGCCGCGGTTGCCGAGTCCGGTTCGGTCAAGGGCGGCGACACCGACGACGTGTTGGCCCAATTCGGCAAGTCGGCCGACGAGATTGCCGCACTGCGCGAATCCGGCGCAGTCGGCTGATCTTCTCGTGACCGAGGCCGACCAGCAGCGCTGGGATCAGCGCTACGCCGAGGTTGGCCTGGCACCCCCAGGTCCGGCCGTTCCGGCTGTCTTCGCGCACTGCGAGGAGCTGTTCCCCTCGGCAGGTTCGGCGCTCGAGATCGCATGTGGTCGCGGCCGCGGTGCCGTATGGCTGGCCAGCCGGGGCATGACCGTGCACGCGAGCGACGTCTCACCGGTAGCAGTCGAACTCGCGAGGCGACACGCGGCCGATTCTGGCCTGGCCGACCGATGCGAGTTCGCGGTGTGGGACCTCGATGATGGACTACCGCCCGGCGAGCCTGTCCATCTGGTCCTCTGCCATCTGTTCCGCGAAGCCGACATCGACCAGGCGATGATCGACCGTCTCGTGCCCGGCGGACTCCTCGCCGTCGCGTGCCTGAGCGAGGTCGGCCATGGGCCCGGCAACTTCCGGTCCAAGCCGGGCGAGCTCACGACGGCGTTTGCGGCTCTGGAGACGATCGAAGCCGGCGAGGCCGACGGTCACGCCTGGTTTCTCGGCCGGCGCTGACGGCGGCGGAATACTTCTCCGGCCGTTCCGGGTTCTCGATCCATGATCCGACGAGGCTTGGTCGCCGCCGCGGCGCTGCTCGTCGCCATCGGGGGCGCATCGGTCTTGATCGAAGACCGGGCCGGCCGTGCACACCCGCTGTTCGGCGAGGCCGAGCCGCTGAGCGCAGTGGTGGGCAACGACCTGCGAGCGAGCGAGGTCGTCCCGATGCGATGCATCCCATCTCGCACGGACCCGGTCGGCGTCTTCCTCGGCTTGCAGATCGTCGACTGGGACGTCAGCGCCGATGCAGTCACCATCGACGTTCGCGTGAACCATGCGCTTCTCGGATCACATCCGTCGGGGTGCTCGGATCCGTTTGTCGTATTGCAGGACTCGATGTTCTTGCTTGGCCCTGGCGACGAGGCAGTGCACGCCGAGCCAGCGCTCGTGGCTGGTGATACGGCGACGTTGGCGTTCGATCTGGCAGGTCGCGCCTCGACGCGTTGGTCGGTCGTCTTCTTGCCGACGATCGACTACCAACTTGCCAATGGCGATCGTCAGACTTCGATCTTCGGGCTGGTCGGCCACTACGCCCTGCGCTGAACCCCCAATGGGCGGCGGATCAGGCCTTCCAGCGTTGCAGGCCACCCATGCCGTACTGATGCAGGATGAGTGCACGCTGGGGTGTGATGGCGAGGAAACCGGTGCCGGGTGAGTTCTCGGGGCCACCGGGCGCGAACGCATTCAGGTCGTAGTCGAACACGTCGTCCCAGAGCCGCTTCTTCGTCTCTACATCGGTGAACAGCTCGGCGGTGCCCCAGACCTCGACACCGTCGCCGACCTCGGTGACCTGCCAATGCAAAGCGACATTGGGGTTCGCGGCGACATTGCGAGCCTTGACCGAACCCTCACCGAGCATCGTCCAGAGCGTGTCGCCCTCCCAACATGGATGCACGGGGA
>CALLPT010000283.1 GCA_938015575.1 uncultured Acidimicrobiales bacterium
ACTTGACGGCCGCGGTCCTGTACCCACTCGACCGCGGCGTCGCTCACGCGCCGGTCGTAGCGGGTATAGGTGGTCTCGCCGCTACCGACATCGGCAGCGAGCTCCGCTGCCTCGTCGTAGCGGAGTGGCTCGCGTCGGGGAAGCCCCTGCAGCCAACCCACCCCGCCCGCGATGAACATGGGCAAGACTCGTTCGCTGAAGCCGTCATCGTCGCCGCTGGAACGATGGTGCAACTTGCCGAACGAGACCACGTCGTAGCCGGCTTGCCGCAGTCGGTGAGGCCATCCTTGGGGCTCTCCGCTCCAGGCCTGCGCCGAGTCCCAGGTCCCGATCTCGTGCACATAGCGGCCTGTTGCAAACGACGCTCTGGCCGGGACACAGATCGGCGAAGGTGTCCACGCTCGAGTGAACCGAGTGCCCCGCGCGGCGAGTGCGTCGAGATGAGGCGTCTGCGCGACCGCATGTCCTGCGCACCCGAGCGCACGGGCCTGGTGCTCGTCTCCCATGAGCACCAAGATGTTTGGCCGCTGAACGGCCTCAGGCGCCAACGCGCTCCGCCGCCCGAGTTGTGGAGAACACCAAGGCCCCGTCATCGAGCGTGGCCTTGAGCAGGACCTTCTTGTCGAGCGAGTACCGCTGCGGATTGGTCCAGGGCTCGCGGTCGCCCTGCTTGGGCAGCAGCGCCATCATCCGCTGCATGTAACCACTACTGAAGTCTTCGATCCAGTCTCGGCGTGGCATGTCTCGGTCCGATGGCCGAAGTCGCGGCGTCACGACATCGGTGCCGGTGTCACGCATGTGATTGAGCACTCGGCAGACGAACTGCGAGACGAGATCAGCTCGCAGCGTCCACGACGCGTTGATGTACCCAAAGGTCGACGCCATGTTGGGAATGTCCGAGTAGCCGACGCCCCGGTAGGTCCAGGTCTGCGAGAAGTCAACCGTCTTGCCGTCGACCACGAAGTCCATGTCGCCAACCGTGACCAGGTTCAGACCTGTCGCACTGATGATGATGTCGGCATCGAGATGCTCGCCGGACTCGAGCTGGATTCCCTTCTCGGTGAACGATTCGATCTGGCCCGTGGTGACCGAGGCATCGCCGCTCTTGATCGACTTGAAGAAGTCCCCGTCGGGGACCAGGCAAAGTCGCTGGTCCCACGGGTTGTACTCGGGCGTGAAGTTCGTGGCCGTCTCTTCTTCGCCCAACGCTTCGCGGGTGAAGTTGAGCAGCTGCTCGCGGACCTTCTCGGGCTTCTTGCGCGTCATGTTGTAGAAGAACTCACCGCGAGCCGAGTTCAGCTTCCTGGTGATCGCGTAGGCCGTCTTCTCGGGAAGGACCTTGCGCATGCCCTCGGACACCTGGTTGACCGACGGGCGCGACACCATCCAGGTAGGCGAGCGTTGCAGCATCGTGATGTGTTCAGTCTTGTCGGCCATCGCAGGCACCAGGGTTACCGCCGTCGCACCGGAGCCGATGACGACCACACGCTTGCCCTCGTAGTCAAGGTCCTCGGGCCACTCCTGCGGATGGACGATCGGCCCCGTGAACCGCTCCTCGCCGGGGAAGTCCGGACGGAATCCGCCCTTGTAGCTGTAGTAACCCGAGCACATGAACAGAAAGGAGCAGGTGTAGAGCGCCGGCGTCGCATCGGGACCGACCTCGCACTGCACGGTCCACTGGCCGTCCTCGGTACTCCATTCAGCCTTCACGACCTGGTGCTGGAACCGGATCTTGTCGGTGATGTTGAACTCGTCCGCCGTCTCACGCACGTACTTCAGGATCGAGGGTCCGTCGGCGATCGACTTGGCCTCGGTCCAGGGCTTGAAGCTGTAGCCCAGCGTGTGCATATCGCTATCGGAGCGGATTCCCGGATACCGGAACAGGTCCCAGGTGCCGCCCAGATCGTCGCGCCCTTCGAGGATGGCCCACGACCGATCGGGGCTGTCCTGTTGCAGCCAATAGGCAGCCCCAATGCCCGAAAGGCCAGCTCCGACGATCATTACGTCGACGTGGTCGACTGCCGTCATGTCCTGCGCGAGTGCCATGGGTTGATTCTGGGGGCTACGCGGCAAAGTCGCAAAGTGTCGATCAGGGCGCGAACGTCGAGGCGTGCACCTGCGGAAGCCGGTCATGCCACGGGAGCGCCTCTTCGAGCTGGCTCGCGAGCTGCAACAGGAGCGGATCGTGGCCCATGTTCGCCGCCAGCTGCACGCCGACGGGCAGACCGTCGTCGTTCCAGTGCGTGGGCACCGAGATCGCGGGCTGGCCGGTCACATTGAACGGCAGGGTGAACAGCCCGATGTGGGCATAGGCCGACGAGATCTTCCACGGCTTGTCGGCGGGAGGCCACAGCTCATCGGTTCGCATCGGCGGCGTGCCCGCGGTCGGTGAGAGGAGCACGTCGTAGCCAGCCATCCACTCGATCACCGAGGCCGACCAGGCCTGCTGGCGTTCATTCGCGGCGATCCATTCAGTGGCGGGCATCTCCCTGCCGCGTTGGGCCGCGGTCCAGTTGTAGGGCTCGACTTCGTCGGCGGTCAGCTCTCGTCCGATGAGTTCGCCGAGCGCGTCGACCCGCCGGGCGATCCCGGCCATCCAGAGTTCCCCGTTGACCTTGCTTGCTGGTCCGAGCAGATGGTCGGCTTCGACGACCTCAATCTGGTGACCCATAGCTTCGAGAGCCGCGGCCGCAGCGTCGACGCCGGCGACACACGCAGGATCGATTTCGATCCGGCCGCCATCGCGAAGCACCGCGATGCGAAGCGGCGCGGGTGGGGCGGGATGTTGCGCCGGCGTCTGGAACAGGTCCGCGTCGACGGCACCTTGGACCGCGGCCAAGAAGCTCGCGGTATCACGCACCGTCCGCGTCACCACGAGTTCCGACGTGAGCCGGGAGACGTTGCCGGGGTTCGGGACGAGGCCTCGAGTCGTCTTGAGCCCAACCAAGCCGTTCCAGGCTGCGGGAAGCCGGGTCGATCCTCCGCCATCGTTGGCATGCGCAATCGGGACCATGCCACTCGCAACGGCTGCGCCCGAGCCTCCGCTGCTACCCGAGGGAGAGCGGCTGATGTCCCACGGATTGTGGGTCGGGCCGCACCCGAGCGGTTGTGTCGTTGGGCAGCTTCCCATCTCGGGAAGATTGGTCTTGCCCAACGTGACCAGACCAGCGCCCCTCATACGGGCGCCGAGTTCGGTGTCTTCGCCCGACGTATGGCCAGCGGCTTGCAGCGCCCGGTTGCCGGCCCAATACGGCAGCCCGGCCTGGTTCGCCCCAATGTCCTTGATCAGGAACGGCACGCCGGTGAACGGCCCATCGGGTAGAGGCCCGGCGGCTGCGGCAAGGGCCCGATCGAAATCGGTGGAGATGACAGCGTTCAGCGTGGGGTTGAGCCGCTCGATCCGCTCGATCGCCGCCTCGACCAGCTCGGTCGCCGTCGCCTGTCCGGAACGGACCAGATCAGCTTGGGAAGTCGCATCCAGCAACGAAAGATCAGTCACCCCAACAACCTAGGCGTTACGAGGTGAGGGCGGCGATGACGTCGGCGGGGGCTTGGACGAGTTCGATGAGCACGCCTTCGCCGGACAGGGGGAACTCGTCATTGCCCTTTGGGTGCACGAAGCAGATGTCG
>CALLPT010000284.1 GCA_938015575.1 uncultured Acidimicrobiales bacterium
GCCGACGCTGCTTCGTCTGGAAGAGCAGATGCTTCTGCACGACCAGAGCATCCAGCCGCGGCAGTCGGCGGTCGACGACCTCGCGGTCGACAAGCGTGACGTGTCGAATCCGTTCAAGGGGCTTCGAGCATTCGGGGTTGAGGACGCCGCGTCGTTTTTCGGACGTGACACGCTCGTCGCTGAACTCCTGCGAAGCATTGGCAGCGGTCAGCGTCTGATCTCGCTCATCGGAGCGAGCGGATCGGGTAAATCGAGCGTCGTGCGTGCCGGTCTGATCCCGGCACTGAGCAAGGGAGCGATCGAAGGTTCCGATCGCTGGCTGGTGGCGACGATGCTGCCCGGTGCTCACCCGTTCGCCGAACTCGAAGCCGCCTTGCTGCGGTCAACGCTCGACGCTCCCGACAGTGTGCGTGAGCAGTTACAGGGCGACGATGCCGGCTTGGTGCGAGCGGCACTGAGACTTCTCCCCGACGACCAGGCGCGCCTCGTGCTGATCATCGACCAGTTCGAGGAGCTCTTTACGCTGGGTGCTTCTGACGAGGTCCGGAATCGATTCTTGTCGAACCTGGTCACGGCGGTCGACGATCCCCACGGTCGCGTAACCGTGGTGATCACGCTTCGGGCCGACTTCTATGCCCAACCGCTCATCCATCCCGAGTTCGGGGCTCGGCTCGGTTCGGCCGTCGTCAACGTCACCCCGTTGACGGCCGAAGAACTCGAATCCGCCGCCCTGCGACCGGCCGAAGAGGTCGGCGTGTCGTTCGAGCCTGCGCTACTCGGACAGCTGATCGCCGACGTGGGGAACCAACCGGGGGCACTGCCGCTGTTCCAGTACTCGTTGACCGAGCTCTTCGATCGCCGAACCGGCGACACGATGGCCGCATCGACGTACCGATCGATGGGTGGTCTCGAGGGCGCCATCCAGCGTCGAGCTTCCGATCTCTTTGGCGGACTCGATCCCGAACAGCAGGAAGCAGCGCGCCAGCTTTTCCTTCGGCTGGTTGCCGTGAGCACCGACGGACAACGCAGCCGCCGTCGAGTCCCGGCACGAGAGGTCGCTTCGCTCGCGGCGGACACCGCGACGATGCAATATGTGATCGGCCAGTTCGGTGAGCATCGCTTGTTGTCATTTGATTCGGATCGCCTGACGGGCTCACCGACGGTCGAGGTGGCCCACGAGGCACTGCTTGCGGCCTGGCCCAGCCTCGAGGAGTGGATCGAGGAGAGCCGCGATGATCTGCGCCAGCATCGGTCGTTGACGACGGCGCTGGTCGAGTGGCAGCTCACCGATGAAGATCCGGACTACTTGCTGAGCGAGTCTCGCGTTGGCGCGTTCGATGGGTGGGCGCAGGCGTCGCAGCTCCAGCTCAACGCCGAGGAGGAGCGCTACCTCGCCGCCAGCCGCTCGCACCTCGCCGAACGTCACGCCGCCGAGTCACAACGACAGCAGAAGGAGAAGCGGTCCCGCCGTCGGCTGTGGGGTGCGATCGCGGTCCTCGGCGCGTCGCTCGGCGTCGTGGCGATGTTCCTCGTCGGGCCGCTGGCCCCCGATGAAGAGCCCGTCGTCACCTTCCTCGCCGACCGAAACGTGCCCGGACTGCCTGCCCTCATCGGCTCGGGTCTCGATCGTGCCGGTCGCGAGCTCGGCGTGAAGGTGGTCGATGTTCCTCGAGCCGGTGATCCCGTCGAAGCCATGCGTCAGTTGGCCGAGACCGGACCCGACATCATTATCAGCGATGGCCTTGGCATCGGTGACGGTTCGGTCTTGGTCGCCTATCCCGACGTGAAGTTCGGCTTTGTCGATCAGATAGCGCAGGGCCCCAACGTCACCACCGCGAGGTTTGCCAACCATGAGGGCGCCTTCCTGGCCGGAGTCGCAGCCGCTCTACAAACCGAAACGGACGTTGTCGGATTCATCGGCTCGAGCGACTTCCAGCTCATCCAAGAGTTTCAGGCAGGGTTCGAGGCCGGCGTACGCGCCGTCGACCCCGACATCACAATTTTGGCTGCCTACGTGCGCCAGTTCTCCGAAATCGAGATTGACGAGAGCTTCGGACGCCCCGATCTCGCCCAGGCGAGGGCCGAGGCCCTGTATCAACGCGAGGCCGACGTGATCTTCACCGCTGCGGGTCACTCTGGAATGGGCACGTTCGAGGCTGCCGCAGCGCAATCAGACGCAATGGGGCGGCATCTTTGGGCCATTGGCGTGGATACCGACCAATGGTTCGACGTGCGCGAGGAGCTTCGCCCCCATGTGCTGACCTCGGTCATCAAGCGCATCGACGTGGCGGCCTACGAGTTGGCGAGAAGCATGACGAGCAGCGAGTCTGCTGGGCTCATCGTGGACCTCGGCCTTGGAAATGGTGGGTTCACCTACGCCACCTCGGGTGACAACCTTTCCGCCAGTACCGTCGCCACACTCGACGGCTACATCGAGGAGATCGCTGCGCAGCGGATCCAGGTGCCGGTGCTCGCGACCGTGGAACCGCTCAAGCTTGGCTCGGACGGAGAGGAGATCGACGGGCCGGAAGCGGTGCGTTTCGAACCGCATCTCCGAGTCGATGGGCTCGATCTCGGCGCCTTGCTGGAGGAGGGGACCTACGAGGTCGGCGCGATGGGTACGCCGTTGACGATCACCGTCGACGGCACGCTCATGACGGTCAGCAACGCTGCTGGCTACACGGCCTTCGGTGAGCCCGGATGGTCGCAACCCGGGGACCGGGACATCACCTTCATCCGTCCCCAGTTTCTGGCCGACCCGACGCAACCCCAGGCCTCGGTCGAGGCTCAAGTTTGCTGCCCTCCGCTTGATGACATCGAAGGATGGATCGACACGCTCGTCGACGGCATCGTCACGAGCGGCCCGCAGCGCACCGAGATCGGGGGCCGGTCCGCGGTCTACTTCGAGGCGGAGATTGCCGGGGAAGAGATCTGTGGGCGTTTCGGCTACTGCGCGGGCTTCGTCGTGAATCGGTTGTTCGACGATGGCGGCATTTCGGGATGGGCGTTCCAGCTCGGCTTCCACAACCGCATCTGGTGGGTCGACGGCGGCGACTATCCACCGCTGGTGATCATCGCCGCGACACCCAGCGGTGACCGCAGCTACCAGGTCAAGGCCGACGAGTTCCTGTCCATGCTGGTGATCGGGGATCCCGAACCCCACCCCATCGGCGACCTCCTCCCCGACGGCTAACCCGTAACGGTGTCTGACACCGTTGCGGCTTCAGGCCCGAGATGCGGCTCCCCATAGCGAGTCTGCATTGGGAGTGGGGTCGACTACTGACTGGGCCAGCATCAACGCATCGGGCACGCTCATCGCTCGACCTCGATCGATGAGGTCGGCGGCCATCGGCTCGCCAAGCGCAGCAGCGATTTCGGCCCGCAGTGCGACGCGGCGGGGTCCACGCAGCCCAGTTGGGTCTCCCCATACCGTCGCACCGAACAACAGCGCCGCATCATGGGAGTTCTGCATCGCTGCCAGCGCGCGAGCGCACGCAAACAGAGAATCGCTGACCAGCCAAAGATCTCCCTGGCGCAGGAACGACCAAGCCGTCTCCAATCCGAGCGCCAACGCGTCAGCCGAGCGTCCGAGGTCCATCAAGGTGTGGGCGGTCCGTTGTCTCGCCGCGCTGGCGATCCACGTGACCGCCGCGGCGTCGCTGATGCCGAGCGATTCGTCATAGAGCTTGAGGGCTTCGATCGGATCGCTTGGGGCCCTCGCCATGCCCTGGACCGCGAGAGCGAACGCGGCCGTGGTCGGATTGCCGGTCTGTCGCGCCAGCGCGAGTCCCTGCTGCGCTGTTGCGAAGGCGTCATCATGGCGCAGGTCGATGACCTGCCAGAGAGCGAGTTGGTCGAGAAACAGTGCCCGGAGTGTCTCGTGACTGGCTGCACCGGCTTCGATGCGCTCCTGGAGCACTTCGCAGGCGAGGTCGAGTCGGCCAGAGACGGCGTGAACCATGGCCAGGCCTCCTCGCGCCAGCTGGTCGAAGTCGATGCCCTCGTCACCGAGCGAGTCCGTGGCTCGCTGAGCGAGCGAACCAGCGCGGTCGAGGTCGCCATGCATTGCCAGACCGGAGGCGGCGACGCCCAGAGCGCTGGGGAATAGCGGCTCGTCTGCGGCTTCGGGGAGATCGGTCGCCGTGATGGCCCAACCGAAGAACTCGGCCGCATGCCGGTGGTTGATGAAGTCATGCCCGAGGTGAACGATGATGTTGAGCGCAGTAGCGGCATCACGACGCTCGATCGCCCAGGCGAACGCGGCTCGGACGTTCGGCCACGCGGCGTCAAGACGTTGCGCCCACAGGCCTTCGTCGGCACCCAGGTGCCCGTCATGGGCCTCGATGACCCACGAGTTGTAGTACTCGCGGTGTTTGTCTCGTGTCACCTCGAGAGATTGCTTGTGGCCCTTGTGTTGGCTGAAGTCACGCACAGTTTCCAGGAGGCGGAAGCCGCCCCGGTCGGCAAGCAGCATCGACTTGTTGACGAGCGACCCCAGGTGCTCGCTCACGGCCAGCTCGTCGAGATGGTCGTCGCTGAGCACACGTTCCGCTGCCGCGAGATCGAACGGCCCGCTGAACACACAAAGGCGGTCGAAGAGCGTTCGTTCCTCGCCCTCCAGAAGGTCATAGGACCATGCCAGCGTTGCTTCGAGCGTCCGATGGCGATCGTTGTCTCTCCGGTTTCCTTTCAGCAGTCGAAAGCGGTCGCCGAGCCGATCACGGAGTTGCGTGACCGACATCGAACGGCTCCGGGCTGCGGCCAGTTCAATGGCGAGCGGAATACCGTCGAGACGAGCGCAGAGATCGGTGATCACCTCGTCGTCGCCGATCTCCGACGCCCAGCCGCTTGCCAGTGCTCGTCGGCGGAAGAGCTGGGCGGCATCGGATTCGGACCCAGCTGTCTCGAGCGGTGCCACGGTGAGCTGGAACTCGCCGTGAAGTCCGGTTGGCTCTCGGCTGGTCGCAAGGATCGTGATTCCGGGTAGCTCGTCGAGAAGGCGGTTTGCCACTTCGACCACACCGTCGAGTACTTGCTCGCAATTGTCCAGGACCATCAACAGCCGTAGTCCGAACAGCGCGCCACATAGCGCGTCGAGGGCGCTCGAACCGCGTTGGGGTTTGACCCCAAATGCGTCGAGCACGGTGGTGGTCACCTCGTCATCGGCTGTGGCGTTCCCCAGTTCGACCAGCCAGGCCCCGCCGGGGAAGGCCGGTTCGCTGAATCGTGCGGCCGCGAGAGCGAGGCTGGTTTTGCCGACGCCGCCCACTCCGGTGAGGGTGACCAGGCGCTTCTCCTCGAGCAGCTCGTCGAGTCTTGTGATGTCGCCGTCGCGTCCGATCAGCTCGGAACGTGGCTGTGGCAGGTTGCCCGTTCGACTCGTCTGGGCACTGGGTTCCGCCGCAGTGATGGTGCGGTCGGTTTGGTGGAGGATGTCGTCGAAGACCGTCTGGAGCTTGTTGGAGGGGTCGAGGCCAGCCTCGATGAGGGTGTTGCGGGTGCGGTCGAAGGCTCGGAGTGCTTCGGTGCGGCGGCCCGAGCGGTAGAGGGCGAGCATGTGGAGGCGGCGGAAGTCTTCGTCGTAGGGATGTTCGGTGGTGGCGGCGTCGAGGTCGCCGATGATGGCGGCGTGGTCGCCGAGTCGCAGGCGGGCGTCGAACCGCAACCGCATGGCCCGCACCCGCTGCTCGGTGAGCCGCAGGATCTCGCCTCGGAGGGCGCCGTTGTCGGCGAAGTCGGCGTAGGCGTCGCCTCGCCATAGCGCGAGCGCGGCGTCCAGCCGGTCGAGCGCTTCACGCGGTGACCGATCGAGCAGCGTTGCCGCTTCGTCGACGGCGGTCACGAAGTCGTAGGTGTCCAGGTGTAGATCGGCGATGCCGATCGCATAGCCACCGCGTTCGGTGTGGAGGGGGAAGTCGGTGCCGAGGATGCGGCGGGCATGGGACACCTTGACCTGCACAGCTTTGCGCGCCGTCGCCGGTGGATCGTCGCCCCATATCCCGTCGATCAGGGCGGCGACGCTGACCGTGTCCCCAGCGTTCGCGAGCAGCAACGCAACCAGCAGAGCGGGTTTACTGCTGAGGTCGATCCGTTCACCGTCGCGAGTCACCGAGAGCGGCCCCAATACCTTTACGTCGTAGTGGCTCACCGCCCGGCCCGAACCTTCACCCCATATCCGCCCATTTCGCCGCGCCAATCCTGACACAGAACCGCCGTCGCAGGTCAGATACGCGGGGCGCATCCGCACCAACTGCGTGGTCATTCTTCGACCGCCTCTGTCGCGCCGGCACAGCTGTAGCTCCCGACCAGCGCACTGGAGATGAGCCCCCGGGGTTCGATGGTGGTGTCGACGTGGACGCCGATCGATCCCGGATCGAACTGCGGTGGGCTGAATGCGCGGTGGTGCGTGAAGAGGCTGTCGAAGAAGCTTCCAGCAGCTTCGTTCACCATCACCACGCTGCCCTCGCCGCACCCTTCGACCGTGCCTTCGAATAAGAGAATTCCCGAGTGTTCGTAGTCGGTCTCGCCGAGCAGGTTGTTGCCGATGAACCGGGCGGTTCCGTCGAACGAACCACTGAAGGTCAGGCTGTTGAGTAGGGGCTGAATCATGAACCCGTCTACGACGGCGCAAACCTCGTCCGGGGAGGCGGACAGATCAGTCGAGCAGTTCGAACCGCTAGTGAACGCCCCTGTGCCCGACCAGTCGAGGGCGTCGGCGGCGGGAACCCCGGATGCGGGCCGGGCGATCGCGACCGCACCGTCGGCAATATCGCTGGCGCAAACTACGGTGCCGGTCACGTCGAAGCTGTTCAGAGCGGTCGTAGCCATGCCGGTATCGAGGACGACGTCGATCGTGCCGAGCTTGCTCGCGAGAGGCGTGTAGGAGACGGCCTCGGTTGACCCCATGACAGGTGAGCCTGCCTCGGTTGATCGGTCGAGGTCGAAGCTGCCCCAACCGGCGGTATTGAACACCACCGTGCCTTCGCCACAGTCGCCGATGGTGCCGACGAACGACGAGATGCCGCCGTAGACGTAACGGCCATCCGCGTCGACGGCGAAGGTCGCCTGCTGTGTCTCGGTTCCTGCGAAGGTTCCCGTCCGGTCGGCGGTCAGCGTCGCCCTAAGGATTGTGTACTCGGCGAAGACTTCGCAATCGGCAGGTTCCGTGCTCAACGGTGGCCCGACCGAGCACAGCGGTTCGAGTCGGAACGTCGCGTCGCCGCTCACGGCCGCCGCGGCCTCGACCAGGTCCGTGATCAGGACCACCCCGTCGTCTTCGGCCGATGCAGCCTCGGCGGTCTCGACGGAAGCTGACTCTGTCGACTCGGGTTGTGGCGTCGCCTCGGGTTGTGGAGTCGCCTCGGGTTGTGGCGTCGCCTCGGGTTGTGGCGTCGGTTGGGGGTCGGCAGGCGACTCCGCGACGTCTGCCTCAGTTGCTGCGGCCGTCTCGACGGACGGCTGGTCCTCGGTCCCGCAGGCGCCGAGGATGAGCACGACTGCGATGGCCACCGCCACCCAGATAGCTCGAGTTTCTCGTCTCATGGTTCCGTCTCCTTCGTCGATCTCGATGTTCAGTCAGACTCGGACGCCGCCGCGCCAGCGCAGCTGTAGGTGCCTTCCAAGCTGGCCGAGGTGATCCCTCTGGGTGCGCCGCCCAGGTCGACGTGGACGCCGGCCGAACCGGGGTCGAATTGCGGCGGCGCGAAGGCTCGCAAGTGCGTCCATCCGGCTTCGAAACCGCTTCCCACCGACTCGTTCACCATGACGACGGTGCCCTCGCCGCAGCCCTCGACGGTGCCGTTGATGATGAGGATTCCCGAGTGCTCGTAGTCGGCGGTGTTCGGCTCGGTACTCACCAGGTTTGCGCCGATGAAGCGGGCACCGCCCTTGATCGAGCCGTTGAAGCTCAAGGTGTTGAGCAGGGGCTGAACCCAGAATTCGTCGATGATTGGACAGGCGTCGTCTGCCGATCCGGAACGGCTGATCCGACAGTTCGAACCGAAGGTGAACGAGCCCGTGCCCGACCAGTCGCGGACGTCGCCTTCGGCAACCCCGGAAGCGGGGCGAGAGATGCCGGCCACTCCCTCGGCCACGCCGGTGCCGCACACGACCGTCCCCGTCACGGCGAAGGCGTTCGGAGCGGTCGTGGCCATGTTGGCCTCGAGCACGACCGCGAGGGTGCTGAGCTTGCTCGCAACCGGGGTGTAGGAGACCGCTTCGCTGGTGCCGATGACCGGCGCCCCCTCTTCGGCGGATCGATCGAGGTCGAAGCTGCCCCAGCCCGCGGTGTTGAACACCACCGTGCCGTCGCCGCAGTCTGCGACGGACCCGACGAACGACGAGATGCCGCCGAACACAAAGTTGCCCTCGGCGTCCACGGCGAAGCTCGCGTGGAGTGTCTCGGTTCCTTCGAACGTCCCGGTGCGATCGCCGGCCAGCCTCGCCCTGAGGATGGTGTACTCGGCGAAGATCTCGCAATCGCCGGGCTCCACCGTCAAGGGTGGTCCCACCGAGCACAGGGGTTCGAGCTCGAACGTGGCATCGCCGTTCACCCCGACCCCGGCGCTGGCGAGGTCCGCGATGAGTACGAGCTCGTCGGCCGGCTCGGGCGGAGCAGGCGGTTCCGGTGTCGGCTCGGGTTCTGGAGTCGGCTCGGGTTCGGCGGTCGGCTCGGGCTTCGCTGTGGGTTCAGGGTCGGCCGGTGACTCGGCGACCTCTGCCCCCGTGGCGGCCACCGCCTCGATCGGTTGCTCGTCCTCGGTCCCGCAGGCGCCGAGGACGAGCATGACCGCCATGGTCACCGCCACCCAGATGGTTCGAATCTCTCGTTTCATGGTTTCCCGCCTTGGTCAGTTGTCGATTGGGTAGATCTGGTCGATGCCGTGGATGGCACCGTTACAGGCTGCGACGTCGGTGGCGTCCGGCAGCGTCGGAATGTCCTCCACGGTCGGCGTCGTCCCTGCGGCGACCGTGACGGTTCGGCCCGAGAGGGTCTCGATGTCGATGGCTTGTTCCGCGAGCGAATCGGGACCTTGCATCGTGACGACGCCGCTGACGATGAGGCTCCGTAGCAACGGTGCGTCATCGAGAACGGTCGCACGCTCGCCCCCCGACTCGGCGAGGTAGCGATCGAAGGCGGCATTCGTCGGGGCGAAGAGCGTCGACGGACCGATCGCGCAGTAGGCCATCCCGTCGCCGACCTTCGTGCGTTCCAGCGCTTCGAGCACGGTCGAGAAGCGAGGATCATCGGCCAGCAGCTTGAGGATCGGTGGTTCCACCGACGTCACGAACTCGGGGGTGCGGGCGGCCAAGATCGCTCCGGAATCGGCGGTGACCTGCATGTCGATCGATTCGACGAAGACCGGCTCACCATCGACCGCCGCGAAATCTTCTGCGTAGGCCTGACCCAGCCACTCCAAGAAGGACTCGATGTCGCTTTCGAAGGCGATGCCATCGGTCGCAGCCGTGAGGTCGTCGATGCGGCCGGCGCGCACGGTCACGATCATCTCGGCCCGGTAGGGCGTTGTGCGAAGGTGGCGCCCGATGTCGTTGCGGAACGAATAGACGCAGGAGACGCGTTCGGACTCTGGGATCGCTTCACAAGTGATGTCGGAGATCACGGTGTTCGTCAGCCGCTCGAACTCGGCGCGGCCGAGATAGTCGTCGGCCGAAAAGATGCCGTAGTCGTTGGCGATGACGGCATCGTCCGCGAGCAGCGCGACCATCGCCGGACCGTCGTGGTTGCTCCGGGCGGTGAGGAAGTCGATGGCAACCTGCTGTTCGGGAGTGATGACCGCCACCGGTGTGGGTAGGGGTGTGGGCGGAACCGCGTCGGGCGACTCGTCGACTTCGGCCGTCGGTTGGATGACTGCCGTCGGGTCGCCGCCGCTCGTGACGTCGAACGACGTCCGGTCGTCGCCTCCGAGCCTCAGAATCGCGAGGCTCCCGAGCACCAACAGCGCTACTGCGGCCGCCGTGAGGATGCCGGCGCGTCGGCCCAACCTCGGTCGCTGCGACGGACGCTCGGCGATCGGCGGAAGCATCTGCACCGTCGACCCAGCCTTGAATTGCTGTTCGTCGGGCTCGCCATGCACCGGGTCATCGATCTCGGCGCTCGGCAGCGGAACGGCGTCATCGGGCGAAGCTTCACCCAGTTCGCGAAGCAGTTGATCGAGCAGCTCGGCGGCGAAGTCGGGATCAGGGTCTTCGACTCGGTCCATTGCCTGCGGCAGGAATTCGATCGGATCCCGTTCAGTCATTCTCGGCCTCCTCGTAGGCCACCCGGAAGGCGACCCGCGCCCGGGCCAGCAGCGACTGCACCGCCGTGGGGCTCCGGCCAAGTAGTTCGGCGATCTCGATCACGGAATACCCCTCGATGTGTTGGAGGACCAGGGCTTGGCGCTGCGACTCGCTGAGCGCGGCGAGGGCCCAGGCCACCGTCTCGGAGATCTCGTCGTCGGCGGGGTCGGGATCGCTCGGTACGAGCTTGATGGCGGCCCCGGTTGCCACCGCATTGCGCCGCCAATGGTCGATGAGCCGCCGTCGAGCGACGGTGCGAAGCCAGGAGATGGTCACTTCGTTCCCTCGCTGAGCTTTGAAGAGGATGACGGCGGCCGAGTACGTCTCGGCCGTCAGGTCCTCGGCGAGTGCACGGTTCCCACCGACCCGTGTCGACAAGAACCCGTAGACCACGGGCAGGGTCGCTTGATACATGGCGCGGAATTGCGCTGCCGTCGAGTCTGAGGTGCGCGCTTCGCCTTGCATCACCCCACCTCTCGTTTCAACCCGACGGAATCAATCGGTCCGCAGAGAGATTCTTTCAGAAGGCTCCCGCATGGTCCGTTTCGCCTCGGCACGGAGGCGGCGTGAAGGCGCGGCGTAACCGGCTTGTAACCGGTCTCCCTGATGGTGCCGTCATGCCCCGAAGGTTTCGGGCGGGAAAGGAAATCATGTTGAGGCAATCGAGCAAACGGAGGCGTTGCGTCACGCGTGTGACGCGTAAGGCAGTCGCCGTCGTCGCCACCCTGGTGGTGTTGTTCAGTGCCGTGGGCCAGCCGGCAGATGCGACCGAGCGACCAGAGCCGGTCGATGCCAAGACCGGCATCCGGGTGAACCGGGCCTCGGCAACGAACGGGTTGAACGGCATCTACGTGTCGCCGTTCGACGGGAACGTGTATGTCGCCAGTGTCGGCGGCGACGAGATCACCGTGCACGACCCGAAGTCGGGCCGAATACTCGACCGAATCGGGCCTGAGCGTGGAGTGGGCGGTCCCGACGATGTCTTCATCACCGACGACGGCACGATGTACTGGACCGAGATCCTGACCGGCTACGTCGGCATGCTGAAGCCAGGCGAGACCGAGGCGATCCGCCAGTTCGTCGGCCAAGGGGTGAATCCGATCACGATGTCGACCGATGGGCGGCTCTTCGTGAATCGGCTCTTCTTCGGGGCCGGGCTCTACGAACTCGACCCGGACCTCGTCGCACCGCCGCAGCTCCTCAACGGCGACTTGTCGCTCAACTCGTTCGACTTCCAACCGGGCGATGACCAGCATCTCTACGCGCCGTCGTTCTTCACCGGCGAAATCCTGAAGATCGACGTCGACTCGCCCGCCCCGGTCGCTGCCGAGGTGGTTGCTTCCGTCGGCGGCCCGTCCTCGGCCTTGAAGTTCAACTCCTCGGGCGAAGCACACGCCGTCAACATCGGCCAGGGCATCGTGCTGAAGCTCGACCTCTCGGGCGGCGAGCACGAAGTCGTGCTCGATGTCGAGGGAACGATCGACAACATCGCATTCAGCACTGATGACGTTCTGTTCGTTGCCGTCGGAATCGACAACGAGATCGTTCGGATCGATCCCGACGGGAAGACGGGAAGCATCACTCGACAGGGCGTAGGGCTTCCAGGCGATGTCGCCGTCTCGCCCGACGGAACCGTATGGGTGACCGACCTGTTCGCACTGCGTGGCTACACCAGGGACAAGCAGCCCACCACGTCGTTCTACGACCGGGTGCTGGCGCCCGGCGCCGGATTCGCCGGAGCCACTGCGGTCATGGCCGACGGCGACGACCTGCTGATCACGAGCGGGTTCAGCAACTCGGTGCAGCTGCTCGATCCCTCCAATGGTTCGGTGTCGCTCGACGTGCGCGACCTGTTCGGCGTCACCAATGCCATTCGCCACGAGGGCGCGATCGTTGCCGCTCAGCTCGCAACCGGCGCCGGCGACGCGAGCGTGGTGACCGTCGACGGGCGTGACGTGCTGCTCGACAGCTCCATGACCGGATTCGTGCCGCTGTTCGTGCCGCTCGGTCTCGCGACCGATGGCGACACGCTCTATGTCGGTGACTGGGCGACCGGGATCGTGTGGGCGGTCGACGGCGGCACGGCCCAGCCGATCGCCGCGGGCCTGAGTGGTCCCGAGGGAATGGTCGTCGATGGCGATCGTCTGCTGGTCATCGAAACTGGGCGCCAGCAGGTCACCGGTATCGACCTCGCCACCGGCGAAATGGCGCCGGTGATCGTTGGCCTCGACTACTCCGACCGCGTGCCCGACGAGTTCTTCCCTTGGGGATTCCTGTCTGGCGTTGCAGTCCACGATGGGTGGATCTACGTGTCCGACGACGGCGTGAACCAGGTGTACAAGTTCAAGCGCTTCGACTGAACGTCGCCACGGACCTGGCACTCGGGACAGTTGGCGCCAGCTGGTGGCGTCGCCTGTCCCGAGTTGCCCTCCCGGTCGCACAAAATGAGAAATTTGGAGATTTGGCGCCACCGTGTGGCGTCAAATGTCCAAATTTCGGAATCGGCGGCGGCGGGTTTAGCCGGTGGTGGTGGTGGCGGCGAAGTCGGCGGCGCGTAGTTCGGCGAGCCGGTCCTTGTCGACCTGGTAGATGACCTGATCGCCACGTTGGAAGACCGGGTCGAGCGACGGATGTTCGGCGAAGATGCGCAAGGTCTCGGGATTCGCGATCGCCGCTTCGACCGAGCCGATGACCACGTAGCTGACGTCGTAGGCCCGCAGGAACTTGTCGATCTCAGCGACCGACGTCAAGACGAAGAAGCTGGCCACATCTCGTTTGCGCTCGTTGACCTCGTAGTTGAACAACGTGCGTTGTTGGTCCTGGTGCCAACGCCAGCCAAGCACCGTCGGCAGGCCCGTGTTGATACTGATCCGGCCCCACCACTGGTATTCGGAGCCGCCGACCGCTTCGACGATGGTCGGTCGGCCCTCGACATTGGCCCGGAGCCAATCGATGACGGGCCGGTCGAGACCGGGGTCGATGAAGAACTCGTTCTCGAACGCGTCCTTGATCCCGAACTGGGTCGTGCCCGGCTCCAACCAGAGTTGGCCTTGCAGCGACGGCCCGAGCGTGGTGTCGATGCGGTTGGCGCTGCGGGGACGGAACGACAGGAGCGGATAGAGCATGGACGCGGCCAGGAGCACAACCAGGCCACCGGCGAACGCCTTGCGTCCGAGGTTGAGCGAACGTACCGGGTTCTCGGACTGAGCCAAGGCCAGACGCAGGCTGTACAGGACCCACATTGCGCTGAAAGCGCCAGCGACGGCGAACAGGTGCCACACCTGGAGCCAGAACTTGAACACCGTGTTGAGCCGCTGGATATCTGCGTTCTGGGTGAAGGTTTCGACGCCAGCGAGCACGGCGAATCCCAATGCCCACATCGCCGCCGTCATGACATGGGCCGTCTCGACCCGATCGGTCGCCAACTCGCCCCACAACACAAGGACCGCGGCCATCAACCCGAGGAACGCCCAGGCGGCCACCGAGCCGACGATCACATGGAACGCCACCCCTCCAACCAGGGCAGCGACGATGATGCCGGTGCTCGTGGCGGCTCCGGTGACCAGCCGGTCGCGGAGCTGGAAGACGCGCAGCACCAAATAGGCAATGGCGATGAACAAGAACAGGCCCCAGTGCGCAAGCCAGTCATCGAGGTTCGTGGTCGACTCGGAACGATGGAAGCCCGAATCGGCGACCTGATTGCGGCCTCGGTACGGGGCGGTCACGACCGTATGGGCCACGGCGAGCACGACGAGTTGACCAACGGCGGTCCGCACCCGCCACCAGGCAGGGGCACGGGTGGCCATGGCGCCGATCAGGATCGCGCCCGCTGCGGCCAGACCGAACGTGGGCAGATCCCAGGTGTGCGTCATCCGCATGACGCCTGAGCCGACGCCCAATCCGATGACAAGAATCCAGCTCGTACGAGTTGCGCCCTGGCGGGTCCGTTCGATCAGAGCGATACAGCCAGCGAGCCCGAGGCCGAAGATGCCCATCGCCATGAAATGCGGGTGCAGGTCGGCGAACAGAACGGTGAACGCGGGGAACTCGGTGACTTCGAACCCGCTGCTGTTCTTGTTGACCCGACTCGGGTCCCACCAGTCGAACTCGCTGAGCGGCATCCCCTGGCGAAGCCGAGTGATGACCTGGCGCAGTGCGTCGAGGTTGCCGATGACGAGGAACATCAACGAGGCCAGAAGCCCGGTCGTGTGCGGTGACAGTCGGGCCGGCCGCGTGCGAGCGGCGAGATTGGTGAGCATGGCCGTCGTCGAGAAGACGGTCGTGGCAGCCACCGCGGCATACGTGGCCACGCCAAGGTTGAACGCCACGTCGGGCTGGATACCCAGGATCCGGGTCGGCACCGAAAGCAGGAACCAGCCGAAGTAGTAATAGTTGAGCGAGCCACCCGCGAGCCACGGGTCGTACGGCGGCATCGTCGTCGACCCCGTGACCGCGGTGAAGTAGGCGAGCTCCATCGGCTTCTCGCCGCCTCGCCACGGATGCCAGAGATCGGGATTGGCAGCCCGGAGTGCGACCACAGCCAGGAAAATCGTGATGAACACGGCCTCGGCCGTCAGGATCGTTCGGCGGTGCGTGCGCCAAAGGTGTTCGAGCCGTTCCGCGGATCGAACCGCCGTGGCCAAGCCGCCGAGCGCGAGCACCAGGAGGGCAGCCCACACAAGCCGGTTGGAGAAGTCGAACCAGCCCCAGGACACCAGAAGCCAGACCGGCAAGCCGAGCACGAGCAGTCCCAAGATTTTGGTCAGCCCCCACACCGCGCCGGCCGCTCGACCGGCTTGCAACAGGACGGTCGGTGCCACGGCGAGCGCTGCCAGCTGGATGACGACGAACCACGACACCGCAGCGATGACCGAACCCGAGTTCGCCGGGTGTACATCGGAGAACGAAGATCCTGTCTGCTGGGTCTGGTAGGCGTCGGGCGTGAGCATCGATGCATTCGCGTACGCGTCGGCCGGAATCGCGTTGACGGCGGTACGAGCGCGGTCAGGATTCAGTAGAACGTGCGCACGTTCGACACTGAACGTGTCCGTCTTGCGCCAGATGAACACCGTGGGGTGGTCGTACAGCGTGAACGCTTCTTCGGCGTTCGAGTCGTCGATCGTGATGCCGAACAGCGACGGCGGATTCGAGAACGTCTCAACCAACTCGAAGCCCAGAGACCCGTCGAAGAGGGTGTCGTAGTAGCGGGTCATTTGCGGGAACCGAGCGGGTGTGCGCGGCAGAGCGTCGTAGAACTTGTTGCTCGTCTCGATCACGTAATCGACCTGGTCGAGGCCGTCGATCAGCAACTCAATGTGTTCCGTGGTGTCCCCACCGAACGAAAACGGCTTCAGCGTGACCCGTCCAAACGGCGACCCTTGCCCCCACGGCAGGCCGTCGTCCCACTCCTGTTGGCTGACAACTGCCTCGGGGGCCAGGTTCTCGAGCATCCACTCGCCGGCAGCCAAGCGTGCGTTCTCTTGGTTATAGACACCGTTGACAAACGCAAGGCCCCAGAACGTCGTGGCCGCGATCGAGAGCACGACGGCCGTCTGCGCGACCCGAGCGATTCGCTTCTGGGCGACCTCGACAGCCTTGGCCCAGCGCCAGGCGGCGACAAGGCCAATTGCGGCCAGCGCAACCATGGTCGGGTACGCCGGCTGGAGGTACCGAATGATGGCGTAGAACTGAAACGAGACGAGGACGAAGTACGCGCCGATTACCGCCAGCGGGATTGCCCAGACCCGTTCGCCGACCACAAACCGCCGCGCCGCCCGAACGACACCGAACAGGGCCGCCAACGCGAGTCCCGGCCCCATCCCCCAGAAGAACAGTTGCTTGAGCGGATGCAGCAGGGGCGCTGCACCGACCAGCGGTTGTACCCAAGGCCAGTTTCCACCTTGATTGATGTCCTGGAGGTACTCGACGTCGGACTGGAACCGGTCATTGAAGATGAGCGAGATGCCGGACTCGAAGTCGTAGGGCTGGGCGAGGCGATACGAGGCGATGGCGACGATGCCCATGACCAGCCAGGAATCGATGAGGCGCATCGATCGGCCGAACCATCCCGCTCGGGCCCGGCCGCGCAGGAAGCCGGAGAGCTCGGGCCACACCGAGATCAGCACGGCGACAAGGGGCGCCACGGCCGCAGCCACGCCGTTCAGCTTGGATGCGATCGCGAAACCAAGCGCGACCGCCGTCATCAGCCGAGTGGGCCAGCCACCTCTTCCCTGAGCAAGCTTGACGGAACCCCACACCACTACGGTGACGAAGAACGCCACCCAGGGCTCGCTGCCGAGAAAATGCGAGTACTGGATATGGAGGACGGTGAGCGACTGCAAGAACGCAGCGAGTAGTCCGATGGCTCGATCGGGCTGTTCGACGCCATCGACGCCATTGACGCCAGCGCTGCGGCGGCGCCGACTCAGCTGCATCGCGAGCAAATAGACGACGCCCACCGTGGCCGTGTCGATCAGGGCCGACATGATCCGACCGATCAAGTCAACGTCGTAGCCGGTGTTGAACCTCAGCCGTTCACCGATCGGCACGTCTCGCGGCTCATCGCGAGCGACGTCGATGCCGACGCTGTCCATCGCGGCGACCGCCCACGACATGTTGTCGGTCATCAATATCCCGGCGGCTGCTTCGGAAGCCCATAGGGGCAGCGTGCCGTAGACGTAGTTCGGCTTGTGGACCCGTGGGTTCAGCGGTGATTGATCGGGGTCGAGCACGACCCCCCAGTCCCACGTGTCCGGGCGTTCGACGTTGGCGGCGACATCGCTCCAGAACCGCTCGTCGGGGTGCAGGTGCGTGCCGTTGTCCCAGTCGAGGTTCCAGGCTCGCAAGATGAACGCGAACACAAGGATCGCGACCAAGGTCCACCGTGAGCCACCGACAACGGCACCGATGCTCCTGGGAGGGTCTTGACGCGACGGATCAGGTGCCCCGTCGACCGCTCCGTCCGAGCCCGCCGCCTGCGGTGTGTTCTGCTCGAGGACCTCGCGGTCGACGCTGGCGGTCACCGATCAGATTCAGCTGCCGCTGGGAACCAGATCGGGGGTTTCCCGGCGCATGGTGTCGAGGACCTCGTTCACGCTCGGATTCACCAGTGACGCGTTGGCGATGCGCACGGTCGGAACCGTCTCGTTGCCGTTGGCCACCGACCGTACAAACGCGGCGTGATCGTCGTCTTCCCAGATGTTCAATTTGGCGAAGGGAACGCCGGCGTCGGTCAACCCACGCTCGAGGCGCATGCAGAACGGGCAGCCCGGCCGCCAAAAGAAATCGATGTGATCAGGGTTGCTCACGTAGTGCTCCTTGTGCGACTCCGCAACACTAGCGACCATGACCCTGCCGCCCACCGCGCTCGCACCGTCGTTCCTCAGCTCGAGCGAAGCGGCCGTTCGCCGGTGATTCTCGTCGATGCACGAGGCATCACCCTGCGCCATGCGACCGGCACGCTGCTCGACGATGTCTCCATCACCATTAGCAGCGGCGACCGGCTCGGCGTCGTAGGCCACAACGGTGCCGGCAAGAGCACCCTGCTCGGTGTCCTGACCGGCCAGATCGAGGTCGACGAGGGGATCGTGCGCAACGAGAGCGGTGTCCGAATCGCGTCGCTTGCCCAGCGGCCCGTTTTCGACGACGTGACGGCTATCGAGGCGGTCGGCGATTCGTGGGAAGCCGCCGCGGTGCTCGACCGGCTCGGCCTGGGCGACCGGCTGGACCATCGGCTGTCCAACATGAGCGGCGGCGAGCAGCGCCGTGTTGCCCTCGCCCGAGCTCTGGTGACTCCTGCGGACCTTTTGGTTCTCGATGAGCCGACGAACCACCTCGACATCGACGCAATCGACTGGCTCGAAGAGCGACTGAGCGGCTTCAAGGGCGGACTGCTGTGCGTGTCCCACGATCGGCACTTGCTCGATGCGGTCACGACTCGGGTGCTCGAGGTCGACAAGGGCAAGATTTACCTGCACGATGGCGGCTACCGCACCTATCTCGAAGGACGCGAGGCCCGGGTCGACGCCGCTGACAAGGCCGATGCTGTTCGCAAGAACCTCGCCAAGCGGGAAATGGAGTGGCTGCGCCGAGGTGCGCCCGCTCGCACCAGCAAGCCCAAGGCGCACATTCGTCGGGCCGAAGCCGCCCAACTCAAACGAGATGACCGCACATTGCGCGACGACCCGATGCTGTTGCACAGCGACACGCCGCGGTTGGGTAATCGTGTGGTCGAGCTCCACAACGTGAGCGTCGAGGCGGGCGGACGCACGCTCGTCGAGAACTTCACCCTTGAACTCGACCCAGTGGAGCGGCTCGGCATCGTCGGCCCCAACGGCACGGGAAAATCGACCCTGCTCGACGCCATGGCCAAACGCACCAAACCGAAGACGGGTTCGATCGAACATGGCTCGACGGTGCGACTGGGCTACTTCGACCAACTCGGGCGCGACCTGGATCTCGATGCGCGGTTGATCGATCTGTTCAGCCAAGGCGGCGAGCCGGACTGGCGAGACAAGGCGTTGCTCGAACGGTTCTGGTTCGACGCGGCGACCCAGTACTCCCCCGTTCGCCAGCTCTCCGGGGGCGAACGGCGCCGGCTTCAACTGGTGTTGGTCTTGACAACCAACCCGAATGTGTTGTTCCTCGACGAGCCGACCAACGATCTCGATCTCGACACGCTGCGCGCCCTTGAGTCGTTCCTCGAGGACTGGCCCGGCGCGCTGGTGGCTGTCAGTCACGATCGGGCCTTTCTCGAGCGGGTGATGACCGATGTCATCGTCGTCGACGAGTCGACTCGCGCCGGCCGAGTGCCCGGAGGCTTTGCCGCCTGGCTCGAGGCCCGCCGCGCGAACCGTCGACGAGGTCACGCTGCGACGCGTACCGCCGAGGCCGCGGCGACCAAGCCCAAGGAGGCAAAGGCGGCCTCTGCCAGTGGCGACATCAGCACGGGCACACCGTCGAAATCGACGCTGCGCCATCAGCTCAAGCAGACCGACAAGGCCATGGCCAAGGCGCAGAAGCAGGTCGATGCGCTCAACGAGCGGCTTGCGGGCATCACCGACCATGCAGAACTGGCCGAGCTCGGCACGGAGCTCGCGGTGGCGCAGGGTGAGCTCAACTCGCTCGAAGATCAGTGGATGGAGCTATCGATCCAGCTTGAGTCGTAGCCGGCTCGGCGTCTGTTCGGTCACTCGCCTCATTCGACGTCAGGAAAATGCGTTGGCCCGAATAGGCTTTGGGGCATGACCGACGTGGTGTCCACCGACGAAATCGTGCTCGACGTGAGCGAAGAGGCCTTGTTCAAGGTGCTCGACGTACGTGCAGCCGAGGAAGACGGCGATTCGCTCGGCCTTCGGGTCGAGGTCACTGGCGTGCAGGGCGTCGATTACGCCTACGACCTGGCGTTTGAGCCGGTCGCCGACGCCGACGAAACCGACATTATTTATCAGGTCGGCGAGCTGACCGTGGTGGTACCTGCAAACAGCGTCGACAAGCTGCGGGGCGCAACACTGGACCTGCCGAGCAACCCCATGCAGGGCGGCCTCGTGATCCGGAACCCGAACCGCCCGAACCCGTTGGGCGACGGCGACAAGATCGAGCTGTCCGGTTCCGTCGAGGAAAAGGTTCAGCAGCTGCTGACCCAGCAGATCAACCCATCGCTTGCCGCGCACGGCGGTTGGGCTGAGCTCGTCAAGGTCGAAGAGACCAACGTGTACCTGACCATGGGCGGCGGCTGCCAGGGCTGCGCAATGAGCGCGGCCACGCTGCGCGAAGGCATCACGGTGATGATCTCCGAGTTGATCCCCGAGGTCACCGAGGTCATCGACACCACCGACCACAACGCCGGCGAGACTCCCTACTACCAGTAGCCCTCAGCTCCCGCAGGTGCTGTTCCCGAGCGCCGCGGCGAACCACTCCTAGTCGTCGGTGTCGACGGTGCCGCCTTCGAGGTAGTCGAGGTGCGGGATCGGCTCGCCCGAGGTCCGCACTACACCAAGCAAGTTGGCGGCAATCCGGCGCAGGTATCGGAAGTAGATGGCAAGTGGCACGACCTCTCGCCCCGGGCGCTCCGAGGTCATGAACGAGTCGATCTTTTCCTGGTAGCCGGCCGTGATCGCGTCGACTCGCGATGCGAAATCGTCGATGTCGGCCTCGTCATCATCGGAAGCAGCAAGCAGCTCCCCAGCTTCGGCGAAAAGGGTGGAAAGCACCTGACGTTCGGCCAGCAATGCTTCGGTCTCGTCGGTGTCGGCGAGGGTGACGCCGTTCTCGGACAGTTCGAGAATGTTCTTCGCCTGGTCTCCGATGCGTTCGATCTTTTTGAGCAAAAGCGTGAACCCGAGCACCGACCCGATGTCGGCACCGCCCTTGACCGTGACATGCACAACGAGCTCGCTGCGCAGCTCCTGCTCAGCGAGGTTGATCCGCTGATCGGTGTCGCGAATGTCCTGGGCGACGGTCTCGGGCTCGGCCTTGGTCAGCAGGGCCAACGTTGCCAGGTCGAACGAGTGCCGAGCGTCGGCAAGCATCGCGATCGATCGCGTGACGATGTGTTCGAAGTCTCCATCGCCGGAGCTTCCTCGAAAGAATGCGAGAACCATGGAACGGACCTTTCAGCCGAGAACGGCGACGCCGATGAGGGGCAGGACAATGAACACGAAGGCAACGTAGGCGACGGCCAGGGTGCGCCGCTCGACGGCTACTTGGGCCAGCTTCTCGGCGCCGAGCACCGGTAGATCTCGAGCGAGCGGAATGATGTAGAGCAAGAAGATGCCCATGACGTTGAACGTCGTGTGGGCCAGCGCGACGGTCAATGATTCTGGGCTCGACGCGGCAAGCGACGCGAGCAATGCCGTGATGGTCGTGCCGACATTCGCGCCCAGTGTCACCGGATAGGCATTTCGCAGCGCGATCACGCCGGCGCCGGCAAGAGGAATCAGGATCGATGTCGTGATGCTCGACGACTGGACGGCAATGGTGATGACCAGGCCGAGCAGCAGCGCGACGGAACCACCGCCGCGGCTCAGCATCGCGTTGACCGAACGTTCCACCCGGTCCGCGACGAGCGCCCGCATGTTCCGGGTGATGAGGGCCAAGGCCATCAGAATGATCACGAGCCCGGTTGCGACCATGAGGCCACCTTGGACATTGCCGCTGGTTCCAACGGCTTCCCAGAAGTCCTTGAGCCACCCGACCGGTTCCTTGACCCACGCCTTGATCGGGCTCTTCCACTCGGTGCCCGATGCACCGACGAGGCGTTCGCTAATGGCCTCGGCGGTCCCACTGATCACGCCAGTGATGAGCTCGATCGGCAAGAGCAATGCCACTGCGAGCACATTGAAGAAGTCGTGGACCGTCGCCGCGGCGAAGGCCCGCCGGAATTCGCCCGACTGGCGGATGTGACCGAGCGACACCAGGGTGTTCGTGACCGTCGTACCGATGTTCGCGCCCATCACCATGGGGACCGCATCGTCGACGCCGAGGGCCCCAGAGGCGACGAGGCCGACAATGACCGATGTCGATGCCGATGACGACTGCACCAGCACGGTGCCGAGAATGCCGATGCACAACGCAGCGAGTGGGTTACTCGCAGCCGAGAACAGGCTCTCCTGCGTGTCCTCGCCCATGATCTTGATGCCCGATTCAAGCGACGAGACACCGACCAGGAAGATGTAGATCAGGCCAACGACGAGCGCTGACTGCAAGGGGCCACGAAGGTCGAGCGATGACGGTGAAGACGTGTCGACGGTCACAGAGCGCAGACGCTAACCCGAAACACTTTCGACTGCACGGATTCGTCAGATGGCGGGTTCACGCTGGCGCGGGCGAAGATCCCAGCAACCGCGCCGCCAGTTCGTCGGCGACCTCGTCGAGGTCCTGGTCGGCCCCGACGACTTGATTCGCGTACTGCGCGCTGGGCTGCACGAACTCGTCGTGCATAGGAGCGACCGTGGCATTCCATTGGGCGCGCACGCTCGCTTCGGTCCGACCGCGCTCGACGACATCACGACGGACGCGGCGCTCCAGACGCAGATCCGCGTCGACATCGATGAAAACGAGGTGGTCGCATACGGCGCGCACACTTGCGAGGGCGAGCAGGTGGATGCCTTCGGCCACGATGACCGGCCGCGAAGCCACCGGCAGGACCTCGGCGGAGCGGGTGTGCGTGGCGAAGTCATACACGGGCGCATCGATGTCGGTTCCGCTACGAAGCGCGGCCAGGTCACGGACGAACAGGTCGACTTCGAGCGAGTCCGGATGGTCGAAGTTGACCACGGCTCGTTCCTCGTCGCTGAGATGCGACAAGTCCCGGTAGTACCAGTCGATCGTGTGATGCGTTCCCTTGTCTCCAAGGCGTTCGAGCAGGGCAACGGCCAGTGTCGTCTTGCCTGCACCTGACCCACCAGAGATCGCGCACACCTGAACCCCGGAGCTCCCCACGGGCGATCAAGCTAGCCCGCTCGGCGCCCTGGCAGCGCTCAGATGCAACGGAAATGTGCCGAAGTGAACCTAACCTCGCTTCGTTCACCTTTTTCGGAGATCGCAATGACACCAGACTGGTACGTCGACCCACTTGGTCGCTACGAAGGTCGCTACTTCGACGGCGAGCGCTGGACCGCGCAAGTGAAGGATCGCGGTCGCCTGGTCATCGACCCCGACTGGGATCGTCCGATCGCTGCCACCACGGATGCCGCCGGGTCGAACCAGATCGGCGATGGCCAGACAGGCGAGAACGAGACCGGCGCGGGTCCATCCGCTACTCCTGAGTTCGACACCAACGATCACAACGCCGTTGAGCCGATCTCGACCGGCGCGGTCCTGGTCGAAGAGACGCCGGTGGCGGCCGGAGGCATGGACTTTTCGCAAGAGTCCCCGACTCGCCAAGTGGCGGTGCTCGAAGCCCCAGAACTCGCAGCCCCAGAACTGGCAGTCGTCAACGAGCAACCCTCCACGGTCGCCGATGGCATCGAGGTCGACGACGACAGCGACTCGAGCAACCGTCGTTGGCTGTACATCCTCGGATTGGCAATCTTGGCGCTGGCTGTCTTGTTGATCCTGCTCCCCCGGCTGCTCGGCGGGGACGATGTGGCGAGCACCGACGACACGCCGACGAATGTTGTCTCTCCGGACGACGGCACCGAGGCAAGCGACGCGGGAGCCGACGAAGGCGCGCTTCCAGCTACCGACCCCGAACCAGACAGCACTGACCCCGACAGCACTGACCCCGACAGCACCGAACCAGAGAGTGCAGATCCGGTCGACGACAATGCCGACGCCAGCGGCACCGAAGCGCCCGCCGACACGACGACCGCCGAGGATCCCGACCCAACCAACGACACCGATCCGGGGACAGACGACACCACTGATGACGGCACGCCCGCCGTGAGCGACCAGGGCAGCGATGCGCTCAACGTTGGGTCCCTCGAAATCCTGAACGCCAAGCCGGTGCTACGCGACTTGGCGATTTGGCATGAGAGCTCGCTCGGCGACCGCGCCTTTACGTTGGGGCCCGATGCTGGCTGTTGGCTCGGCAGCATCGGCGAAGCCGTCGTCCAAAACGCCCATTGCGGCCCGGTGGCGTCGACCCCTGGCGCTGAGCGCCAATTCGATCTCATCCCGTTGCGGTTCGAAGACGTCGAAGACGGCGTCATCCAGATTCGTCCGGTCACCGACGCCGTCGTCATCGACGCTGTACTGCCGAACGGCCTGGAACTCATCGGCGCCGACGGACCCGTCGACCCGACCACGTTGTCCCCGGCGACAGCCACGACGGCGCCAACGGAGAGCGACGCCCCCGAGGGCGACGACACATCCGAAAGCGACGCCGACGCGACCGATGACGGCGCTGGCGATGATCCGAGCGAGAGCGACAACGACGCGGGCGACGCGGGCGAAGAAGAACCGGCCGAGCGCGGCAGCCGCGGCGGGCGCGCACAAGGCGACTGATCCGCACGCTCCCGGCACTTCGTTGTCGGGGTGGCCTAGACGCCCGCGACCACTCCGCGGTCGTGGAGCCCACCGATTTCGCCCGCCGAGAGGCCCAGGACTTCGTCGAGCACCTCGTCGGTGTGTTGGCCAAGCTTTGGCGCGACCGGGACCGGTCGATGCTCAGCGGCGGCGAACCGCAGCGGCGTGTCTGCGCTCAGGATTGAACCGACGCCAGGCTGGTCCACCCGCTGAAACATCGGATTTTCGGTCGAACATCGAGGGTCCTCGCGCACCATGCCCAAGAAGTCTCGGTAGCGCCCCCAGCAACAACCGTGAGCCTCGAGTGCTTCGCCGACCTCGCCGATCGTGTGAGCACTTGCCCATGCTTCGATCAGCGCAAAGAGCCGGTCGCGGTGCTCGAAGCGTTGCCCTTCGTCACCGAAGTCGCAGCCGAGTTCGGCAGCGAGCGCGTCGATGGCCTCGGTCGTGCCGGTGGCTTCTTGCATCGAGGACCACTGTTTGGGGCTGATCGCAATCACGATGAATCGCTCGCCATCGGCGGTCAGGAAATCACGGCCGAACGCCCCGTAGAGCGCATTGCCGATGCGTGGGCGCTGCTCGCCCAGCACCTCGGCCTCGGCGACGTGCCCCATGTTCGCCACCGTCGACATCGCGACATCGCTGAGGGCCAAATTGATGAGTTGTCCCTCGCCGGTGCGATTGCGATGTCGTTCGGCGGCCACGATTCCCAAGGCTGCCTGCTGGCCACAGATCACGTCCCAGGCCGGAAGCACATGGTTGACCGGTTCGCTGTCGCCCGCGGGACCGGTGGCCGACGGGTAGCCGACCGCGGCGTTGACGGTGTAGTCAACGGCGGTGGTTCCGTCGGGGCTTCCGGTGATCGCCATCATGATGAGGTCGGCGCGCCGGGCTTGGAGGGCCTGGTAGTCGAGCCAACCGCGTGCCGGAAAGTTGGTGAGGAAAACGCCGCGGTCGTTGCCCGGCGCCGTGATCAACGCCTGAGCGAGCTCGCGTCCTTCCTCGGACCGAAGATCGAGTTGGATCGAGCGCTTGCCCTTGTTCAGCGAAGCCCAGTAGATCGACGTGCCCGACTCCGCGAGCGGCCAGCGCGTGTAGTCGATGCCGCCACCGATCGGATCGAACCGGATCACGTCGGCACCGAGCAAGGCAAGGTGCATGCCGCCCGATGGCGCGGCGACAAAGGCGGAACCTTCGATCACCCGCAGCCCGTCGAGCATGGCCGTCATTCGCCTACTCCGGCGTCGGCCGCAAACTCTTGGAGTTCTCGCAGGCTCATCCATTCGAGTGATGCTGCGTGGGTGGCGGCCAGCACGACCTGGGGCGCCGCACCGGCGTCGTAGGCCTCTTTCCAACGCGGGGCACACAGGCACCACTGGTCGCCTGGCCTCAGTCCCTCGAACCCGTACTGGGGCATTGGCGTGGACAAGTCGTTCCCGGCCTCCTTTGAAAAGGCGAGGAACTCGGCCGTCATGATCGCGCACACGGTGTGTACCCCATGATCGCCGGCGCCGGTGTCGCAGCAGCCGTTGCGGTAGAAGCCGGTCAGCGGATCTCGGCTGCAGTCCAAGAGGTCGGTGCCGAGCACGTTTTTTGCCATGAGCCCATGCAACCACAGCGCGCTCCCGATGACGACATCTGGCTCAAGAAGTTGTCCGGCGGGCGCCCGCAGGGTCGGTCCAGGACCGGTCAATTCGGCCCAATGAACACAGGCTTGGGTCAGAAGGCCCATATCGCGCGAGATATTCACGATACGTGGTTGGCAAACCACACCTGGTGCACGGTAGATTCCAGCATCGGCATGACTCCAGCACCTTTGGCCCATGCCGCCGGGGAAACAAATCGGATTCGCGCCGCTCTCGACGCATCTCACGCGCTAGCACCGCTGGGACACGCCGTGGTCTTCGAGCACGAAACGCTGCTTCTCCAGCGGGGAGACGACGCGAACGTCGGCGCGCTCCCTTGGCCTCGCTTCGAGCTCGACGCCGCCAGCGTTCGCTTGACCGATCTGTTCGCCGAGGACACCCACGAAGATCTGTTGGCCGCGATCGCACGCGCGCAGGTCACGTCGATGACTCGTGCCGCGTTGCTGGAACGGAGCGGCTCAGCCGTGATCGTCACGATCACGACGTTTGGGCCCAAGACGCCCTTTGCGGTCGCCATCATCGATGCAGTATCGATCGAGACCGGCCTCGTCGACGATGACGACCACGTGCGCACACGCATCGTCTGCGATCGGCGCGGCAATGTGATCACCGTCGATGGCTCGCTCGGGTCCTGGGCGCACCTTGGCGCCTCGGTCGGGCGATGGTCCGAGCGCATCGTGGCTGCAGAAGACCGGCCGATCCTGCACCGAGCCGTCGCTCAGGTGCTCGGCGGCGAGCCGTATGCGCGCACCAAGGTCGCCGGCGCCGCTCCGGGATTGCAGTTCGAAGCTGTCGTCGCGCCGTACGACGGTTCACTCGTGATCGACTTCTACGACGAATCGCACGAGCGCCAGGCGCTCTCCGCGCTCGCACGCCTCCAGACCCAGTTCAATCAGCTGAGCGAAACACTTCCGGTCGGGGTTTTCGTCATCGGCGATGGCGGTCGCCTCGAGTTTCACAGCCGCCGTTTGCGCGAGATGTTCGGGCCCGCGGTGTCGAGCGAGCACGGCTGGCTCGAAGTTGTCCACGCCGACGACCGGCACCTGCTGCAAGACGCGCTGGCAGCGCTGTCGAAACGACGCACGTTCAACGTCGAAGTCCGCTGCGGGCGCGTCGACGGGTCAACGGGGCTGTTCCGCATCGCCGGCTCCGACATGCGCGACGAGACCGGCGAGTTGACCTGCATCGTCGGCTTCGCCGAGGACATCTCCGAACAGCGCGATCTCTACCGGCGCATCGAGTTCCAAGCGAGCTTCGATGACCTGACCGAGTTGCCGAACCGATCCGCCGTGCTCGACCAGCTGCGTGCCGCGCTCGAGATCGAGGGAACCGACGGGACCACCACCGGGGTGCTGTTCATCGACCTCGACGGGTTCAAGCTCATCAACGACACGCAGGGCCACAGCGTCGGCGACATCGTGCTCGTCGAGGTCGCCCACCGGTTCCGCCGGGCCGTGCGGGCTCGAGACGTGATCGGTCGCCTGGGTGGCGACGAGTTCGTCGTCGTGGCTCCGGACATCAGCGGTCCCGCCGAAGCCGAACTACTCGCCCAGCGTTTGCACGACATCCTCAGCACGCCGGTGCTCGCCGAAGGCCGAATCATCAGCGTCGGCGCGTCGATCGGCATTGCCATTTCCGAGGGCGCAAGCACGTCGGAGCAGCTGATCGGCGATGCCGACATTGCGATGTACGAAGCCAAGGGCAACGGGCACGGCCGCACCGTCGTCTTCGATGCGCCGCTCAGGTCTCGGGCATCGCGACGCTTCGACATGACGGCCGACCTCCGCCACGCCCGCCGGCGCCGCGAGCTACGACTCGAGTACCAGCCGATCATCGACCTAAAGACGAATCGCCTCGTGGGAGCAGAAGGTCTCGTCCGTTGGGACCATCCCGCGATGGGCCGGATCAGCCCCGACGTCTTCGTGCCGCTGGCCGAAGAGATCGGGCTGATCGCCGACATCGGTGAATGGGTTGTCGAGCAAGCCTGCGCCGACATTGACCGCCTGCGGGCCAAGGGTCTGATCAACGAAGATTTCGCCGTCAGCGTCAATGCTTCGGCCCACCAGTTCAACAATGTGGCGATGCTGGCAACGAGTTGTCTCGCCGCCCTCGATCAATACGGATTGAGCCCGCACAATCTGCGTTTCGAGCTCACCGAATCGATCCCGCTTACCCAAATTCCCGAGGCGGCGACCCGAATTCGTCAGCTGACGAGCTACGGATTCGGTCTCGCGATCGATGACTTCGGCACCGGCTACTCGAGCCTCGGTTACTTGACCATGTTGCCGTTCGATGTCCTCAAGCTCGACCTCAGCCTGATCGCCCAAATCGAGGCCGGGTCTCCGGCCATGGCTGTGGTCGACAGCCTGACCCGCATGTCCCACGAGATGGGCTTCACCATCGTCGCCGAAGGCATCGAGCACCAGATCCAAAAGGAACTGCTGCGAGCCGCAGGCGTGCAACTCGGACAGGGCTACCACATCAGCCGGCCACTCACGCTCAGCGGCCTCGCTGACCTCCTCGAAGTCCACGAGATCAATCTGTAGTCGACCGGGCAGCACCGGCCTCCACGCCACGGGAGACCGAGCGAGACGCTCAGCGGGTCGGGTCGACGGGCCAGTCGTGCTTGGGGTAGCGCCCGGCCATGTCCTTGCGGACTTCGGCCCAGCTACCGGCCCAGAATCCCTCGATGTCGGCGGTGCGCTGAATTGGGCGGTTGGCCGGCGACAGCAGCTCGCAGACGACCGGGATCCGGCCATCCAGCATCGAAGGCTGCACCCGCAGTCCGTAGAAGTCCTGGGCCCGTGACCGGATCACCGGCTGCTCGCCCGAGAAGTCGATGGGGACTCGACGGCGGCCTGGAATCTCCACATGGGTCGGCACGAGACGGTCGATGTCGTGGCGACGGTGATGGCCGATGATGGTGTCGAGCGCCACCGTCACCGAGAGCACCTCGAGGTCGCCGCGCCCGGTGGCGCTCACCAGCAGCGGCGCAAGCCAGTCGTCGAGCGTCGCCAAGAGCGCGGCATCGGACAGGTCCGGCCACCCGTCATCGGGCAGGTGCTCGGCCAGGAACGCGACCCGTTGTTGCAATCCCCGCGCCTGGTCGGTCCAGGTCAGCGCCTTGAGCTTGGTGCGTCGCACCCGGTCGATCAGCAGTTCGACGACCGCGTCGGACGGCGACGGGCGCAGCGTGGTCGTTCCGAGATCCAAGGACCCGAGGTACCGCTCGATCTTGAGCACGAGGTCATTGCGCCCCTTGTCCCAGACGAGGCGTTCGCGCCGTTCGACGGTGAAGCCCGGAGTCTCGAGAAGATTCTCGACATCGACCGCCGCAGCGATGCGCACGCGCCCGTCCTTCTTTCGGCCGTCGACGTCGAGCGCGACCAAGAAGTCTTCGCCGGCAAGCTCGTCTCGGTCCGACAGCACAATGCCCGATCCCGATCGAAGACGAAACCGACCGCGGTTCTCGCCCCGACGCTGCGCAACCCGATCAGGGAAACCCGCTGCGACCAGCAGTCCGACCATGTCGCGATCCCAGTTGCCATCGTCGGCGCCGACCCGACGCGCCAGTTGCCGCCACCGGTTACGAACCACCTGCAGCGAGCGGCCCGAAGCCGCTGCATGACTGCGATCACGGTCACGCAGAAGCAAGAGGCGAAGGACCAGATCGACCGGCACCTCGCCCGGTCGGCCCCGCAAAACGTCGCGTTCATCGAGGAGCGCGGCAATCGCACACCCCATCGACCCGAGCTCATGGTCGATGCCCGCCAACACAATCGACCCCAGTCGAGGGTGCAGCGGCAGATCGACGAGCCTGCGACCTCGGTCGGTGATGGCACCATCGGCATCGATAGCGCCGAGCATGGCGAGGATCTCGCCGGCCTCGTTCCACGCCGGACCTGGCAACGGATCCATCAGGGGAATACCGTCGGCTTCTCGAACACCCCAAGCTGCAAGTTCGAGACGCACCGCAGACAGATCAATCTGCGTGACCTCGGCGGCCACGTGTGCGGGGCGAGTGCCGTGCTCGATCTTGGACCACAGGCGCACGCCGACGCCGGGACGCACGCGACCGGCGCGCCCTGTTCGCTGCTCGGCCGAAGCTCGCGAGATCGAAATGGTGGTGAGACGCGTCAACCCGCTCGCTGGATCGAAGCGGGGCGAGCGAGCCTGGCCCGCGTCGACGACGGCGGTGACGCCCTCGACGGTCAGGCTGCTTTCGGCGATGTCGGTGCTCAACACGATCTTGCGGAAGCCGGGCATCGCTGGCGAGATCGCTCGGTCCTGATCGTCGAGCGGCAGGCTTCCGTGCAGCGCGTGGACTTCGAAGCGAGGGTCGAGGCGCCGCAGCTCGTCTTGGACACGCCGGATCTCGGCCATGCCCGGCAGGAACACCAGCACATCGCCGTCGGGCTGTTCCCGGGTGACCCATTCGACCGCGTTGGCCACCGCCGGCTCCAGCTTGTCCCGACGGTTGCGAGGCCGCCAGTGAACGTCGACCGGGAACGTTCGGCCCTCGCACTCGATGACGGGCGCTGGATCGTCGTCGCTGCCGATGAGCGCAGCGACCTTGGGCGCATCGATGGTGGCCGACATGACGAGCACGGCGACATCGAGGTTGAGCCCACGTTGCGCGTCGAGCAAGAGACCCAGGCCTAGATCTGCCTGTTGGCTTCGTTCGTGGAACTCGTCGAAGATGATGAGCCCGTCGCGTTCAAGTGACGGGTCGCGTTGCAGCCGCCGGGTCAAGATTCCTTCGGTGACCACCTCGATCCGCGTCGCGGCGCTGACGCGTCGATCGTCTCTTGTTGTGACACCCACCGTTGCGCCGACCTCTTCGCCCAGCGAAGCCGCCATGCGCGCCGCGCAGGATCGGGCTGCCAAGCGACGAGGCTCGAGCAAGATGATGCGCCGCCCGGCCAGCCAAGACTCGTCGAGCAGGCGTAGCGGCACGACCGTCGTCTTACCCGCGCCTGGTTCTGCGGTGAGCACGGCACGGCGATGCTCGGCGAGGGCTTGCCGCAGCTCCGGAATCACCGATTCGATGGGCAGCCCGCTATCAGGAACTGGTGGGTGCACGGGCACGACCGGTCAGGCGTTGTCGGCCTCGACGGCCTCGTGGATCAGATGGAATGCGTCGGGCACCGCGCTCTGAACGCGAGCCCAGCTGGCGATGAACGGTGACTCCATCGGGTGGCTCAGATAGTCGTCGCCTGCTTCCATGATCGTCTGGGCGAACACCTCGACCAAACGTTCCTCGCTGTGGCTGTCGAATTCGAGGCCATTCATCGCCGCGACATGGCCGTAACGCTCGACCATGTCGAGGGCGATCCGGTAGTAGCTGGCTTTGATCGTGCGGAAGATCTCGGGGGAAAGCACCGCGCCGCCGATCGCCAGCTTGCGATACAGCGCCTTGGTGATGTCTCGGCTCATCTTGTGGAGCCCGTCGGTCGGGTCGTCGAACGAGACCCGCTGGTGCTTGTGGTCGTAGGCGTCGGCCAGGTCGACCTGGCAGATCCGCTGCGTCGTGTAACGCCGCTGAACCTCGCTCAGCACACCGACTTCGAGCCCCCAGTCGCTGGGGATCCGGATGTTGCGCACGACGTTGATGTGCATCGCGAACTCGCCGGCAAGCGGGTACCGGAACGCGTCGAGGTAGTCGAGGTAGTCGGATTCGCCAAGGCATTGGCGCAGCGCACGGATGAGAGGCGTGACGAGCAGACGGGCGACGCGTCCGTTGATGCGCTCGCCATCGGTTCGGAAGTAGTAGCCCTTGGCAAAGCTGTAGCCGAACGTCGGGTGGACCACGGGGTAGAAGAGCCGGGCGACCATCGACCGGTCATAGGTGACGATGTCCGCGTCGTGCAGTCCGACGACTTGACCCCGGCCCGATGCCAGGTAGTAGCCGATGCAGAACCACACGTTGCGACCCTTGCCCGGTTCGATCGGGGTGATGTTCGCGTCAGCGAAGATCTCGTCGACGCGTCGCAGCGCCGGCCCGTCGTTCCAGAGGATCCGGGTGTGTTGGGGCAGTTTCGAGAAGAACTCTTTGGCTTCGGCGAACTGATCGGCATCGGCTTGGTCGAGCCCGATGATGATCTGATCCAGGAACGGCACCTGGGACAGCTCGTTGACGATGTGGCGCAACGCATCGCCCTGCAGCTCGCTGTAGAGCGACGGGATGATAAGCGACATCGGTCGCTGCTCGGACCACGACGTCAGATCTGCTTCGAGCTCGTCATAGGGACGAAGTCGCAGATCATGCAACGTCGTGATCGGACCGTTCTGGAAGAAGTCGCCCACGCCTCGACCCTACAAGCTGGCTTCCGACTCGACGGGCGAGCCGGAAACGCCTTGACGATCAGCCAGTGCGGAACTCGATGCGACGGTTCTTGGCCTTGTTCTCGGGCGTGTCATTCGGGGCAATCGGCTGGGTCTCACCGAAGCCGGTGGCCGTCAGCGAGTCAGCCGGGACGCCCTGCGAGGTCAGATAGGTCAGCACGGCGTCGGCGCGGTCCTGGCTCAGCGACTGATTGAGGGCCTCGTCACCGTCGGCATCGGTGTGACCACCGATGACGATGTTGACCGGCGTCTCGAGCAAGAAGGCCACGACCTTGTCGAGCTCGACTCGTCCACCGTCGGTCAGGTCGGCGCTTCCGGTCGCGAATGTGATCGGATTGAGCTCGAGTGCCGAACCGAGTTCTTCGGGGATCGGGACTTCGGATGGAGGAACGAGCACACCGCTGATGACGTGCATGACGCCGTTGCGGGCCTCGGCATCGGCGACGAGCACGGGCACGAAGTCGTTGAGGCGAACCGTGTTGCCCTGGACGCTCACGTCGATGATCTCCTGCGAAATCGTCTCGAGCGTCGGGCGTGCTGCCACATCGGCGCCGGTCAGCGCACCGCTGAGCAGGTGGTACTGGAGATAGGTGCTCAGACGCTCGGGGTCATCCTGGACCTCGTTGAGTTCGGTCTGGATGGCCGCAAAGGCGTCGTTGGTCGGCGCAAACAGCGTGAACGGCCCGTTGGCGTCGAGTGCGGCGCCGAGGCCGGCCTGATCGAGCAGTGAAGCAAGGGTGGTCAACTCGGGCTGGGCAGCGATCAGGTCGTTGAGCGAGTAACCCTGCGGCTCTGCGGCGGCCGCCGACTCGTCGACATTGACGTTGTTCTGCACGCCGAGTCCGGCGTCGCGCACGGCGCCGTCTAGGAGGGCTTTGGTGCGCAGATCGGTAACCGTGCCGTTCAGGACCGCAACTTCGCCGATGACTTCGCCGGTCACGCCCGGGTACTCGGTCAAAATATTGTCGAGCTGGGCTTGGCGCTGGAGGACCAAGGGGTCCGGCGTCGGGTCGCCGGCCGCAACCGCGGTGGGCGTGGTCGTGTCTCCACCGGTGTTGACGTCGCCGGCGGTGTCATCGTCGCCCGTGCACTGGGCGATCAAGAAGAGCAGCACGAGCACGGCGAGGATGGCACCGATGAGCCACCAGAGCCAGCCCATGGCCGATAGGCCGCGGCCCTCGTCGAAGTCGACCTTGGGTTCAACGATCGGGGTTTCGCCTTCGAGGCCGAAGCTGGCATCGATGCTGTCGCTCGGATAGGTCGCCGCTGCGACTGATGTTGCGTCAAGATCGAGGTCGCGAGCGCCGAAGTCGGGGGTTGCGATGTCAGCTCCGGCACCGAAGTCCGGCACCGCAACATCGGGCAGGTCCGCGTCGGGCACACCAATCTCGACATCGGGGGCACCGAAGTCGGGCGTACCGAAGTCAGGGGTACCGAAGTCAGGCTCGTCGAGGTCGGGGGCGTCGGGAACCGAGAGATCGGGCAGATCGGGGCCGTCAAGATCGGCGATGAAATCGGGCGCATCTGGCGCGTCGATAGCACCGCCGACATCGGCCTCGAGTTCATTCAGTTCCGGCGTGTCGGGGAAGGCACCCGTGACGACGGTGCCGCCGACGGCATCATCGAGATCATCGTCGAGCTTGAGCTCATCGACGGTGTGATCGAGACCGGCAGGACCGGAAGTTTCGACAACTTCGACGACCGGCGGCGCGGGCTCTGCAGGCAGATCCGGACTCACGAGTTCGACGACGCGGCCAAAGCCTTTGCCTTCGAGGTCATCGACCGATCCGGCGAGGTAGGAGCGGAGGCCGTCGGCATCGCTGGGCGCGTTGGTGCGCAAGGTGCCGGTCGCGAGCGGTGCGAGCACCGACATGACTTGGGCGAGCAGGCGCGTGCTCAGCCCCGAGGCCGACGACAACGCCGACAGGGCCGGTTCGCCTCGGTCGCCGAACGCGACATCGAGCATGGCGGCGCCACGCGAAGGGTCACCTTCGGTGAGGTAGGCGCCCACGTCGCTCGGCAAGGACGCGCTCGGATCATCGAGCATCGTGGCCAGACTCTGTGCCCCGCCCGGCTCGAGCGTCTTGTCGCGCAAACCGGTGATCAGCGCGGGAAGGCCGATCTCCATCGCGCGACGCGTCTGCGTACGGTCAGTGCCGAGAGCATGCGCAAGGTCGTCAGGCGCCGAGCCGCGCAGCAGGTCGGCAATCGTGTCAAACATCGAAGCCACGGCTAGATGGTACGACGTGAGCGCCAGTTGAAAGTGGCACCTCAGTGATTCTCGTGTCGGGTCACCCCACGACGTGCCTCGGCACCTACCATCGGAAGCTGTGAATGAAGCCCCCAGCCACGTCGATTGGCACGCCGATCGCACGGCCGCATCGCCCATTCTCGTCATGGCCTTGCAGGGCCTCTTCGACATCGCCGGCGCCGCGACCGACGCGGTGGATCACCTGGTCGCCAAGGCCGACACCAAGGTTCACGTGGCGTCGATCGACCCCGAAGTGTTCTTCGATTTCACCCAGGAGCGCCCGGTCGTTTCGGTCGATTCGACGGGCAAGCGTCGCCTGACCTGGCCCGAAAATGACGCCTGGCGCTTGACGATGCCGGATACGAGCGACGAGGTCTTGGCGCTTTCGGGCATCGAACCGCACCTCCGGTGGCGGACGTTTTCCGAAGCGGTCGGCGAGATCGCGGCCGAGTCGGGGGCTCGGCTGGTCGTCACGCTCGGCGCAATGGCGGGACTCGCCCCACACACCCGAGCGCTCGGCGTCGTTGGCAGCGCCAGCGATGCGGCACTGGCACAACGCCTGGGGCTCGGGCGCCCGTCGTACCAAGGCCCAACCGGCTTGGTCGGCGCGCTGCACGTTCGGCTCCACGAACTCGGCTTGGCCGTCATCTCGCTTCGGGTCTCGGTCCCGCATTACGTCACCCAAGCGCCGAATGCCGAGGCGACCCGCTCGTTGCTGGCGCGGCTCGAACTCGTCACAGGAATCCGCACCGACCATCACTCGTTCGACGACGATGCCGTCAAGTGGCGGGCCCGAGTCGACGCGGCCGTCGCGGACGATCCCCAGATGCAGCGCTATGTCGCCCAGCTCGAAGACCAAGTCGACAATGCGCCTGACTTGTTGCCCGATGGCGACGCGATCGCGGCCGAGCTCCAGGCGTGGCTTCGAGACAACGATGGTCCTTCGGACAGCGGTACCGGCGGCGACTGACACGGGCTAGCCTCCGCTCTCGTGAGCGAGCAACGCGAAGACATGACATGGGAGCTGTACGGAACTGCCGTACGCGAACTAGCCGGACAGGTCGCCGACGACGGCTTCCGGCCCGACATGATCCTGGCGATCGCCCGAGGCGGGCTATTCGTCGCCGGATCACTCGGCTACGCCCTCGGCGTGAAGAACCTGTACGTGATGAACGTCGAGTTCTACACCGGCGTCGATGAGCGCCTCGACGTGCCGGTCATGTTGCCGCCCTATGTGGACTTCATCGAGATGAAGGACACCAAGATCCTGATCGCCGACGATGTGGCCGACACGGGCCACACCCTCAAGTTCGTCGACGAGTTCTGCCACGGCAAGGTCGGCGAGGTCCGTACCGCCGTCCTGTACGAGAAGCCACAGTCGTTGGTCAAGTGCGACTACGTGTGGAAGTCGACCGACCTGTGGATCGAGTTCCCTTGGTCCAAGGAACCACCCCTCGCCCAGGTCCAGACCTCCGTCCTCGACGCCTAACCCCAGCGGCGATCCGTAACTGACACCGGTTACGGCACGCTGCATCCCCGTCGAGCCGGTGCAGGTCGGCCGGCAGTGCGTTTCTCGCTAGATCTCGCTTCGCTCGAAAGATCGCTCGAAGCCGCCTACCGACCACCCGCACCTCACCTCCCGGCAAGGGTGGTGCGGCGGTGCCACCTGTCGTGCCCTCGATCCGCAGAGCAGGCAGGGGCGCTCCGGCGCCGAACCTGCGATTGCGAGCAACTCAGTGGCGGAAGTGGCGGCGGCCGGTGAAGACCATGGCGATGCCTTGCTCGTTCGCGGCGGCGATGACCTCGTCGTCGCGGATGGAACCGCCGGGTTGAACGACGGCGGTTGCGCCGGCTGACGCCGCGGCATCGAGTCCATCGCGGAACGGGAAGAACGCGTCGCTCGCGCAGGCGCCGCCGACGGCTCGACCGTCGGCCTTGTCGGCGGCGATGAGGCCGGCGTCGCGACGGTTCTGTTGGCCCGCTCCGATGCCGACGGCCTGGCGGTCCTTGGCCAACACGATCGTGTTGCTCGTCACCGACGCCGCGATCTTCCACGCGAACTCGAGGTCGGCCCACTCGGCATCGCTCGGCGCTCGGTCGGTGACGACCTGCCAGTCGTCGGTCGTGGGTTGCAAGGTGTCGGCGTCTTGGACCAGGAACCCGCCCCCAACCGTTCGCAGCGTGATGGGCGGGACCTGCCATTCGACGGCGCCGACCTCGACCACGCGAACGTTCGGTTTGGCCGACAGAACCTCGAGAGCTGCCGGTTCGAACGACGGGGCGACGATCACTTCGGTGAAGATCTCGACAAGGGCAGCGGCCATGGCTTCGGTCACCGGCCGGTTCGTGCCGACGATGCCGCCGAACGCGGACACCGGGTCGCAGGCGTGAGCCTGGGCGTAGGCCGTCTCGATCGTGTCGGCGATCGACGCGCCGCACGGGTTCGCATGCTTCATGACGACAGCAGCAGGGTCTGAGGATTGCAGGCTGTTCACCAAGTTCCAGGCAGCTTCGGTGTCGTACACATTGAGGTACGACATCTCCTTGCCCTGGTGAATCGTCGCCGTGTCCCACCAGCCCGAGCCATGGGTGAAGCGGTAGCGAGCGCCTTGCTGGTGCGGGTTCTCGCCGTAACGCAGGTCGTGGACGCGGTGCAGGCTCAGGTGAATCGACTCGGGAAGCGAGTCGCCGTCACCTCCCCCGTCGGTGCTATCGAGCCAGGTGGTGATGGCTGCGTCGTAGGCAGCGGTGTGGGCGAACGCCTTGCGGGCCAGGGCGCGACGGCTCTCAGCGGAAACGCCTCCGGCGCCGAGTTCGGCGAGCACGCTGTCGTAGTCGCTCGGGTCGGTCAGGATGATCACCGCGTCGTGGTTCTTGGCTGCGGCCCGGACCATGGTCGGGCCGCCGATGTCGATGTTCTCGATCCCGGGCGCTTGCACAAACGGGTACAGGTTCGACACGACCATGTCGATCGGCGCGATCTCGCGTTCGGCGAGCTGCTCCATGTGGCCAGGCTCGCTGCGGTTGGCCAAGATCCCGCCATGGATCACGGGGTGGAGCGTCTTGACCCGTCCGTCAAGCATCTCGTCGGCGCCGGTCACATCGGCAACCTTGAGGGCGTCAAGGCCGGCCTCGGTGAGGGTCCGGTGGGTGCCGCCGCTGCTGACGAGTTCCCAGCCGAGCTCGACCAGCCCTTGAGCGAACTCGACAAGACCTGACTTGTCACTTACGGACAGCACCGCGCGCACGTTGACCCCTTGGTTAGCGAGACGAACCTAAGTGGCGAACCTAGTGGGCCTTCCGCCCGAGCGGTGCGACCGTTTGCCGTTCGATTCTGCCCACTACGACGGAGCCGGTTCTGGCCAAAACTGCGGAACCGCACCGGGTTACCCCGATGCGGTTCCGAACGTTCGCATGCCCTTCAGCAGCGGCCGACTTGTATTGCCTTACTTGCCTTTACCCCGGCGTCAGCGACCCGACGTTAGCAGAAGGTCCCAATTATCGGATGTGTTGCCGTGGGCGCAGTCAATCGCCGGACGAAGGTCGTGCTCGATTAGAGCGAGGCGACGATCTCGGCCATGAGCTCGCCGGCCTCGGTCGGGTTCTGGCCGACCTTGACGCCTGCGTCTCGCAGCGCTTCCATCTTGGCGTCGGCGGTGCCCTTGCCACCCGAGACAATGGCGCCGGCGTGGCCCATCTTCTTTCCAGGAGGCGCCGTCACACCGGCGACATAGCTCGACACCGGCTTGGTCACGTTGTGCTTGATGAACTCGGCAGCTTCTTCTTCGGCCGAGCCACCGATCTCGCCGATCATCATGATCGCCTTGGTCTCGGGGTCAGCTTCGAAGGCGGCCAAGCAGTCGATGAAGCTCGTGCCGGGGACAGGATCGCCACCGATACCGACACACGTGGTCACACCGATGTCCTTCTGCTGGAGCTCGTAGAGCGCCTGGTAGGTGAGCGTGCCCGAGCGGCTCACGATGCCGACCGGACCGCCAGGCTTGGCGATGTGGCCGGCGGTGATGCCGATGTTGCACTTTCCTGGGCTGATGATGCCGGGGCAGTTCGGGCCGAGGAGCTGCACGTTCGGGAAGTCCCGCTTGAGCTTGTTGTAGAACCACGCTTCGTCGTGGGCCGGGACACCTTCGGTGATGGCCACGATGAACTCGATGCCACCCTCGGCGGCTTCCATCACGGCGTCCTTGACGCCCGGAGCCGGGATGAAGATGCAGCTGGCGGTCGCGCCGGTTGCTTCGACGGCTTCAGCGACCGATGCGTAGATGGGCACGCCATCGACGTCGGTACCGGCCTTCTTGGGATGGGTGCCGGCTACGACCTGCGTGCCGTACTCCTTGTTCAGGCCGCCGTAGTAGCTGCCCTGGCGGCCGGTCAGGCCCTGGTAGATGACCTTGGTGTTCTCGTCAACGAAAATCGCCATTGTTCTGTCTCCTTCTCGTTGATTCGTTCAGCCTGCGGCGAGCTCGCTGGCCTTGCGGGCCGCGTCGAGCATCGTGGTTTCCATCATGAGCATGTCGTCGAGTTCGGGGGCGAGGATCGCGCGCCCTTCCTCGGCATTGGTCCCGTCGAGGCGGATGACGATCGGCGAGTCGATCTTGACCCGCTTCATCGCTTCGAGGATGCCGTTCGCGACCTCTTCGCCGCGGGTGATGCCGCCGAAGATGTTGATGAAGATGGCTTTGACGTTCGGGTCGTCGTTGATGACTTCGAGTGCGCCCGACATGACGTCGGCATTGGCGCCGCCACCGATGTCGAGGAAGTTGGCCGGTGAGCCGCCGACCTGGTTGATGACGTCGAGCGTGCTCATCGCGAGCCCCGCACCGTTGGCGATGACGCCGACGCTTCCATCGAGGCCGACGTACTGCAGGCCCTTCGCGTGGGCGGCTTCTTCGCGCTCATCGCGGGTCTGGGTCTCGTCGTACTGCTGGTAGTCGGGGTGACGGAACTCGCTGTTGCCGTCGAGGGTGACCTTGGAGTCGAGCACATGGACCTTGCCCTCGGGCGTGAGGATCAAGGGGTTGATCTCGCAGAGGTCGGCGTCGCCTTCGGTGTAGGCCGTGTAGAGCTGCTTGGCGATCTCGATGGCGCCTTCGCGGGCCTGCGGGTTCAGGTTGGCTTCGTCGACCCATTGGGCGGCGAGCTCGTCGGTGAGACCGTCGACGGGGTCGACCCAGATCTTCGAGATCTTCTCGGGTGTCGAGGCGGCGACTTCTTCGATGTCCATGCCGCCTTCGGCGCTGAGCATGCCAAGGTGCTTCTTCGCGCTGCGGTCGAGCGTGAACGACATGTAGTACTCCTCGGCGATGTCCGAGGCCTTTTCAATCCACAGTCGCTTGACGATGTGGCCCTTGATGTCGAGGCCGAGGATGTTGCCGGCGTGCTCACGGACGGCGTCCATGTCAGCGGCGAACTTGATGCCCCCGAGCTTGCCTCGGCCACCGGCCAGGACCTGTGACTTGACCATGACCGGCGTACCAAGCCGCTCGGCTGCGGCGAGCGCTTCGTCGACCGTAAAGGCGACTTCGCCAGCCGAAATCGGCATGCCGTACTGGGCAAAGAATTGCTTGCCCTGGTATTCGAACAGATCCACGTCAACTCCTGTGTTGCGGATTCGGGAGGGGATGTGCGGGCTTGTGCGGAGAACGCGCCCACGACTGAGGAGATACTCAGCGCCGCAGAGATACTAGGCGGCGTCCTTCCCAGCAGTGCAGTGCGGGACAGGTGCAATCATCCGGAAAGGGCCCAGGAGGTTCGATGCCCGTCGAGCAACGAGATCCCAGACAGACGGTCAAGGCCGTGAGCTTGGGGATCGCCGCCGTGGCGGCTGCCGTCGGTTTTCTCATCTTCGTGCTGTGGGCGACCGATCGTGGCGGCGTCGAGATCGCGCTCGGCGACGATGTATTCGAAGCTGGCCGGGCCGACATCATCGCCGACGCCATCGACGAGGGCGGACCGATCCGCTACGCCGACCTGCTGGGCGGCGGGCAGAACATCATCCTCCAGCACATCGGCACCGACCCAGAACAGGGCTGGCATGCGTTCGATCTGATCCGACCCGGTCAGCCCGCCGACTGCCAGCTCGAATGGGACGAAGCCGCGTTCAGCTTCAGCGA
>CALLPT010000285.1 GCA_938015575.1 uncultured Acidimicrobiales bacterium
CCGATCCCTACTCACCATCCACGCGCCGACTGCGGGGCGCATCCGGCGCAGCATGGCCACCGCGCTCAGCATCGCGATGCTGGCGACACTCGTGCTCGCCGCTCCGGCGGCCGGCCAAGTCAGCGCCTCGATCGAAGTCACTCCATCGCTCGGCGTCGCTGGCGACGAGATCACGATCACAGGCGTTGGCTTCGTCGACGTCTGTGGTGTCGACATCAGCTGGAACCAGGCCGGCGTCAGCGAAGTCATCGGCTTCTCGTACACCAACGACGAGGGCAGCTTCGAAACCACCGTCGCCGTGCCCTCGACGGCAACCACTGGCGACGCCCGGATCCTGGCCATCGGCCTTCCCGCAGGCGTCGAATTCTGCTTCGGTGAACCAGCCATGACGGCGGCAGCATCGTTCACTGTCCAAGGCGACCCCGGCGGTCTCGTACCTCGCTTCATTCCCGTGAAGCCGATCTACGAAGCCCCGCTCGGAGACGGCTTCTCCCGGACCGAGATCCACCTGAAGATCGTCCAAGACGCCGACGTGCGACTCGTCGACGGCGCACTCGACGACGGACGCGAGTTCTCTGAGCTCGGAGAGCTGTTGTTCGCCTATCCCGAGGTCGAAATCACTCGGCTGTTCAGCGCCCGCAGCGAAGAAGAACTCGCGGCCGAAAAGGCACGACTCGAAGCTCGCAGCGGTCGCGAGCAGGGCGATAAGAACCTGTACTTCGTGCTGACGATCCCCGACGGCACCGACGCCGTCGTGCTGCTCAACTCGCTCAACGAACTCGACATCGTCGAACTCGCCTACCCGGCGCCCCTCCCCGGCGTCGACCCGGCCCTCGACGACTACGAGGACCTCCAGGGCTACCGCGTCTCCGCCGGTTCCGGCATCCACGCCGATGCGGCCAACACCATCCCGGGCGGCAATGGCGAGAACGTGCAGATCATCGACATCGAACGGTTCTTCAACCCGAACCACGAAGATCTGCCGCCTGTCGCCGTCTATCCGAACGGCGACATCATGGCGAACACCAGCCCGCCCTATGACCACGGCACGGCCGTGATGGGCCAGATCTTCGCCCTCGACAACGCGAACGGCATGCGCGGCCTGGCCAACCAAGCCGCCGCTGGTTTCGTGAGCACCGCAGGCGGGCGAGCCAACGCGATCGATGTCGCCGCGGCCAACTCGTCACCCGGCGATGTGATCCTGCTCGAGCTGCAGGTTGCCGGTCCGAACGGTCCATGCAGCAATGCAACCACGCCGGGCCAGATCGGCTGCGTGCCTCAAGAGTTCCAACAGGCGAGCTACGACGCCATCGTCGCGGCTGTTGCGGCCGGCATCATCGTCGTCGCGGCGGCCGGAAACGGACGCCAGAACCTCGACGACCCCGTCTACGCAGCGACCCTCGGTGCTCGCCCCGACTCGGGTGCGATCATGGTCGGTGCGGGCGCAGCCGGCGATGACGACAGCGTCACCGGCGTGCGCACCTGCACCGGACCTGAGCGCGGTCGACTGAACTTCTCGAACTTCGGCTCACGCGTCGACGTGCAAGGTTGGGGACGCTGCGTCGCCACCCTCGGCTACGGCACGATCGAAGGCAGCTCCGATTCCAACAACGCGTATCACTCGACCTTCGGCGGCACGTCCAGTGCCAGCCCGATCGTCGCGGCAGCCGCAGGCATCTTGTCGAGCGTTGCCATCGCGAACGGCGACGCCGACGGCCTCAGCTCCACCGAAGCACGAGCCCTGCTCGTGGCGACCGGCACACCACAAGACACGTCGCCCGCTGCCTTGGCTGGCAACATCGGCCCGCTTCCGAACCTGGCGGCAGCGCTCGGCCTTCAGGCCGACGTCAGTGTGACCAAGACCGCCGACCCCGAACCCGTGATTGCTGGCGAAGACGTGACGTACACGATCGCCGTCACGAACAACGGGCCAAACGTTGCCACCGATATCGTCGTCACCGACGACCTCCCGGCAAACGCCGATCTGGTCAGTGCCGATGCGGCCTGCGAGGTCGCCGCCGGTGATCTGACCTGCCCGCTCGGCACCCTCGCCGTCGGCGAGGTCGTGGAACTCGAGGTCGTGATGGACGTGCCCGCAGGCCTGGTGCACGACGCGGGTGGTCCCACCGTCGTGACCAACGCCGCGAGCGTGACGTCGACGATCGCCGACCCGAACCCGGGCAACAACGACACATCGGTTGACTCAAACGTCACCGCGGTCGCCGATCTCGCGATCACCAAGACCGCCAGCCCCGAACCGGTCATTGCCGGTGAGGACCTGACCTACACGATCGCCGTCACCAACAACGGGCCGAGCGTCGCCTCCGATGTCGTCGTCACCGACGACCTGCCGGCCAACGCCGACCTGGTGAGTGCCGACCCGTCCTGCGTGGTTGTCATCGGTGATCTGAGCTGCTCCGTCGGCGCACTCGGAGTTGGCGAGACGGTCGAACTCGAGGTCGTGATGGACATCCCAGCCGACCTGGTGCACAACGCCGGCGGCCCCACCATTGTGACCAACGCGGCGAGCGTCACTTCGGCGACCGCGGACCCGAACCTGGGCAACAACGACACGTCGGTCGATACCAACGTGATCGCCGTCGCCGACCTTGCCGTCGACTCGACCACCGTGATCGACCCGCCGATCGAAGCCATCATCGGCGAAGACATTGCGATCGTCGTCGAGACGACCGTCAGCAACGGCGGGCCTTCCTCGCCGATGGACGCGAACCTCGACGTGGTCGCAACGCCAACGGCCGGCGCCAGTGTCAGTCCAGCAGCTGACACGACCGCCGTCGACGTACTCGCCGCCGGCGCACCCCAGGTGATCGAGCAGGCGTTCACGATCCGATGCGATGCCCCCGGCGTGCAAACGATCGACTTCGAGGTCGCAATCAGTCCGGCCAATGCGGCCGATGCTGATCCCGACCCAACGAACAACACCGGCGCCGACTCGGTCTCGCTCGAATGCATCACGCCCATCGTGATCAACGTGCGGCCCGGCAACGCCAAGAATCAGCTCAACCTGAACGGCAACGCCAAGGTGCCCGTCGCGTTCCTGACGACAGCAGCGGGCGAGTATGGGCTGCCGATCGCCTTCGACGCGACCCAGATCGTCGCCGACAGCGTGCGGTTCGGTAACGGTGACGCGGTCTATGACCAGACGGGCGGCGCACCCCGCCACTCCGGCGTCGACCTGATCGGCGACATGCACGAACTCGACGACAAGACCAAGGACGGCGACGACGACCTGCGACTGCAGTTCGACACTTCGCTCGCCGACCTGCAATCCGTCGACGTCGAGGCATGCGCTCGCGGCCAGTACATCGACGGTGGCGTGACCTACACGTTCTTCGGCTGCGACGCCGTCACGATCAAGTGACCAACCCCATCGCTGGCTGATCCAGCGGGTGTCTCCCCCCAGGCCGAGGTCGACGCACGCTCGTCGACCTCGGCCTCGGGCGCGCCCGACGACACGCGACCTCTGCGTTGCGGGGCGAGGCGAGCAGTTCGTCGATGCGCGGCACTCAATTCTCGCAACCGATTCCGTTGGCGTCGCCGTCAAAGCTGTGCGGGTCAAGCGTCACGGCGAAGCGTCGCGGCTCAACGTCGTCGCAGTCCAGGTCGTACGTGAAGTACGGAATGCACACGGACTCGTAGCGGGCATCGCACGGCCGGCCCTCGGCGTCGAGTGGGGGAGTGTCGTCGACTGGTTCTGACGAGAAGTCGATCAACGCGAGTGGCGCGGATTCGACGTCCAACGGAAGCCCGGCCGAAGAACACACATCGAGTTCGTGCTCTAGCGTCTTGCGTTCGGCGGCCGTGATCGCAAGCTGCCAGCGGGTCTTCACCCGGACCCAGGCAATCGCATAGCGACAACGAGCGTCAGCCTCCTCGGGCAACCAACCGTCGGGTGACGCCGAACCCTTCGCCGAGTTCACCGACGTGGCGCTCACCGCCAAGGTCGCCGGATCATCCAGGTCGTTGGCGAATGCCTCGCGCCAATCGTGACTCCATCGCCAACCACCGCTGCGATGCGCGTCGGCGAGCGAGACCACATGGTCGATCGACACCTCGCTCGCCAAGGTCGCCGACACTCCGGCATACGGATCGATCCACTGACCAGACTCGACTTTGCAGGTGTCGTCGCCGACGAATGACACCGGCCCCACGCTCTCCTCGATCAAGACCTCGTGACGGCCGGTCTGGCAATCCCCATCGTGATCACGCCACCCGCGGTCATAGGTGTCGCGGTCGTAGCGTTCGTCGGGAAGTCCCTGGTACGTCGCAAGGTCGTCGACCAGCGCCCGCGCCCACGCCGCGGTGCCCGTCGCGTGAGCGGGTTGCAAAGCCGTCTCCTGAATTGCTGCGCTCGTTCCCAAGCTGGCGATCGCCGTAACCAGCGCAATCGCCGCGACGATCAAACCCGACACGACGCGCCCATCGGTCCACGAGACGCCGGCCATCGCACGAGTCTGGCGGACAAACGTCCGAACCCTACGGTGGTCCCCGCGCTCGCAACCGACCTCCATGTGTGTTCTGTCACGGCGACTCGTGACAACTGGTGTCAGCCGAGACCAGCTGCTACTCGTATATGCGGGAGGACCAAGCGTGACCACACGGGCAGACCCACCGGCAGATACTCCGATCTGGCCGCCTCCAGCCGAGCTCGTGACTGAGACGTGGACCCCCGAAGACCTGCGCGCCGGCGACCTGATCTTTGCGTCAAAGGAAGCCGGCGCCGACATCTTCGAGCGCTGCAACACCATTGCCGCCCAACCCTGGCGCCACGTCGGCGCCCTGGTCGGCCGCGACGATGGGTTCCACGTGGTCGAGATCATCCACAACGAGTTCGGGCTGCGCGACCTGGCCACCTTCATGAACGCCTATGACTCGTTCGGCGCGGTCCGTCTGGGCCTCGACCCCGCGAACATCGCCGCGGCCACCGAGCTGATGGAGTCCCGGATCGGAGACAACCACGTCTACCCGCTCGACGATCTGATCCTCGCCGGCATGCTCGCACTCACGACCCGAGGGATCTTCGCCCGACACCCCCAGCAGGTTCGGGCCGCGCTCGACAATGCTGGCCGCCGAGCCAAGGAACTTCAGAAGGTCGACGGCGCCGACGCCTTCACCTGCTCGGGATTCATCCAGTGGGCCTACGACCAGGTTGCCCCCGACCACAGCATCTATCACGACCGGTGGCGCAGCGCCACGACCTGGCCACCGCGCTTGGAGACGCTCGACGAACTCTTCGCTGACGAGACGACCCGCGACCAGTACGCAGACATGTCCCTGTTCGAACTCTACGAACTGACCCAAGCCGTTGATCGAGGCGCCCTGGGGCCACCATCGCGTGACGAAGTTGGCGAGATCGTCCACGTGCTCTGGGCCGCGTTGACGGGATACGTCTTTGGCGAGCCGCCCGAGCGCATTGTCACCGACGGACGCTGGGTCACCCCGGCCGACTTGTGGAAGTCCCCGTCGGTCTCGATGCGGGCGACACTGCTGCCCACCGAATGATCTCGTCGACCGGCACCCGAGTGGTCAGGACCGGCGTGCCCCATTCGATCGCGCTGCGAGAGGTGTAGATCGCCGTTCGCGCCTCGCTGAGCGCGTCGTCGATCGACCCGGTCCTCACCAGCGCACCCAGGAACTCTCGACCGAATGCGCCGGCCGATCGATCCTCGATCGGATACTGCATGCCGATCGCCGCGGGCACGCCCTGGGCGACCAGACTTCCGGCAACGCCGGCGAAGCGATCCCGTTGCGAGGTCCGCGCCGCGTCGCAACTGTTGAACAGCACCAGGCGCAGATGCGACCGCGCCAAAATGACGCCGAGGTCGCGGCCGCTGACCGGCTGGTGAGCGCCGTCCTCATCGACAAAGGCGACCGCACCATCGTCGAGTTCATCGTCCCAGTGCCCGTGCCCGACAAAGTGGAAAACATGAGGTTCGTGCTCATTCAGCGCGCGCCGAAGGTCATCGAAGCTTTCGCCATGCACCCGGTTCACGTCGACCCGATCGCCAAGGCCAGCGAGCTCCTGCTCGATGCGGCCCGCTTCTGCTTCGACGTCGAGCGCGGCCATCGTGCGCGGCCGGGCGACCATCAGGAGCACCCGCAGCCGCTCGATTGGCTCATCCGCATGGGTGTCGTGACCATCGGAGTGCAAGCGCACGAGCGAGGTGGCCTTGGACATCGCCAGGAACAGCGACCGCTCGCTGTCGAACAGGTACTCCCACGGTAGATCGGCCGTCTGCTCGTCGAGGTCGAGCGCGATCCGAAGTCGACTGCCGTTGCGCAGGGCAACGCTCAACGCCTCTCGATACCGGCTCAAGGCCGGTTCGGGCAGTAGCGCACCGAACAACTCGGCGCCATAGCGCTCCACGGCAGTGCGACCCCGGCGACCAAGGCGCCGCTTGGGCGACGTGTTCATCAGCTCCGACAAGCGCCGCGCCCCACGCCCCGCTTCGATGTCGAAGAAGAATGGGACCGTCGTGGTCGGGCCGCCATCGGTAGAGACTGCAACGGTTGTGCCCGCTCGGCCCTTGCGAATCTTGGCCGTGACCTCGATGACGCCGAGGTCGGGGAGCGCCTCGGCGTCGGCTGGCTTGGCCTGCTGCCCGGTGCCGGCCGGGTAGTGCTGTCGCCGACGGCTGGCGCCAACGAGGGCCGCGCCGACGGAGGTGGAGATGAAGCCGAGACTGGCGAGTCCCCAGCGGGGCACATTCAGTGCACTCGTCGGGCTGGTGCCAACGAGCGTGTCCTTTTCGATGTCGCTTGCAACGCCATCATGATTCGAGCAGCGCCCCGAACCGGTCGACGAGCTTTCCCAACCATCGCCACAGATTGAGCCGATGACCTGGGCGTTGTAGAGCAAACCGGCCGCCACGAAAGAAATCAGGCCGAGCACGATCATTCCGATCCCTGCCGCCCCCAGCCGGGACCCGCGGCGACGTTGCACCTCAGTCGAGCCGGAAAACGTAGGAGGCGAAGCGGACATGGAAAGACTCGAGTAATGGGCGATGCTCACGCGAGTGTGGCATAGCGCCTGCACACGCGACCCGGTCGTGTAGAAGTCCGACCGAGCGCGGCTTCACGGCATTGGCGCATGCGCGTCTCGATGCATCAACGGCGTCTTCATGGCTCGACCGACCCGACGGTTCGCCCACCGCAGTTCGCTGGTTGTCACCACCCACGACGCCAGTTCAAGTTCGTCTTGTGGCGCCTGATCCATCACGACCGCACGGCCGTCCTCGGCGAGTAGCCGTAGGCGTGCGGGTGTCGCCGGTGCCTCGGCGTGCAACGGCACCCCGAGCAGCGCGCAGCCGTGGGCGACCGAAGCGGCGATCTCCCAGTCCACGAATCTGCGGGTCCAGGTCCGGTCGCCGATCAACACGATCGTCAGGTCCGCATCACCCAGATACCGGCGCCGAATCTCCTGGACGATGCGAAATTCATCGACCGAACGCCCCAGCTCATCGCCCGTTGTGACGCCGACGCTACGTATGCGACCAAGTGCCAGGCCGAACTTTGCGACGAAGCTGTGCACCTCGTCGACGTCGCGCTCGTCGAAGCTCAGAAAAGTCGCCGCCTGCTCAAGCGGCGCGTTCTGCAGGTCCTGTGCATCCACAACACTGCCTTGTCGGGTCGAGCTGTGACACACAGGCATCGAACCCGCCTCTCATGCCAGTGAGAACGCCGTCGCCATCTCCGTTCCCGCGGCGAGTGTGGTGGCCTCCTCGAGCGGCGCAGCATCGCCCGTGACCCGATGCAGATCCAACCGGCACCGCAGCGACCACACCGGAAGCTGCCACGCATCAGCGTCGGCGATCGCCAAGCGAAGCAACGCGATGGTGTCGTCGCGACGCTCTGCGAGGTGAGCGAGCGAGCGTCGCGCCGGCCCAAGGTGTGCGATGCCCGCACTCATTGCGACCGCGTGATTCGCGTGCGGCTCGAGGATGGCCCGCAACCGCTGCCGCTGTTGCGCCGAGAGCAACGGACCGCTGTCCGAGAACAGAGAGGCGATGGTCGCGTGCGTCAGCAAGGTCGAAGTGTCCAGCCGCTGGAAAATTGCGGCCGCTGCCTCGCGGGCGTCGTCGATCCGATCAGGCTGGGTGAAGAGCGCCGCGGCCCTCGCCGCTTCGGCCAGCAGCGGCGTGCGAACGTCGGGCGCAGCGCCATCGAGCAGGGGAAGCAGGTCACCGTGGCGACCGACAAGCCACCGGTCCGCGAACAGCTGCGCGGCGCGGGCTGGGAACGCGCCAGCCAAGCCGTGCTCCAGCCCGATGCCGAGGGCCTTGTCGGCAACGGCCGTTGCTGTGGTGAACTCGCCGTCGATGAAATGGCGCACGGAAAGAATCAAGTGCAACTGCCAGCTCCGAACTCGGTGTTCGGTCATCGCCGGCTCGGCTTCGAGCGCCGCGAGCGACGCGTCGAACGCAGCCCGATCGCCCAACGCCAACGCTCGCTCGGCGAGCACATTGCGCACTCGGGCCCGGTACACCGGATCGTCGACCGCTTCGACGTCGAACTCGAGCGGCGGCCAGGTGGCGATGGGCGTTCCGACGATCGAAGTCCACACCGCCATCCAGGCAGCCGCTCGCTCGTTTGTGGTGGTGGCCGAAAGGGACTCGAAAATCCCACGCGCCCTCTCCTGTTGGCCGGCGAGCCCCAGCTCGCGACACAGCATCGTCTCGAGCGAGAAACGCTCGCGAGCGCTCAGGCGATCGCCGGGAACGCGGTCCAGCAGTGCCAGCCGATGGCCGTCGCTCTCGAGCACTTCGCTCGACTCGGCGGTCTCGGCGATCACGTCGAACATGGCGTGCGGGTCGTCGAGGGCCTCGGCTGCGGCAAAGGCCCGGTTCCGCATCGCCACGGCATCGCCTCCGCTCTGTTGGATTGCGTCGGCATACCTGCCGAGCGAACGAGCATCAAGGGCGTCGGCATCGATCCGGTCCGCGACGGCAAACGCACGCACCGACTCGAGCCAGGACCGCTCGTCGAGATGGGCACGCGCCGACGCAACGATGGCCTCGACGACTGCGTCGACCGGCACACTGGGCCCGGCAGCAACCATGTGACGAGCTCGGTCGTGCACCCGACCGTCATCCCACGCAAATTTCGCTGCGGCTTGGTGGAACGCGCGACGTCGCCGGTGCTCCAGGACGCCCTCGAAGGCTTCCTGTACGAGCACGTGGCGGAAGCTGAATCGGTCGGGGCGTGACTCGGCGACGAGCAGATCGGCATCAAGTAACTCGTCGATCGCATCGGACAGTTCTTCGGCGACGACATCGTCGCCAAGCAACGCGAGCGCGTCACCGAACGACCACGTGACGCCTACGAGCGCGGCAACGGCCGCGATCTCAGCCGTCTGCCTCGACACCGCCGACGTCCACACCAGGTCACTCCATTGACCGCCGAGCAGGGTGAGGTCGGGGAGCGCGAGCGTGTCCGGATCTGCCGACGCGATCGCATCAGCCGCGACGAGCGGCAAGTCGCCTTTCGATGAAATCAGCAGCGTCGCCAGCTCGGTTCGTTGCTGGTTCGTCGACTGCGGATGGATGCGTCCGACAAGCTCTACTAGCTGATCATGGGTGAATGGCGACGACGACACCTCTGCGACCGCGGACCGGCGGAGTCGATCGACCAGCTCCTGCCATGGCTCGAGGTCGTCGTCGGGTCGACCGACAAGCAACAGCTCCAGTTCCTGCGTCGATGATCGGGCGAGGAACTCGAGGAAGCGAGTCGTGTGGCTATCGAGCCACTGCACATCGTCGACAACCAGTGTGATGGTGCGTTCCGGGCACGCGACATCGAACGCTCGTCGAATCGAGGCCCACCGCCGCGTCTCGATCACGCCCTCGTCGAGGCCGTCATCGACCGCGGCGACAGCATCGAAGATCGCCGGCACGGCGGCGGCCAAAGGTCCGTAGGCGGCGCTCGAACCACGCTGGCCGGCGACCCAGACCACATGGTTGCCGTGCTCGTGACGGTCACGGGCCAGCGACGCCGCCAGCGCGGTCTTCCCCGTCCCTGAGGCGCCGGTCAGCAGTGCGGTCCCGGCCGCGAGGGCATCGTCGAGTGCCGCCATGAGCTCGAGCCGGTCGATGCTTGCGTGGCCGGGGCTGCGGGGAGCTGGACCGATCCATGTCGCTGCCGGTGGTGGTGCGTCAATGTCGGGAAGATCGTCTTCGGCGAGTTGTTCGGCGCGACGAGACAGCTCGCTACCGGGGTGTACGCCGAGCTGATCCTCGAGGCGTACGACCGCCGAGCGGGCAAGATCTGCTGCGACTGAGCGCCGCTGCGCCGCGATGTGGAGGTCGACGACCGCGCACAGCAACGGCTCGTGCCAACTGACCCGAGCCATCTCCGCTGCTGCGGTCAACAAGGCATCGTCGACACGGTCGAGAACCTCGTCGATCAGCCGGGTGACCAGGCCCGCTCGAGCCACGTCGACCTCGGTCATAGCCTGGGCGATGCTGCGCAGATCGATGCCGGGATACGGGCGATCGGCAACCAGCGAACGCAACTCGTCGCGGTCGACCAGCGAAAGGTCAAGCGATCGATAGGCCATGAGGCGCCATACATCGATCGCAGCGGCGTCGAGGGTGAACGCATAGCGACCACCCCGGCTCTCGATCGACCCGATTTCCATTGCCTTGCGGACCCGCGAAATCGCTTTGCGGAGGTTCTGCTCCCAGTTGGGCCCAAGCGCATCGCCGTAGACCTCTTCGGCCAATTCGCCAGGAGTCAATCCATCGGGACCGGCAGCCACAAGTGCAGCAACGATGTTGCGCCCGGCGGGTTGTAGACGCATCGGTTCGCCCTCGAAGAAGACGTCTACGACACCCAGCGCTCGGATTGTCACGGCGCAACGATACGGGAATGAGACACGAAGCTTCGAACCCTCGATGTGTTGGTCACAAAACGGTCACAGCTGTTCGTCAGAGTCCATCCCCGACGGCCAAGAAAGGGATCGAGGATGAAGAACGAGCAGGCGATGGTTGTTATCGCGCCGCTGATGAAGCAGATGGCAGATGGCAACTCCGAGGCACTCTTCGAACTGCTCGAACACTTCCATGACGACCTGGAACGTGTCGTTGGCGGAATACTCGTTTCGATTCAGCGCCGCGACCTGGCCCGTTCAAGCGACGAGGTTCGATCGATGGCGGTCTCGGCGGCCTTTGTCGTGTTCGCCCGAGCGACAGGTTGGAAGCCCGATGGCGCCCTGCCGTGGGTGTGGGCCTATCGCTCGATCCGCGAAGAGATCGTGCGTCAGGTCGGTCACCCTTCGGTCGAGCTGGACCCCGCCCGGGTCGAGACCCCGCATCCGCCAGCACCAAAAGCCGACGACCGGGCCATCGACTTGCGCGACCTCGCCCAACGTCACGATGAGGTTGCCGGCTGGCTTGATGCTGTCGAAGCGGCGGCCAGTCGTCGAGACCGCGAAGTCCACCTCGAATACCAGGTGCAAAAGCACCTCGGCGACCCGTCACCGGCAAACACCGTTGGCTCGATGTTCGAGCTGACCCCAGCGAATGTGCGACAGATCGACCGTCGAGTACGCACGCGGCTGCAGGCCTCAGATGCCCTGCCACCGCGCGTCGCGGCTGGACTTGGCGTCTAGCCGAGCCCGGTGCCAGTCGCCTCAGGCAAACGACGGGTACGTCGGGGTGGGCAACGTCTCGAACCCCGGACGCGCGAACAGGTAGCCCTGAAACAGCCGGACCCCGGAGTGCCATAGCCAGTAGAACTCGTCGTTCGTCTCGATGCCCTCGGCGATGACCTCGATACCCAGGTCGAGGCAGGTGCGCATCACGCCGCGCACGATCGCCTGGCGAGGGCCGCTGCGGTGAATGTCGCGCACGAGCCACAAGTCGAGCTTGATGAAGTTCGGCTGGAACCCGGCCAGCAAGTTCAGACCACTGAAACCAGCCCCGAAGTCGTCGAGCGCATAGTCGACGCCTGCCAGTCGGCTCGGACGCACGCTCGTCAGGAACTGCTCCATGTCGCCGATCTCGTCCTTTTCGCTGACCTCGAAGGTCAGGTGCTCCTGGTTGAATCCCACCGACACTGCTGTCTCGATCACTTGCATCGACGCGTCCGGCGTCACCCGCAGCGTTTCGTTCAACATGTTGATCATGAGCCGACCCTCGTAGCCGAGTTTGGCTGCGAGTCGAATGGCGCGGTTCTGTGCTTCGAGATCGAATCTGTGCAGGTCGTCGCCGGTGAACTGTTCGATCACCTTGAATGCCGACTCGCCATTGGGGCCACGAACGAGTGCCTCGTACGCCCACACCCGCCGCGCCTCGGCGTCGACGATGGGCTGGAACGCAAACGAGAAGTTGTCGCGTAGCTCCTGGGGAGTCGCTTCGGTCATGTGATAGGAAGCCGCGGTGTTGGTAGTGCGTCGGTTGCTGGTTCGGCGATCAAGCTGCCCGTGAACAGGTGGATGCCTTCGGCGGCCAACCAGGCGTACTCGTCGGGCGTCTCTGCAGAAGCGATCACGTCGATGCCGAGATCTTCGCAGGTTTGAATGAGCCCGCGCACGATTGCCTGGCGAGGACCATGGTCGTGGATCGTGTGCGTCAGCCCGGGGTCGATGCTGATCATGTCGGGCCGGTAGTGCTCGAGCAGGGCCAGGCCCGCATACCCCGAACCGAACTCGCCGATCGAGATCCGTACTCCTTGGCGGCGTACGTTCTCAAGCATGGCGGCGGCCTCGACCGGATTGATCACGCTTACCTCGTGCTGAATCTCGACGATCATTCGGTGCGGATCGATGCCGCACTGCTCTGCGGTTGCGATCGTCGAAGCGAGAAAGTTCTTCGCAGCGCCGAGCGATCGGGGCACGAATTGCATGTGCAATGGATGCTGAAGACCGAGCCGTTTTGCGGCTCCCAATGCGAGGCGCCGCGCGTCGCCGTCGAATTCGTCGATCTCGTCGATGGCCACCCGCTGCATCACCTGGGGGCCGGACTCGCCTTCCAGCCCTTCGATCAAGGCTTGGTAGGCGAAGACCGAACGCTCCTGGGCGTCGACGATCGGCTGAAAAGCGGTCGTGAAGTTCGGGCGCTGGGGCATCGAGGCATCGGTCTCAATCGGCGCAAATGACGGCCGGTGGTTGGCGAGGCGCACCCGCCAGCGTCCCTGACCGAATGCCGACAACAGCTTCTTCGCTCGACCCGCATCGACGTCGGTCAGCACCCGCTGGCCGTCGAAGAAGTCGTTCATGCCTTCGATACGACGCAGGTCCTCTGGCGACACGTGGGCGAAACCCATCGTCCACTCACCAAACGAGCGCTTGTGAATCGGCTCGTCGATGATCACGGTCATCTGGGAGTGGCGAGGGTCGCGCTCGATGCGATCTGCCAGTTGGTGGACCTCGTCGCGCGGGCCCTCGAGCACTTGAAAGAAACAGTGATCGTGATAGAGCAACATGCCGGTGACGTCGACCGAGGCGTTGCGGTTGCGCGATTCCTCAAGCAGCGCGACCAGGTCGGCTTCGTTCATCGGTTGTGTGGCGGCGCTGTTGTAAATCAACGTGCACAGGTCAGCTGTCATGATCTGGTTACCTCTTGCATCCCCGGCAATCGGTGGACTCTGCCATCGGCAGATGTGCCCACGGGTCAAGGCCTGTCATGCGACGGGCGCCGGCCTTGGGTCATGCGGCCCGACCGCGTGTGTCGATGGTGGGCAACGATGGTTGGGCATTGAGAGACATGCTGCCATATGGGGTAGCTCGCGTCGATGGCAAAGGGAGCCGATGGCAACGCAAGCGAATGGGTAATTCTCCCCGGCGCCGCGACCTGTCGCGCCATCCAGACGTCTCTAGGGCATGCGACGCGAACGACTCTTCAGCCGAATCCCTCGCCGACCCGCCCCGTCATCGTCATCGTCGACGAGGCCGACGGATGCACCGAGCTGGACCCAGCCCGTCCAGCCCGTCATCTGGGACGAACTTCCCCCTCGTTCCTGGCGCGAAGAAGCCGCCTAGCTCGCGGACCCTGCGAGGGTCCCACCATCGGGCCCGCTGGGTTGGACCGCACCACCGAACCCGACCCAGCGAGCCCACCCTCCACCCGTAACAGGTGTCAGACACCGTTACGGCGCAACACCGCTTGCCGGGCGAGGGGACAAGTAACCTCGGAGCCGAGTCTTTCCACTACAGGAGATAGAGACACATGGCCGGTGGCCTCGCTGGATTGTTGGATGACGTTGCGGCGCTGGCGAAGCTTGCCGCGTCGTCGATCGACGATGTGGGCGCCGCTGCGGGTCGAGCCAGCATGAAGGCGGCCGGTGTCGTCGTCGACGACGCCGCCGTTACCCCGACCTACGTGCAGGGTCTCGCCGCGAAACGCGAACTTCCGATCATCCGCAAGATCGCCACCGGCTCGATCAAGAACAAGCTGCTCTTCATCCTGCCGGCCGCGCTCTTGCTCAGCGAGTTCGTGCCGACGCTGGTCGAGATCATCCTCATGTTCGGCGGCTGCTTCCTTTGCTACGAAGGCGCCCACAAGATCATTCACGCCATCAAGGGCGACGACCATGACCACGATGAGCCCTCGGTAGTCAAGGGGCCCGAAGCCGAACAAGAGACGATCTCCGGAGCGATCCGTACCGACTTCATCTTGTCCGCCGAGATCATGGTGATCTCGCTCAAAGAAGTCATCGACGAGAGCTTCTGGTCACGGGCCGTCATCATGGTCGTCGTGGCGGTGCTCATCACCGTCGTCGTCTACGGCCTCGTCGCCCTCATCGTAAAAATGGACGACATCGGTCTCGCCATGGCGAGCCGCGATGACGAAGCATCGCAACGCACTGGTCGGATGCTCGTCAATGCGATGCCCAAGGTGCTCACGTTCCTGTCGGTCATCGGTACCGCCGCCATGCTGTGGGTTGGTGGACACATTCTTGTTGTCGGCGCCAAGGAACTCGGCTGGGCATGGCCCTACGACGTCGTCCACGATGCGGCCCACTCGGTCGCCGGCGTGGCCGGTATCGGCGGCTTCCTTGAATGGCTGATCAACACGGCGATCTCTGCGGTCATCGGCTTCGTCGTCGGCGCCGTCATTGCGACCATCGTCGACCGGATCAAGGGCAACAAGCACGACGCCCCTGCCCACGCCGCCGCCCACTGAACAACTCGAGGAACCGACATGAAGATCCGCCCGAAGCTGACCGGCGCACCGATGGGCTACACGCTCTCGATCGTCGATGGCACCGACGTCTACTCCGACTTCGGCAAAGCATTGTGGAGCGATGAGCGCGAGATCGAAGCGACGCTCAAAGAACTGCTGTTCATTCGCACTTCGATCGTCAACGAGTGCCCCACTTGACTGGATGGTCATGTCGTCTCGGCGAGACGACGCGGTGTCACCGATGCGGAACTCGAAGCCCTCGAGGACCAATCGCTGTGGGAGAACGTGTTCGACGCTCGGCGCCTGGCGGCGCTGAAGTTGGCCGACGCGATCTGTCACGACTCGGCTGTCCTTGACCCAGCACTCACTGCGGAGCTGCGCGAGCACTTCAACGAGGTCGAACGAGCCGAGCTGATCCTGGTGTGCGCACAAGGCAACTTCAACAACCGCGCCGGCAACGCGGCCAAGCAACTGTTGGACGGCTAGTCAGGACCCCAGCGTTTGCGGTCCCCGCGGCGGCGTCAGCTGGGTGTGTCGACGTCGTCCCAGCCGGCATCGCCGAACCGGATCAGCCAGTTGAGCGCTTGGTGGCGCTGTGCGAGCACCGGTGCGGCCAAGCTTCGCGACGCGAGCACCATCTCGGTCGGCGCGTTCCAGTTGAAGTTCATCGGCACGAGATCGCCCGAGGTGTGACTGCCCCGAAGGCCGTTGTGTTGACGCACCGTCAACTCGACCGCGTCGAGAATCTCGGCAACCGGCCGCAAGGACGCAGCGTCGACCGCGGCGCGGTCGGGCAAGCTTGCGAAGATCAGATCGTGCAGCGCCTCGACATCGATCATCGACTCGGGCCACGCCAACTCGTCGATGTGCCCGAGCGCCCACATCAACGGCACTAACGCCTCGAGGCTCCAGATCATCTCTTGTCGAGCGGCTTCGTCAACGGGGCTGGCGTGTAAGAGCGCGGCCTCGGTCGGCGACACGTCGCCGCCAATGCCAAAGCGTTCGATATCAGCGATGACCTCGTCGCGGGGACGGCCCCGGGCGAACGTCACCACCGAATGCATTGCCACGACTCGTCGAGCGACTTCGGCAGGGGAGCGAAGGGTCACGGTACTTTCGTCGCCCACCCACCGGATGTGGCCAGGCCACCCCGGTACCCCATAGGCCTTCAACCGCTCCAGCACTCGTTCGGTTCTCGCCGCCTGGGCGGGGGTAGCGACGACCGGCTCCGGCACCTTGATCACACGGAGTTCGCCGAGGTCAGCCAGCGGCGGCGCGCCTTGTTCGCCCAGCCAGATCTGCCCGAACGGGTCATAGAACATGCCATTGGCGAAGGTGAATGCGCTCTCGAGCGTCGCGGTCAGGCTGATGACCAGGCTCATCGCTCGCTGGTCTGCGTCGAAGTCCGGTTCGACCACCATGCCGAACACCTGTTGCACGCCCTGCACGGTGCTCAAGACGGGGGCGATGGCGTTGGGGTCACCGCCGGTCTGTGACACGAGGAACCCCATGAGCCCTTGCAGATGGTCGGGTACTGCATCGGCTGCCATCGAGCTGACGCGCACGGCGACGTCGGCCCACGTGACGATGAACGAACTAGCGTCATCGCTGATGTCGGCGTCGGGAGCCAGTTGGCCGAGCAGTTCCGCATCGACGCTGCGATTGGAGAGCGCGTACACCGTCACGCTGGCCGTCATGTCGTGCCTTTCGGTCGAGGGCGAGCCCGCCTGGTCCCAGACGGCCTGCCCAGGCTACGACGACGCTTCGGGGAAGCCGGGATGTTCCGCAGACCTACAGTCGATGCCTTGGGGCAGCCAGTCGCTGACGTGAAGTCCGGTGCAAGACTGGGCGGCCACGCGTCCTCGCCCGAACTCGTCGGCGCGGTTGTCCTCGACGATGAGAATCCGATCGCCGTCATAGGCGTAGCGGTGATAGATGGGATCGCCCTCGGCGGTCAGGACGGCGACGTCGACGGTGACCGGACGCCGTGCCTGGACCTGCTCGCGTAGACACGTCGAGACCTGGGCGAGTAGTGCTTCGTCGCCGTCCTCATTGCGGGTCGAGACGCTCGCACAAGCGGTGTCCTGCGTGCCAAAGATCGGATCGCCTTCGCCGGCCTGTGGCGAGTCGCCCCGTGCGCACGCGCCAGTGATGAGCGCCAGGGCCAACGCGGCGGGGACCGCCAAATTGCACCGGCGTTCCATGTCTAGTTCTGGTCCGGGCTCCACCGGATCGGGAACACGTCGGGGAAGTCGGTGAGCGGTTGGCCCGACTGCGGCTTGTGTTCGTAGAGCGCCACCGGGTCGGGAATGATCTGGCCGGCCCGGTGGAGATAGTGCACATCGGGCCCGGCCCACATCGACGCATGTGCTCGCCGTGACGACTCAGCCATTCGGCCGCCGAGCGCCGAGTGCAGGATGTGGCCGTGGAACAACAGCACGTCGCCGGGCTCGTAGTGCCAGCCAAGAATGTCGAATGAGTCTCGACTCGCGTTGATGTCGGGCACCGGCGGCAAGCGCTGATCGCGCACGCCACTGAAGTAGTCCCATTCCTGGTGCGCGTCGGCGCCGAGAACCGGAGCTTCGGCCGTTCCCGCCTGCACCTGCGCTTCGGCCGCCGCGAAGGTCTCGCGAGCGTCTTCGTCACGATCGGCGTCGCGGCCGGCGAGCGGCGCGTACGTCGTGTTCCAGAGGTGGGAGCCGCGTACGACCTCGACACTCAGGTCCCGAGGGACTTCGTCGGGGGAGACCCATGCCCGGATCAGGTCATGGCCGTCGACGTTGTAGTAGCAGGTGTCTTGGTGCCACGGCGTCGGCGGCACGTGACCGGCCGGCTTGAAGAACAACTGGTCCATGTAGAAGGACACCGGTGCGCCGAGTGTCGAGCCGACGATCTCGGCGAGGACGCCCTCGGTCACCAAGCTCCCGAGCTCGCTACTGCGGGCGGCGGGGAACTGATCGACCCGGAGGGTGCCGATGTCGGTTGACATGCCGTCCGGGTTGGCAATTGCGGCATCGAGACCATCGGCGGCGGCCGCGACCCAGTCCGTTGGCAGCACCTGTTTGAGCAGCACCGCTCCATCGCGGTGAAAGGCCGCCGATTCCTCGTCGGTGACCGAGCGCAACGCGGACGTACTCAGGGTTGCCATGGATTCACGCTAGTTGGCGGTGTCCGAACCGTTGTCTTCGTCGACGCCGTCTTGTTCGAGCAGCTGGCGGATCTCTTCATCGGGTGGCACCAGCGCCGCCAACGACTCGGTGATGTCGGGTGCATGAGACGGGAACGCACCCACGCCGTCGTCGACCGGTTCTGGCTCGTGGGTCTGCCAAGCAACGACGGGGAAGGTGTCACCTTGCACGAGGTCAGGGCGAACAATGTCGAGCCAGGGAGCAAGATCGATCACGACCTGCACGACATGGATCGAACCGTCTTCGTGAAAGGTCGCCGCGAGCACCGCGGCGAGGTCGCCGACCCGCGGCTCGGTTCGATACACCAAGTGCCGGACCATCTCGTCGGCCGGATACATCCCGTTGTCGAGCGCCATCTTGCGAACGACGTCGTCGAACAGTTCTGGTGGAAGCCCGAGCAGCTCCAGCAAGCGCCAGACCGGTGTCGCGGCGAGCACCGAACCGGCCTGCTCCGGGTTTGCCTCGACGCTGTCGCCAAGCGCGCCAAATGCTCGAAGCCACCGGGCCGGATCACATGCCATGTGCAACCGAAGCAGCTCTCGAAGCGTGCGTTCGGCTCGATCGTTCGACCGATCCCACCGGACCAGCCCCTCTTCGACGCCCGGGATCGCGACCGAAAGCGACGTGAGGGCTTCTCTTCCGACCGGGCGCAGGTCAATGGCGCCGCGGTCGTCCTCGATCCAGAAGTCGAGTGAATCGCCGCCGCCCTCCAGCGCCAGGCCGGTTGCGACGCCGCCCTCGATCCATCCCGTGAGCACCGCTGATTGCAGATCGGCTCGGCTCGGGATCCGCACGTTCTGCTCGATGCGCACCGACGAAGTCGCCATCAGCTCGATCGCTCGTTCAACTCGTTCCATCGGTGACGGTTCGGCCATCGGGCGAGGCTACTGGTCGGCTCCAGCCGCAACCCGCGACGGTCGCTAACGTGCGCGCATGGCGTTCACCGGGATTCCGACCGATGCGCTCGCGTTCTACACCGAGCTCGAAGCTGACAACTCCAAGCCTTTTTGGGAACAGAACAAGGAGCGCTTCAAGCAGGTCGTGCGCGAACCCGTACTCGAGCTCGCCGATGCACTAAGCGACTTCGGCGACTTCCACCTGTTCCGCCCGCACAACGATCTCCGCTTCGCCAAGAACAAGCCGCCGTACAAGACACACCAAGGCGCCTATACCGAGGGCGAGGGTGGCGCCGGGTTCTACTTCCAGCTGTCTGCCGAGGGCCTGATGGCCGGCACCGGCTACTACGCGATGGCCAAGGACCAGCTGGAACGCTTCCGTCTCGCCGTCGACGACGATCGGCATGGCCAAGCCCTCGAGGCAATCATCGCCGAGTTCGGCCGCGGCTTCCGGATCGGTGCGATCAGCGAGTTGAAGACCGCGCCGCGTGGCTTCCCCAAGGACCATCCGCGAATCGAGATCCTGCGTCGCAAGGGCCTGATGGCTTCGAAGGACTTCGGGGCGCCCAAGTGGCTCCACAGCAAGCGGGCGGCGCTGCGCATTCGTGAAACATGGGAAGCGGGCGCGGCGATGAACGCATGGCTCGACCAGCACGTCGGTCCAAGTCAGCTCGAACCCGAAGGGTTCTTCGTCTAACGTCGATCCGCGACCGATCGACAGGGGAAGAGGTCATGCCGCTACTCGTACTCGCGTTCTACGGAGCGCTTGTTGTCTGGGCAGGTCTGCTGTTCGCTGCGCTGCGACAGTCGTCGTTCCGGTCGTTTCTGTTCTTTGGCATCGGCCTGATGTTGTTTCTCAACATCGGCTACTTCGTGCAGGGCCAACCCGATGCGATCGCGTTCTTCATCAGCATCTACGACGTGCTCGACAACCTGGGTGTGTCGTCGGACAGCGCTGAGCTTCCTGCGGCGCTTGCGACCTGTGTCGACAATGCGTGCACCACGTGGGGCGACACGTACGAAACCCATCCGTCGTGGGGTGTTGCGTTTCACGACCGGTTTGCGAACGGGCCGACCTCGCGAACGAACCTGCTTTACGCCCACATCGGTTTCAACACCGTCGCCTTTGTGCTCGCCCACGTCCAGCTGTACCGGCCCGGCACCGGCGGGTCGGCCAACGCCCGCCGCCACCGCCGACTCGGACGAGTTGGCTTCGGCGCCAATGCGATCGGCACACTCGCCGCCGTCGTGCTCGCCGGCCAACACGGATCGGTCGAGGAGTACGGCGGGCCGCTTGCGATGTTCGGGTTCTGGTCGATGGCCTTTGTCGTCTTCGGCTGTGGCGTCAAGACCGTGACGACTGCTCGTGCCGGTGACATCGCGGGTCACCGCGTCTGGATGATGCGCTACCTGGGGTCGATGTGGGGCGCATTCTGGCTGTTCCGGGTGATGCTGTTCGTACTCGGACCGATCCTGCGCAATGTCGAGTCGGCCTCGATCCTCATCTGCATCTGGTTTTCGGCCCCGCTGGGTGTGCTCATCGCCGAGGGCTTCCGGCGTCGTGGTACCCATGCCAAGGCCATCGATCTTTCCGCCTCCGAGGACCTTGTGTCGAGCGTCTAGCGCCCCGTGGCGAGGTGGCCTGCTGGGGCCTGCAACAACATCGTCAGAAATCGCTGCCGGGGCGACGGCACATCCGCGACTATTGGTGTCAGAATTGCGACGGAAGTCTCAGACCTGCCCTCGACGCCCAAGGCGGCTCCCATGTCTCGCGGTCCCGAACCAAACCCCCGCACGCCCAATGGCGAACGCACGCGCGGCGACCGCGAGGCGATCAACCGGATCGTGATCGTCGGTGGTGGAACCTCAGGCTGGATGAGTGCGACCTACCTGCGGCGC
>CALLPT010000286.1 GCA_938015575.1 uncultured Acidimicrobiales bacterium
TCGACGATGACGGTGGTCTCTGGATCGACGGGCGCGCGGGCGACATGATCATCACCGGCGGTGAAAACGTGTGGCCGAGCCGCATTGAGCAACGCCTGGCCGAGCACCCGGCGATCACCGAGGTCGCTGTGCTGGGACGAAGCGATCCGGACTGGGGCCAGATCGTCGTGGCTTGTGTTGTGGCCTCGGGAACCCCGCCATCGCTCGATGACCTCCGCAGTTTCGTGACCGACACCTTGCCGGTCTGGAACGCTCCCAAGGAGCTGTTGATCTTCGACGAACTCCCCAAGACCGCCCTGGGAAAAGTGCGGCGAAGCGAGCTGTTGAACTGACCGCCCTCGTTAGGCCCTTTGGTTGTAGCGTCGGCACATGAGCGCTGACACGACTCCCGCAGCCGACATCGAGTTCTTCTGGGACCCGGTCTGTCCCTTTGCCTGGATCACCTCTCGCTGGATCGAAAAGGTCAAGGCGCAAACGTCATACGACGTCGACTACCGGTTCATCTCACTGCGGCTGATCAACAAGCACAAGGACTACGACACCGAGTTCCCCGAGGGCTACGAGCACGGTCATACCGCCGGGCTCCGCATGCTTCGGGTGGCCGCCCATGTGCGTCAGGACCTGGGCCGCGAGCCGATGAGCCCGTTCTACACCGCCTTGGGCGAGAGCTACTTCGACCAGCCCAAGTCAGCGGGTTCCCAGGCCCGCCAGGCGCTCGGCACCGTCGACGCGATTGCTGCATGTCTGACCACGGCTGGCCTGGACCCCAAGTACGCGGCGACCGCCGACGACACGTCATGGGACCAGCTCATCGACGACGAGACCGAGCTTGCGCTCTCGCGCACGGGGCGCGACGTCGGTACGCCGATCATCACCTTCCAGCCGCCCGACGGGCTGTCGTTCTTCGGTCCGGTGATCAGCCGAGTGCCCGCCGACGAAGACGCGCTCGCGCTCTGGGAAGCGGTCACCACACTCGCCCGCTACCCCGGATTCGCCGAGATGAAGCGCAGCCTGCGCGAAGTCCCGCAGCTTCGTGTTCTCGGGGGCGACGGTGACGACGCCCCCGCGATGGAGGACTGGCACGGCGGCGCACGCGCGGCACATCTTCCCAAGAACCAGTAACGAACCGCTGGTGACGTATCGCGCCGATCAAACCCCGCCGGGGGCGGCCCCGCTCGAAGCAACCCGAAACGTCCTCGGCTTTCGGCTGCTTCCGTTCGACGCGCCCCGGCTTCGACGTGGCGTCCTGTTGTTGGTTGGCCTCTATCTCTTCGGTGTCGGGCTGGCCCTGACGATCGAAGCCGACCTGGGCGCCGACCCATGGACTGTGTTCCACCAAGGCGTCGCCGATCGCGTGGGCGCCTCTATCGGGACCATCACCATCGCGACGGGGCTCGCGATCATCAGCTTGCTGTGGCTCTTGCGTGAGCCGCTCGGCGTCGGCACCATCGGCAACGCGATCGTCGTCGGCGTCGCCATCGATGTCACCTTGTGGATGATTCCGGATCTGTCGAACCTGGCACTGCGCATCGCGTTGCTCGCAGCGGCACCGCTCACGATCGGCGTTGCCTCGGGCTTCTACCTGGGATCGAAGTGCGGGCCCGGGCCAAGAGACGGCCTGATGACGGCACTGTCTCGACGCGGCGTGCCCACCTGGCTCGGTCGTACCGGGGTCGAAATGTCGGCACTGCTCGTGGGTTTCCTCCTCGGCGGGACGGTCGGTCTCGGAACCGTCTGGATGGCGCTCACGATCGGGCCGTGCGTGCAGTTCTTCCTCAAGCGGATCCCGCCGCTCCCAACGGGTGCGGGCCAATAAGAGCCCAGTAGTCTGCGGGCGATGCTTGACCGGCCAGCCACACCTCCGCTCGACGACTTGACCTCGTTGCTCGCGGGTTGGCCGGGTGAGCACACCATCGCAGTGGCCGACCGCCATCAACTGCTTGGCGTGGGCGGCGCCGTCGATCGCGTCGAACGCATTGCGTCGATCACCAAGTTGTTCACCGCGTATGCCTGCTTGATCGCGCTCGAAGAAGGCACGATCACCCTTGATGACGATGCGGGACCGCAAGGTTCCACCGTCCGCCACCTCTTGGCGCACGCATCGGGGCTTCCGTTCGAAGGGCCGAATCCGGTCGCCGGCGTCGGCGAGCGGCGCGTCTATTCGAATACCGGGATCGAGATGCTCGCCGAGCATCTCGCGTCAAAGGCCGGTATGGCGTTCGGGGACTACCTCGGGCTCGGTGTTCTCGAGCCGTTGGGGCTCGGCCATGTGGACCCTCACGTGTCACCGGCGCACGGTCTACGTATGTCGGTACCTGACCTGGTCCGCTTCGGCCAGGAGCTGCTCAGCCCGAGCCTCGTCCATCCGGACACGCTCACCATGGCGGTCACCCCCGTCTTTCCCGAGCTGCGTGGGGTGCTGCCCGGATTCGGGGCCATCGGAGCGAACCCGTGGGGGCTCGGCTTCGAGATCCGCGGCGCCAAAGACCCGCATTGGACCGCGCCCGAACACTCGCCTGGCACCTTTGGCCACTTCGGCGGTGCTGGGTCGTTCCTGTGGGTCGACCCGCAACGGTCGCTCATCGGTGCAACCATCGGCACGGTCGAGTTCGGCGATTGGGCGGTCGCCGCCTGGCCGGTTCTGAACAGCGAACTGTTGGCCCGGTTCTCGCCATGAGCGTGCTTGTCGTCCGGGTCGGAGCCGACGAGGTCGAGTCGTGTAGCGACTGGCTGTTCCAGCTCGGGGCCCGTGCGATCGAAGAGCGGATCGACGGAGACGAACCGTCGCTGATCGCCGGGTTCTCGAGTGACGACGCGGCCCTTGCGGCCCGATCCGTGCTTCAGGAGCGTTGGTCCTGTCGGCTCGAGGACACCGGCGACGAACGCGAATGGCGAGACCAATGGCTTCGCTATCTGGAGCCGATCCAGATCGGCGATGTCCTGATTCACGCGCCGTGGCACGACGTTGCAGGCATCGAAGGACCTCGCATCTCGATCGATCCAGGTCGAGCCTTTGGCTCAGGTCATCACCCGACCACACAGCTCGCGATCGAGGCGCTGCACTCGATCGTCGAGACCGACGATCTGGTCCTCGATGCCGGTTGCGGCACCGGGATTCTGTCGATCGCTGCCGCGCGGCTCGGCGCGGGCCACGTGACCGGCGTCGACCTGGACCACGACATCCTCGCCCTGGCCGAGGCGAACATTGCCGCCAATGGCGTCGAGGAACGGATCACGCTGAGCGAGGCATCGTTGCTGGACCTCGCCCGGCGATTCGACGTGACCGTCGCGAATATCGTCATCGGCGACCTACGCCCGCTGTTGCCGACGCTGGCCGACCGGACCGAGCGAGCAATCATCGTGAGCGGCTTCCTCGACGATCAACTCGAGCGCCTGATCGCAGACACCCCGGTCCGAGTCGTCCGTCGCCTTCAGCGCGACGGCTGGGGCTGCGCCATCCTCAACCCGTAACGGTTGGTGGTTTGGCGGCGGCTTGGGCTTGTTCACAGATGGCATGCCACTCGCAGCCGGGCATGTGATCGTTGACGAGACCCATCGCTTGCATGAACGCATAGGCGGTCGTCGGGCCGAAGAACTTCCAGCCGCGCTTCTTGAGGTCCTTGCTGAGGGCCTTTGACGTCGCCGTCGTTGCGATCATCTCGGTGTCGCCGGTCGTCAAGTCAGGCTCGCGCTCGTTCGGCTTCCACCCCCAGATGTACGCGCTGATCGAGCCGAACTCTTCGACCATTTCGATTGCCCGGCCTGCATTGTTGATCGTCGCCTCGATCTTGCCTCGATGGCGGATGATCCCAGCATCGCCCAGCAGTCGTTCGACGTCGCGTTCGTCGAAATCGGCGACCACGTTGAAGTCGAAGTTTGCGAACGCGGCGCGGAAGTTCTCTCGCTTGCGCAGGATGGTGATCCACGACAGGCCCGACTGGAATCCTTCGAGGCAGATCTTTTCGAACAACCGCTCGTCGTCGAGCGTCGGCAGCCCCCACTCATTGTCGTGGTACTCGACATAGTCCGGCGCATCGCCTGGCCACCAGCACCGGATCCGGCCGTCCTCGTTCTCGCGTAGACGTTCGCTCATCACCACTCACCCACGAGACAGGAACCTAGCCTGAGGCGATGGATGAGATCCGCTACGGCATCATCGGTACCGGGATGATGGGCGTCGAGCACATCGAGAACGCATTGGCGGTCGAGGGTGCCGTCGTGACGGCAATCGCAGACCCGGATCCTGGTTCACGAGAAGCTGGCCAGGCCGCAGTACCGAACCCGGTCGAGGTATTCACCAGCCACCAGGGTCTGATCGAGTCGGGGCTCTGCGATGCGGTCGTGCTCGTGTCCCCCAACTTCACCCACCACGAGATCCTTACCGACCTGCTCGCAACCGATCTCCACGTGCTCACCGAGAAGCCGATGTGCACCACGACCGAGCATTGCCTGGATGTCGTCGACATGGCGCAGAACCGTGACGCGATCACCTGGGTCGGCCTCGAGTACCGCTACATGCCGCCGGTCAATGCGCTGGTCGAAGAGGTTCGAGCGGGCGCCGTAGGCAACGTCCAGATGGTCTCGATCCGCGAACACCGGTTCCCGTTCCTGGTCAAGGTCGGCGACTGGAACCGCTTCAGCCGCAACACCGGCGGCACGCTCGTCGAGAAGTGCTGCCACTACTTCGACCTGATGAACTTGATCACGGGCACTCGCCCCGTGTCGGTCTACGCGTCGGGTGGGCAGAACGTCAACCACCTCGACGAGTACTACGACGGCGAACGCAGCGACATCCTCGACAACGCCTATGTGATCGTCGAGTACCCCGACAATGTTCGCGCCATGCTCGACCTGTGCATGTTCGCCGAGGCCACGCACAACCAAGAAGAACTCTCGGTGGTCGGCGACCAGGGCAAGGTTGAGTCGTTGATCCCCGAGAATGTTCTGCGTATTGGCACCCGCGGCGAGCACTGGATCGGCGGCGTCGACCAGCGCCCGGTCGAGAACGCGGCCATCAAGGTCGAGGGCTTGCACCATGGTTCGAGCTATCTCGAGCACGTCGACTTCGCCCACGCAATCCGCAATGGTCTCGCGCCCAAGGTGACCGTGGTTGATGGCTTATGGAGTGTCGCGATCGGCGAGGCCGCACACCGATCGATCGAACAGCGCCGCCCGATCGACATCACCGAAGTTCTTCCCAACGCCGACGATTTCCGCTAGCTCGTCTGCCCCACCGCCGGTTGCTGGCAGGCGGCGCACATCTTGTAGCGTCTCGACGGTGACGAGCGATATTGCCTTCCTCGCCCCCGACGTTGCCGCCTATCTCGGCGCGCACACGACGGCGCCGACCGCACTCGAGCAACGACTGATCGACGAGACGCAGCGCATGACTCATGGGCAGATGCAAATCGGCTTCGCCCAGGGGCAGTTCATGGCGCTGTTGACCCGAATCCTGCAACCGCAGGCAGTTGTCGAGGTCGGGACCTTCACCGGCTACTCAGCCCTCAAGGTCGCCCAGGAACTCACGCCAGAAGCGACGTTTATCGCCTGCGACATCTCCGAGGAATGGACGTCGATCGGCCAGACGTACTGGGCCGAGGCTGGCGTCGCGGACCGCATCGATCTGCGCATTGCGCCCGCCGCGGACACGCTGCGCTCCCTGCCCGATGACCTGGTCGTCGATCTCGCCTTTATCGATGCCGACAAGACCGGCTACCAGGAGTACCTCGATCTGCTGGTGCCTCACATGAGCGGCCGAAGTGTCGTGCTTGTCGACAACGTGTTGTGGGACGGGAACGTGACCGACGACGATGATCAGTCCGAGGACACGGTTGCACTCCGAGCATTCAACGATGCCGTGGTCGCCGATCGGGGCCTCGATGTTGCCATGCTGCCCGTCGGCGACGGTCTCTCCATGATCACGCTGGCTCGCCCGTGACCTCGGCGACAGCACCGCTACCAGCGAAACGGAAGGCGTTCCCGCTCTGGCTCGTGATTGCGCTCGGCGGCGTGCTCACGTCGATGTCACTTGGCGTCCGTTCGACGTTCGGCGTGTTCCTCGAACCCGTTGTCGACGGTGTGCTCGACGGCGTGCAGGGTCCCTTCGGACTCGCCGTCGCGATCCAAAGCATCATTTGGGGTCTGAGCCAACCCATCGCCGGCGCCATCTCCGATCGCTATGGCGCGGCCGTGACCTTCGCTGGCGGATCAGTGCTCTACGCGCTCGCGCTGTTTCTGATGTCGAATGCGACCGGTGCGGCGTCGATCGTGTTCTCCGCCGGATTCCTGACCGGGATCGCGATCGGCGCCGCCAGCTTCTCTGTCGTGCTCTCGGCAGTCGGACGGATGGTGCCGGCGGAGCGACGTGCGATGGCCCTCGGCATCGTCAGCGCGCTCGGCTCGCTTGGCCAGTTCGTACTTGTCCCACTCGCCCGAGTCCTGATTGACAACATCGGCTGGCGGGACACGTTCCTGGTCATGGCCGCCATCGTCATCGGCTCGATGGTGGTAATCCCGTCGCTGCGAGGCACGTCGAGCAAGTACTTCCCCGACGTCACCGTGGCCGAGGCCGACAAGCGCACACTGCGAGAAGAGCTGCGGCGCGCGGCGGCCCACAAGCCGTACCTGTTGTTGAATCTTGCGTTCCTCGTGTGCGGATTCCATGTGACCTTTATCGGCACGTACCTGCCGCGCTACGGCGAAGACCTGGGCCACCGCACCGCGGCCACGACCGCGCTCGCGATGATCGGCCTGTTCAACTTCTTCGGCTCCCTCGCCGCCGGCTGGTTCGGCACCCGCTACTCGAAAACAAACATCTTGGCGCTCATCTACGCGATGCGAGGCGTGTTCATCGCCGCGTATGTGCTGTTGCCCCCGAGTCCTGGCCTCACGATCGCATTCGGTTGCGGCATCGGCGTGTTGTGGTTGTCGACGGTGCCACTGACCTCGGCAATGGTGAGCGACATGTTCGGCACGACCCATGCCGGCGCACTCTTCGGCATCGTGTTCGTCTCGCACCAGATCGGCGCCTTGATCGGCGCACTTGGCGGCGCGCGCGCCTACGACGCCTGGGGAAGCTACGACGCCGTCTGGTGGACGGGGGCTGCGCTCGGGCTCATGGGCATGGTGGCACACCTGCTCATCACCGAGGGCGAGGCACCTGCCCCACCGGACAGGGCCGGCTTCTCCCCTCGGCTGGCTCCGCAGGTCGGCGTATGGCTGCTGGCGCTTGGCGTGCTGTCAACGTTGACGCTTACCGATGCCGCATCGGCAGCAGCCGAAGGCACCGGCGACATCCTCGGCTGGTGCTGGTCGACGGTGGCAGGCGACGCCTGAGAGCTGCCCAGGCGGTGTCGCTGACCGCACACACCGGGTTCGGTCCGCTCAGTATCATGGTGCGATGGCGGCCAACGGGGATCGGCAGCGCGGGTTCGACGCGCAGGCGCTCACCTCGCTCGTACCGCGCCTCGCCTATGACCTGATCGACCGGAATGGGCCGACCCGAGCAATCCACGAGCAGGTCGAGGGCACGCTTGTTTCGGCTGATATCAGCGGATTTACTCGACTGACCGAACAGCTCGCCGACCGAGGTCGCGAGGGCGCCGAGATCATGACGGCCGCCGTGAACTCGTGCTTCCACGACTTGATCGCGGCCGCCGAGTTTCACGGCGGCGACGTGCTCAAGTTCGGTGGCGACGCCGTCTTGGTGTTCTTCACCGGTGACGGCCATCGCATGCGGGCGGCCGCGGCGGGACAGCAGATGCAGTTCGCCCTGCGCCGCAACACCCACGCTCGCCGCCACTCCCTGCTCATGACGGTCGGCGTCGCCGATGGCCTGTTCGAGGCGATGGTCGTTGGCAGCGAGCGTCGCGATCTGTTGTTGTGTGGCCCGGCCACGACCTTGACTCTTCAGCTCGAAGACGGTGCCGACAAAGGCGAAGTAGTCACGACCGCGACGGTCGCCGCAGCCCTCGGTGCTCGTGAGCGGGCCGGTGGCGTTGTCGTCCTCGACGACCGCGAATGGCTGACACCGGAGCGCCCGCCCGCCCCCGTCGGGATCATGGGATCGTTCGTGCCCGACGCGCTCAGAGCGCACTGGATCGACTACGCCGACCTGGGCGCCGAGCATCGCCAGGCCGCCATTGGCTTTGTGAGCATCGGCGGCGTCGACGAGCACATCGACGAACACGGCGGCGCCGCG
>CALLPT010000287.1 GCA_938015575.1 uncultured Acidimicrobiales bacterium
CGAGGGCTGGAACGTGTCGTCAGCGATGGCGTCCTCGACCTCGACGGTGATCGTGAGCGTTGCTTCGGTGTCCATACGGAAAGGGAACTGCAGGTCGCCCGCGTCCTGCTCGCTCAGCGTGTCGCTGGCGAAGGTCGCGACGGGCGACCCTTGTGCGTCACCGTCGTCGGCCAGACCGAGCATCAACAGGGCGGGAACGACCGCCACTGCCACAACCCGCAACACTCGCAATGTCCCCTTTGCCATCGCCTAAGACTAGTGGCCGCCCCCACCTCACTACGGAGTTGGAGAGGCGATCAGGCCGCCACCGAGTGGGGGTCGTAGCCGAGCGCGTTGAGGGCGAAGCCCCAGCGGGTGTTGACGAGCTCCGCGGCGCGATCGCTGATGCGGAAGCCGTTCTTCTTGTAATCCTTCTGGCTGTCGACATAGTCGGCGATCGGCTGACGAGCGTTGTCCCAGCCGTCGAGTCCCAGATCGCGGTAGATGCCGCCGACAACCCCCATCGGATCGACATCGAGGTCGGCATAGGCGACCTCGACCAAGTTGCCCTCGGGGATCAGCGCACGGTCACGCAAATAGGCCGCCATCACCAGTTCGTAGATCTCGAGCACGTTCTTCTCGATCAACTCCTCGTCGAAATCTTGGAAGGAAGTGAGCCCGAGGATCTTGCGGTGGAGGTTGATCGCCGACGGGAACACCTCGTGGGGCGAGCGGTGGATCGCCACGAACTTCGCGTTCGGGAACATGTCGAGGAGCACCGGGATGCGTGCCGTGTTGACCGGGTTCTTCAGCAAGAGCCGGCGACCGCCATCGTGCATCGAGGCGACCTTGAGGATGTGGTGGTACTTGCGCTCGAACTCGCGGCGAGCCCGAGCCGGCGCGCCGTCGAACATGACACCGAGCTTGAACATGTCGAGCGCACGATCCGGGAACAAGAACTGCAAGTACCAGGAGTACGGCGTCATCTTCGCGAGCGGGATCTCTTCTTCTTGGGGCGCGTCCATCGGCCAGGTCAGGTTGTCCATCGGCCGCTTGCGGGGGAAGACCCGATCGAACAACTGCGGCAACCAGCGTGACGTCGAAATGGAGCAGTCCGGGGCGAGCGCCTGTGCCATGCGGACGCAGCCGAACTGTGCGTCTTGGCTCATCAGGTTGTGCAGGTGTGTCGTGCCGCTGCGCCAGTGACCGACGATGAACACCGGCGCCTCGCCGATGTCATGGTCGGCGATCCGGCGGCCGTGACGGACCTTTTCGTACATGCCGAGTGGTGCGCCCAGTAGACCGCCGGTGAGCACGCCGGTGGCCCGAGGCAATCGGCGCCCGGCCACCGACGGCAGCCACTGCGGATTGCGCAGGATCGACGACGCTCGAGTGAACGAGATGAGGCCGAGCTGGTAGCCGAAGTCGGCGCTGATGCGAGAGGTACGAGTCATGCGTTGCTGTCCTGAGTCGAGAGGGTGGTCGTGGTCGTGGTGTGGTGTGGAGTGCCAGTGAGCCGAGTGTCAGTACGTGGATAGGCCCGAGCGATCAGGCCTGCGGTGAGTGCAAAGAAGAGGCCGCACACGGCCCAACTGGCTTGGAAGTCGCCCAGCTCGGGAACCGCGTCGGTCGCCGCTTCGGCGCCGACGATCGCGACGGCGACGGCAATACCGATGGCGATCGCGATCTGTCGGATCGTGGTGTTCCCGGCGGCGGCGACCGCATAGCGGTGCTCGGGTACGTCACGCATCGAGGCCGCAGTCAGCATCGGGAACCCGATGCCAACCGAGATGCCGAGCAGGATGGCGCCGGGCAAGAATCCGGTTACCCAGCGGCTCGTCTCGTCGAGCGAGACCAGCCAGGTTCCGATGGCGACGACGCCGAGAAGCGCGCCTGCGGTGATGACCGGCCGGTAGCCGAAGCGGGCACACAGCTTCCCGGCGGGACCGGCGGTGATCGCCATCGCGATCGGGGCCGGCGCGATCGCGAGTCCGGCGCCGAGCACGTCGTAGCCGTGCATCGTCACGAGGAAGGTGGGAGCCAGCACGAGCCAGCCGGCGAACCCGGCACCGAAGCACAAGGTGGCAAGCGCTCCGACCCGATAGCTCGAGAGTCGGGCGACGTCAGCCGGGAACAGTGGGTTCGGGTGACGGCGGGTGCGCCGCACGAACGCGCTCAGCAACACGGCCGCGGCCACGGCGCTCCCCAACACGATCGGATCGGCGACGCCACGAACGCCGGCGGCCGTGATGGCGAGGACCGCGGCGCCAACGCCGAGCGCTCCGAGCGGCGGCGCCAGTACATCAACCGACGTGGGAGCGTCGGGGTCGCGGCTCTCCTGCAACCGGCGAGGAGCAATCGCAAGGGCGACGAGCCCGATCGGCACATTCAGCAAGAACACCCAACGCCAGCCTGCAACGTCGATGAGCAGTGCTCCTGCGGTCGGCCCGATCGCCGCCGCGAGTCCAGCCATCGCTCCCCAGATGCCAATCGCTGCATCGCGACGGTCATCGGCGACGCCATGAAGAATGAGGGCCAGCGAGGCGGGCAACAACATGGCGCCGCCGATCGCCTGAATGACTCGGCCGATGAGCAGCAATGCCATCGATGGGGCCAGGCCGCTCACGACCGACCCCAGGGTGAACACGGCGAGACCGGCGACGAAGATGCGACGTCGGCCGATCTTCTCCGCGGTCCAGCCGGCGACGAGCATCAGCGACGCGACGCCGATGTTGTACGAGGTGAAGATCCACGACACGGTCGCCCGCGAGGTGCCGGGGAACGCGGCCTCGATGTCGGGGAGGGCGACGGAGATGATGGTGATCTCGAGTGCGATCAAGAAGACGGCAACCGAGCTCAACAAGATGGTCCACATCGGGCCGGTGCTCGGTGTGGAAGCAGCCTTTGGTTCTTCGGCCGCGGTCGGGGCATAGAGCTCGAGTGTTGCGAGCGGTGCCGGGCTCATGCGGCGACCAATCCTGAGGCTTCGGCTGTTGGCGTCGTCAGAGCCGGGCTCGCAATGGCTTCGGTGACGTCGACGGACTTCTTGCCGAAGTCGGCCGCCAGGGCGTAGCGGACGATCCGGTCGAAGTACACGGCCGCCGGCGGCATCGTGACGCCGTAGTCGGCAAGCAGGCGGTGATCCTCGGTCGCCTCGAAGATCGTCTCGACCCGCGTATAGGGGATATAGACGCTGCAGCCACGCAGCCCTCGCTGCATGACCCGAGCCCGACGGGCGACCTTGCCTGCGCGCTTGGGCAGTCGGGCGCCCAAGTTGATTGCCGCAGCCAGCAGGCTCCATTGGTATGTCGACAACATCTTGGTGACCGACGGGGTCATGGCGGCTGCCTGCGCCGCCGCCGTCGTCCCCGAAATGACGTGGTCGACGTCGAGCACGCTCGGGCCCGCCGTCAGGTGATGTGCGGCGAGCACCTCGGTGTCGGTTTCGGCGAAGACCGCCATGGCTTCGACAACGAAGTCGACCCCGATCGCATCGACGTGTTGGGTTCGCCCGGCCGAGAACACCGGGAGCATGCCGCGGGCGACCATTTTCATGGGCACGTAGAGCACGTTCCAGTTCGAGGTCTCGCCGGTGCGGGTCGACCCGGCGACGATCGACGGGCGATGGATGGTGACGGGCACATCGACACTGGCGACGGAACGAAGCCAGCGTTCGGCGCGTGCCTTGGTTCGCTCGTAGGTGTTGCGGAAGTTGGCGGCTCGATCGGCCGGGAGGTGATGGGCATCGACGCGTCCCGCCTTGAGCCCCGACACATAGGCCGTACTCACATGATGAAAGCGTCGGAAGGTGTGCCGGGCGGCGGCTGCGACGGCCAACTCATGGATGCGGCGCGTGCCGTCGACATTGATGCGGTGGGCCTCAGCCAACGGCAGGTCGAACGTGATCGACGCGGCGCAGTGGAAGATCTCGGTGCACGTCTCGGCGATCCGGTTCCACGTCGCCATCGACCATCCGAGTCGGGCCTCTTCGAGGTCGCCGCGTAGCCAGGTGACTCGGTGGCCGAACGCAACCGCGTCGGCACCGAGGAGCTCGGCGAGTCGATCGGCGCCACGGTGTTGCGCGTGTTCGATCGAATCGGCTCGAACGGGACACACCAAGGTGCGGTCGCTCGTCAGCAACAGGTGTTTGATGAGCTCGCCGCCGACGAAGCCGGTTGCCCCGGTCACCACGGTTGTGTTCGTTTGTGCCGAGCCGCTTGCCTCGGTGAGAGTGATTTGGTCGCGACGCGTCGGGCGCATCGTGTTGTCCGCTGTCATGTGTCCGCCTTGTTGAATCTCCGCAGGCCGTTGTCGGGAAACAACGCCTACGTCAACTTTGACGGCTGGCCGCTACGGCTTCTGTATCCCACCCGACGTAGCGTCGGTGACGCCGGTCACCCGTGCGCAGGGGATCGAACGGCTCCTGCGCCCGCGATCGCCGCTACCCGGCCGGGCAGAGCACGGCCGGCAGCCCGGCGGAACATCGGGCGATGACAAGCGCATCCACGATGTCGATGGAACCGCTGTCGTCGACGTCGGCGGCGCCCGCGAAGAGCTCGCCAGCGACATCGCCGAGCGGGCATTGGGCCGCTTCGGTCCTGACATCGACCACAAACTGCGCGATCACCAACGCGTCGACGATGTCGACGAGGCCGTCGCAGTTCGCATCGCCGGTCCTGCCGACCAGCGATTCGTTGAGGAACGAGCAGTCAACGTCGCCGCCTTGCACGGGTGTGACCCGGAAGCCCGGTGCACCATCTTCGAGCAGCTCGACGCCGAAACCGCTGCACGAGATCGAGCGGAGGAACCACCCGTCGGACGGGAGCTCGACGAACTCGTACGGTCCGGCACCCAACGCAAACTCGACGCCGCCGAATCCAGGGGCGAACGACGGGCCGATGCCGAACTCCAAGTCACCGGTGCGGAAGGG
>CALLPT010000288.1 GCA_938015575.1 uncultured Acidimicrobiales bacterium
CACTGCCGGCAGAGGTGTTCGGCGATCTCGGTGTGGGTCCACGTGAACCCGTCGTCGCCGTCACCTTCCCGCACCATCGAGAACGCACGGTTCCACCGGTCGTTCGGATCGATCATCGAACGTATGCCGAGAAGAACAAGGAAGAAGCCCTTGTAAAAGAGCATGCCGTCGGCTGCGACGGGGTCCATCTGGCGACCCCAGGGCGCAATGCCGTTGGCCGTCCAGCCGGGCACGTCGTAGTCGCCCCACAGTTCACGCGGGATGAGCGCCTGGTACGGCTCCGGATAGTTGGCGCGGTCGGGGTCATGGCCGAACTGGGTCAGCCAGTCGGCGGCCGACCACCAACCGGTGTGGCGCTCGATGAGCTGATCCAGGATTGCCACGTAGCGCTCGGTCCATGCGGGGGTGCGCTGCGCCATCAGCCCCATCGCATAGGACGAGTCGACCAGATCGAAGCGGTGCCAGCTCGCCATGGGCGGGTCGCTGCGATCATCCCAATGCGCGTGCGGTTGGCCGCCTCGGCTCCAATCGTCGGGCGTGTGCGCCTTGCGATCGAGGTACCGCAACCAGCCGAGCGAGCGTTCGGACAGGCCATTGGCGGAAGCGGTCACGACGCGACGTTAGTTCGCCCCAAGGCTCACGACGGCAGCCCGGCGACCAGCGGGCTAGCTTCGTGCCATGGAGCTCCAGCCGATTGTGTATGTCACCGACATGACCGCTTCGACCGCCTGGTACGGGGCTCTGCTTGATGCCGAGCCAGCGATGGCAAGCGAGCACTGGACGACGTTCGATTGCGACGGTGCGACGCTCGCGCTGCACCTGAGTGACGAAGCAGCGACACCGGGCAGCGTCGAACTTTCACTCGTTGCCGCGGCGCCGCTCGAAGCTGCGCACGGCCGCGTCAGCGACGCAACCGAGATCATCGAGCAACCGTTCGGCCGCTCGTTCACCGTCACCGACCCGGACGGCACCGTGATCCAGGTCAACGAGCACTAGTCGACCGGCCCGACCCACCGGCCCAAACCCAGCGGGCCAGTCGATGACTCAGTCGGCGACCGGCGGGTCTTCGAAGTAGATGCAACTCTGGGCCACGAGCACGCCGCCCTCGAGGCAGGTGTACACCTGGCCATCGAACTCGGCCGGAGCGAACCTGGCGCACGCACCATCGAAGCCGGTGTCGATGGAGTAGTCCGGGCCGCATAGCGGAGCGTTCGGAGCGTGCGGTGTCCAGGGAGCAAAGCTCCACACACAGCTCAAGCTGACCAGCTGCGAGGTGGGGTCGGCACAGGTGCCGTCGATGGCGGGCGCGAATCGGGTGCATGCGCCGAGCAGGCTGTCGTCGATCGAGTAGCCGGCGGGGCACGGCGGCGGGGACTCCGACGGCGTCGCCGTGCTGAGCTGGGCAAGCACGAAACAAGCGTCGCCTACGAGCACAGCGCCTGGGCTGGCGCAGTAGAACTCGCCGAGCGTTCCCTCGACATCGTCGAGGGGCCGCATGCAGTTGCCGGCTTGGTTCTCGAACGAACCGACGGGACAGATCGCGGGAATGCCTTCGCCGCCGCTCGGGCCCTCGGCGACAAAGTCGTAGCAAACCCCGGCGCTACCGAACGCGCCCTCGGGGCACCGAGCGGGGTTCGCGATGTGGGGCCGTTCGTAGCGTGCGCACGATCCAAGATCGGTGTTGTAGGCGTACTCGAACGGACACGACTCGAACGGTTCGGGAAGTTCCTGGTAGCGAATGACGCACTGGTCTTGGAACAGCTCAGCGCTCGGGTTCGCACAATCGAGCGCGTCGAACGGTGCAACGATCGAGGCGACCGCACGTCGGCAATGACCATCGACATCTTCGGCCGAACCGACCGGGCATTGCGCGGCTGGCTTTGTGGGGTTCAAGAACACGACGCACTGGCCGTTCGCCTGGGCGAACCCAGGGTCTGGGCAGACCAGGAAATCAGCGTCGGGAGGTTGCACCGGATCGCTGCCCGTCAGCACGCAGAACTCGCCGACCAGTTCACCGATTTCACACACCGGGTCACCGGTCGGGCCCTTGGCGACATAGACGAAGCACGCGTCGCCAAGTCCGCGCACACCATCGGGACACACGGCGCCCTCAGCAAGCACTGGCTCTTCGTAGCGGACGCAGTCGCCGAGATCGATGCTGGCCACATAGCCGTCGGGGCACACAAAGTCAGGGGGATCGACCTCGTCGGGTAGCTCGATCACCAGATCACTTATGGCGGTCGTGGGCGAGACGCCAAACAACTGCGGCGTCTCACACGACGAGTTCAGGCCGTAACACGCACGGCCACCCTCGACGACGATGTGGTAGTTACTCGAGACCAAACCCTCGAGCACATACGCACCGTGCGGGCCGCTGGTCACGCACACCGGCGCAAAGAAGAGAGCGAGTGGCTCCGCACAGACTTCGACGCCATTGAGCGGCCAGCCTGCTTCGAAGATCCGACCAGCGAGATACGGCGCATCGCCTTGTGGGATCGTCGGTGTCGCGGTTGGCGTCGCGGTGATCGTTGCAACCGGCGTGGGAACCGTGATCGTGGGGGTTGGCGTCACCGTCACGCTCGCGGTCGGGGTCGGGGTGGGGACGCCCGGTGTCGCCGTGGGCGTGGCCGGCACCGGCGTGAGCGTCGGTGTCGCCGTGGCCGTTGGCGTCGGCGTCGTAGTTGGTGTGGCCACCGGGGTTGCCGTGATGGTCGGCTGCGGGGCGGGGGTTGGGGTCGACACGGGCGCCACAACCCCATCCGGTTCGAGCCAGATCGACAGCTCGTCTCGTTCCATGTTCAGGCCGAGCCCGACCCAGGCCGGTTCGCTGCAATCGCCGATACCGAAGCAGCCGTTCTTGTAGCGCTGGGCGAAGTCGACCGTGCGGAGCTGATAGTTGCCGGGCGGAAGCGGGGGCAAGTAGTAGGTGCCGTCACCCTGGCTGAAGCTGCAGGATTCGAGTCCGAGGAAGTCGTTGCGAGCGCACACCTGCACGCCGAAGATCGCCGACCCGTCGACGATGTTGCGGACCTTGCCCGAGATCTGACCCCGAACGACCGGGTCGACAAACCGCAGGCAGCGGCCGTCGACCGCGTCTTCGCATTGTGCAGCGACTTCGCCGATGCAGCCTCCGCCGGCGCCGATGTCGTAGGAGCCGGGCGGACACGCAAGCAACGAGAGCGGCTCGACGTACACACACTCAGCGGTCTCGTCGTCGGGCACCACGTCGGCATCGAAGCAATTCGCCAGTACGGGACCCTCGACCACGAGCACGCAGCGACCGTCTCGAACCTCGCCCTCGACGCAGTCTTCGAAGACGAAGCCGGTGACGAACACGCAGTTTCTGCCGTTCAATGCGGCGTCAGCTTCGCAGTAGTACTCACCCGCGGCATTCGCCACTGGCTTGCGGCAGTTGCCATCGGGGTCGACGAACGAGCCGATCGGACACGGAGCAACAGCCACATCAATGACCAGATCGGCAACGACGAGGCATCGACCGCCGACGACGGCAAAGCCCGGATCGGGACACACCAGGCGGCTCGACACCAGCGACACTTCTTGGCGACACGCCGGATTGCCCTCGTAAACGATCGGTGTGGTTGTGCTCGGGCAGCTGCCATCGGCGAGCGGATAGACGACGCGGTAGCAACCGGACTCGTCGTCGATGATGTCGGCCGCCTGCGGACACGATCCAGGACCCGGCACAGGAAGTGCGCCGATCACCAAACAGAGTTCACTGAACTGGAGCGTGTTCCCCTCGCAGGGGAAGGGGCCGACGGGATCGGGACGACGCAAGCACTCGCCCTCGATGAGGGAAAAATCGTCGGCACAGGCGAGCGCGCCGGGCACGAGCGCGACTGGCTGGCGACACTCGAACGGATCGCCTTCGCTCGGTGTTCGTTCTGCGCCGTCGGGGCACGCACCGTCGACCGGCTCAACCACGCGGTAGCACCCATCGGCGATGATGCCCGGCGCCAGGGGACACTCTCCCGGCCCAGGGACCGGCGGCTCACCAAGATCCCAACACTCCGAGCCGACCAACCGCTGGGTGGCTTCGTCGCAGCTGACGGGGCCGCGGGCGACCAGGATGTAACAACCGTCGACGGTGCCTCGCGCCCCATCGGGGCAGTCCGGCGGCAGCTGTTGCGCGGGTTCAAATCGGGCACAGAGACCGCCGAGCGAATCGTCGATCGAGTAGCCGTCCGGGCACGACGGGTCGTCGGCGGGGCCGAGATCGCGTACACACTCGGTGGCGACGTGGTCGTAGCCGTCAGGGCAGTACGACGGCGCGGCCGGGCTTCCGACCACCGCTAGGCACGCATCGAAGACCGAGGCGATCAGCGTTCCCTCGGGACAGGTCAGCTCGCTCAACGGTTCGACGAAGACCTCGCACAACCCGTCGCCGAAGTAAACGCCGCCGTCGGGACACTGCGGCCCGCCATCGATGACGCATATCTCGCCGTCGAGGTCCCATCCGGCCGGACATACGAGGGCCGATTCGGGCTGCTCCTGAGCGACCGAGTCTCGACTGACAAGGACCAAACTCGAGAGGCCGAGAGCGAAGAGAACCAGGAGAACCGCCAGTCTGCGCACCGCAGAACGTTAGCACTGCACACAGATCGGCTCGTGAGGAACTAGGCAGCTGCGTTCGTTTGCAGGAGTTCGAGCAACCGAACGAGGTGATGGCGTTCCGTCCCTTGCACCCCGACCGATACCCGCAGCATCCATGCATCGTCGAGCATCGACGGGCTGAGAAAGGCCTGACCCGACGCGTTGATGCG
>CALLPT010000289.1 GCA_938015575.1 uncultured Acidimicrobiales bacterium
TGCCCCATTCGTGCTCGTCGCCCGCGCCGAAAACCACTTGCATGGCATCGATGATCTGAACGACACGATTGCACGATTGCAATCGTTCGAGGCTGCTGGCGCGTCGGCGGTGTATGCGCCGGGGTTGCGCACACTCGACGACATCCGTCGCGTCGTGGACTCGGTCGGTGTTCCCGTCAATGTCTTGATCGGACTTGGGGGCCAAGAGTTCACGCTCGACGACTTGAACGAGATCGGCGTTCGCCGAGTGAGCGTCGGGAGCGGGTTCGAACGGGTCGCCAACCGAGCACTTATGGCGTGCGCAGAGCAGCTGCTCGGTGGCGCGACTCCCGTTGGGCCGCTCTTTACGAACTAGCCGACGACAAGGCTGTCTCGTGGCCAATCAGCGGCGCAGGGCCTGCTGCCGGCCCAGACGCGCCCAGTGACGCGATGTACTCGGTGACCGTGACGGGCCGGCCAAAGAAGTAGCCCTGAAGGAGCTGGACTCCAGATGCACGCAACGACTCGGCCTGCTGCGCTGTTTCGACGCCTTCGCCGACGGTGATTGCGTCCATGGCTTCGGCAATCGAAACGATCGCAGACATGACCTGGCAAGGTGTATCGGGCGAATCGCCCATCTGGCGGCGCATCTCGGAGAGTTGCGTCAGGAGCATTCGGTCGATCTTGAGCACATCGAGTGGCATCTCCATGAGCTGTCCCAGGTTGGAGTAGCCGGACCCAAAGTCGTCGCAGGCGATCAGGCATCCGAGTGAACGCAACCGCATCAGCTCAGCACTGATCTGGGGTCCTCGGCTGACGACCGCTGACTCGGTCAACTCGATCGTGAGGCGCTCTGCACGTACCTGGTGGCGCTCGAGCGTCTGGGCCACGCGGTCGGCGAATCCGGAACGGGTCAGCTGCACCGGCGAAACGTTGACCGTCATCCCGATGGTGTCGTCCATGCCTTGGCGACACATAGCCGCCAGCGCGGCAACCGCATGATCGAGCACCCAGTCGCCGATCCGATCGATCTGTCCGGATTCCTCGGCCAAGGTGATGAAGACGTCCGGTGGTACGGGTCCGAGCTCTGGGCTGGTCCAGCGAGCGAGAGCCTCGAGCATGCGCACTTCATGGGTCTCGGCATCGACAATGGGCTGCACCACCAGGTGGAACTCGGTCTCGACGTGGGTGAGTTCGAGCGAACGCGCCACCGAAGACGTCCAGACCGAGCGCTGCTCCATAGCGTCGGAGAGGATCTCGACATCCCCGCCGCCCTTTTCCTTGGCGTCGTAGAGCGCGATGTCGGCTCGGCGCAGGATCGACAGGCGACTGTCAGACGAGTCATTGGTGGCGATGCCGATGCTTGCCGTGGTCCGTTCGAACCCGACCTCGAGCTTGATGGGATCGGCGAGACTCTTCACCAGCCGGTGTGCGAGGTCGACGGCGGCCTGGGGTTCTCCAACGGACACCACGGCGAACTCGTCGCCGCCGAGGCGATGCAGGTAGTCGTGTGGCGAGAGTTGAGCTAGGAATCGCTCGGAGACCCGGACCAATAGTTCGTCGCCACCCGCGTGACCGAACGTGTCGTTGGTCTGCTTGAAGCCATCCAGGTCGATCATGAGAAGCGAATAGTTCTGGTCGAGTCCGTCGAGGCGGCGCCCCAGAGAACGACGGTTCGGGAGGCCGGTCAGCTGGTCATGATCGGCGAGGTGCTGGAGCTGACGTCGCGAATGGCTGTCGCTTGTTGTCTCGGTAAAGGTCACGAAGACACCTTGGACGACGGGGTCGTCGCGCATATTCGCGGCGCGCACGAAGAACTCGCGCTTGATGTCTAGGCGGTCGTCGTGGAGCTGGGTGACGATGGCGAGCTCGGCCACATCGTCGGTTTGCATTGCGTCGTGTAGCTCTGCTGCGTCAGCGCCCATCAAGACGCGTGCCAGTCCATCAGAGGTGCGCGGCAGGTGGGGCGTGATGGCCTCGAGCGCCCGCGATGCATACGTGATTTCTCTGGCCTCACCGATCACAAGCGTCGCCGTCGCGGATTGATCGAGCAGCGCTCCGAGACGCGACGCAGCATCTCGATAGGTTTCGGATTGGACCTTGATCTCACTCGTGCGGGTGCGCGTGCGTAGCGCCATGAACGTCATCCCGGCGACCGCTGCGGCTGCAACGATGAGGGCAATGACTGCCAAACGTTCGCTCGATGCGGCATCGGTGGCTGCGGTCAACGAGGCGTCGCGAAGCGACGCTTGCAGCGCACCGTGGGCGACCAGCGAATGCTCTACCCGCTGAACTTCATCGCCGGCCTTCATCTCGGCGACGTGAGACCGAACCACAGCGAGTTCGGATCGAGCCTGCGCCTGGTGCTGCGGCTCCAGAGCGTGCAGCGCGTCGCCGATGTCGCCATCGACCGTCGCAGCGGCTTGTCGAAGCAAGACAGCTTCGAGGTCATCGCCGTCGAACGCAGCTGCGTCTGCCGAGGCCAGTGTGAGCACCGCGTGGCGCAGATCGGCGGCAGCAGCAGCGTTCTGTCGTTCCTCGAGCGCTTCTTGGGCCATGACAACGGCGAGCGCGACGCAGGCAGCAAAGGTCGCGGCAAGCACGGAGAATCCAATTCGCCGCAGAGAACTGCGGTGGCCAAGCCACGCCATGTCCTAAGAGTCGGTGCGCAAGCTCGTTGGTTGAGCAGACTCGTCCATTGCAACCGGTCCGCTGAACCTGAGTCGTTCGTTCTAGATCGCGAGGCGCGCCCAGTAGCTTGGCGCCATGACGTTGGCGCTGACGGCTCGAGACGATGCCATGCTCGCCGGTGAGTTCGGTGCTGGCATCGCGCTCGCCATGCGCGTCGTCACGCGGGTGGCCCATGCCATGCAAGCCTCACATCTTCTCGACATCGTCGGCGCCCACATCGACTCCTGCCTGTACCACGGTCCATCGGGCATCGACTTTGTCGAACGGCTTGGCGTCGACGGTGCCCGTGTCGCGGTCCCGTCGACCCTCAATGTCTCGTCGCTGGACCTCATGACTCCGTCGCGTTTTCGCGGTTCTGACGAACTGGCCAGCAGCGCCCGGCGGCTGATGGACGGCTACGTCGCGCTGGGTTGTGCTCCGACGTGGACCTGCGCTCCCTACCAAGAGGACAACCGTCCTGGTCTTGGCGAGCACGTCGCGTGGGCTGAATCGAATGCGATTGTTTTCGCCAACTCGGTCCTGGGGGCAAGAACACACCGGTATGGCGACTTCATCGACATTTGTGCAGCCTTGACGGGGCGCGCTCCCGCTGCCGGTCTGCATCTCGATGACGCCCGACGTGGCACGGTCGTCTATCGGCTCCAAGCGATACGGGCCGAGCTGCTCGCGTGTGACGCGTTGGCGCCCGTACTCGGCTATCTCGTCGGCAGCGATTGCGGAACCCACGTACCGGTGATCGACGGGCTCCCCGCAGGTCAGCCCGAGCACCGCCTCAAGGCCCTTGGCGCTGCGGCCGCTTCTTCTGGTGGTGTGGGCATGTTCCATGCCGTAGGCGTGACACCCGAAGCACCAACGCTCGAAGCCGCATTGCACGGTGAACGGCCAACGCGCACCGTGTCGGTGACAGCGCGCATGCTGCGCGAGGTCCGGGATCGGTTGGCCCCCACGGCCGGTGCCGAGATCGGCGCTGTCTGCCTCGGGACACCGCACTACAGCGTCGAGGAGTTTCGGCGACTTCACGAGCTGCTCGACGGTCGCGTTGCATCACCTCGGGTCGCGATCTACGTCAACACGTCGCGCGCCGTGTGGCACGAGGTGCAACTCCGTGGCTGGGCCGAGGCGCTGGTCGAAGCGGGTGTTCGCATCGTGCAGGACACCTGCACCTACATCACGCCGGTGATGGAACCGTTTGTCGGCCTGGCGCTCACTGACTCGGCCAAATGGGCGCACTACGCGCCGGGCAATGTGCAGGTCGACGCCGCGTTCGCCACGATCGAGGACTGTGTCGAGTCGGCCGTTGCTGGCGTCGTCGTCGATCACACGTCGCCATGGTGGCAGGACCCATCATGACAAGGCTCGAGGCAACCCGCGTTGTCGTCCAAGGTTCTGGCGCCGGCCCGGTCGTCGTGCTCGATGAGCCGCTCAGCTTCTGGGGCGGCTTCGATGCCGAGACGGGCACGGTGATCGATGTGCATCACCCGCAGCACGGTGTCTCGCTTGCTCAGGCGATCGTGGTGATGCCAAGCGGTCGCGGCTCAAGTTCCGCGAGCTCGGTGATCGCCGAGGCGGCGCGCACCGGAGCAACGCCCTCGGCGCTGATTGTGCGTGTGTGCGACGAGATCTTGTCGACCGGGGCAATCGTGGCCGACGAGCTCTACGGGCGCCCTTTGCCCATTGTCGAAGTCGACGAAGCTGCGTTCGCGGCTTGTCGTCGGGCGAACAGGATCGAGATCGACCTCGACGGGCGTTTGGCCCTGACCTAGCGTGCCCGTGGCGGGCGCGGCCGGATTGAACGGTTCACGTTAGGCGTCGTCGGGGATCCAAGGCTCGGTCACGATGCCCAGCCCATCGGCGATGCGATTCGCGTACGCGTAATAGGCGGTCACCTCGACGATGTCGAGAATGTCGCGGTCAGAGAAATCGTGCTGGCGAAGCCGATCAACATCTTGTTGATCCATCGAGCCAGGGTTGTGCGTCAGCTTGACGGCAAACGTCAACATCTCGGTGCGTTTGGCCGAGAGGGGAGCAGCGCGCCAGTCCTGCTCAGTTGCTGCGAGCAGGGCGTCGTCTTTGAGGAGTCGGCGCAGACCGCGCCGATGGTGGGTGACTCAATAGTGGCAATCGTTCTCGAGGCTGACCACGAGCGCGATGAGCTCGCGTTCGACTTTGCGCAGCGTGGCTGTGCCGGCCATGGCCGATACGTACAAGGCCTGGTGGGCGGCGAGACCGCGCGGGTTGAGCGAGTGCACCGACATGATGTTGTCGACCCGCCCATAGGTCGGATCGACGACTTGGGCGTACAACTCTGCCAAGGCCGCGTCGTCGTGCCAGTCCTCGTCGGGAACCGTTTCGATGTGCGCCATGACGAAAGGCTGACACACCCGATGCTTCCGGTCCGTGATCGGGACCTCGGCCTGGTTGCTGGGGAGCCGGTCTTGGCTAGGCCGGGTCAGGCGACGTCGTTGCCCACGGCTCTACAAAAACTCCCAGCCCTTCGGCAACCCGAGTTGCGAATCCCCAGTAGGCGATCACGTCGACGATGTCGAGGAGATCACGCTCGTTGAAGCCGACATTGCCGAGCAGATCTGCGTCGCTTTGGGTCATCTGTCCAGGCACGAGTGTGAGCTTGACCGCAAAGGCCAGCATCGCTCGCTCACGTACGGCGAGGTCAGTTGCGGTCCAATCGGTCGCGAGTGCCTCGACGTGTTCGGGCGAGCGCCACTGCTCCAACCGATGGCGGAGGTGGATCTGCCAGTAGCCGGATCGGTTCTCGATCGCAACGACGAGGCCGATCAGCGAACGGTCGAATTCGGTGAGGGTCTCGGTTCCCTCCATGACGGCGGCTTCGAGCTCGCGGTGTGCGGCGAGGGTCCGAGGATGAGCGGCACGCGCCGCTTCGAGGTTGCCGCCCCCGAGCGTTGGTGGTTCGTGCACCGGGAGGTCGTCGAGATAGGCCGAGTCGATGTCGGCGTCGACCGGGTCGCTGCCGAACTCGCCCAGATCGATGACGTCTTCGAGCGCCAGGCGCTGCTCGTCGTCAAGTTCGGCCGCGAGGTCCACGGCAGCGTCGTGTGTGGCCTCTGGTCCGGGGGAGACGAGCAGTGTGGGTGCCGGCAGGTGATCGTCGGGTGCCGCGACCGCTGCTTCCGGGGCGCCCAGCGCAATCGGACCTGCAATCGGGCCTGCGATCGGTTCGGCTTCGGCTGGTGCGTCTGGTTCGGGGGCGCCGAGCGCAATCGGCCCTGCGGCTGGTGCGGCAAGCTCTGGCGACGGGTCTTCGTCCGCGATCGCCGGCACCTCGGAATCGATGACGTCTTCAGGGCCAGCGGGCGACTCGATGGCCGGCGCTTCCTGAGGAGCCGATCCCGCCTCGAGCTCGGCGATCGTTGGGGCAGCCTCGAGCGCCATCGGGTGCTGGCCAGGCTGTAGCGCGGCTCGTTGCTCCGGCGGCGGGGCGATGTTGGGCCAAAAGCCCTCGTGAGCATCGGTCGCAGACATGCACGTATCGTGCCTGTCTCAGCGCAGAACGCAAGCCTCAATGAGCCGTTTGCCCCATAGGCGGTGGTCTATGGGGCGAACGAAACATCCGTGGTGACGGACGACCCTCAGTGACTGGTCGCTTCACCCAGATAGGACTTGCGCAGGTCCGGATTCTGCAGCAGCGCATCGGCAGTGTCGTCGAGCACAACGCGGCCGGTTTGGAGCACCCAGCCTCGATCGGCGATCGATAGCGCCATGTTCGCGTTCTGCTCGACCATGAAGATCGCAATACCTTCTTCGTGGATCTGCTGAATCAGCTCGAAGTTGGTCTGCACGAGCGCCGGCGCCAGGCCCATCGAAGGCTCATCCATGAGCAGTACCCGCGGGCTGGCCATGAGCGCCCGACCCATCGCGACCATCTGCTGCTCACCACCAGACAACGTGCCTGCACGCTGGCTCAAGCGTTCCTTGACCCGAGGGAACATCGAGTAGATGCGTTCCAGGTCGTTGGCGATGCCGTCCTTGTCGTCACGCAGATATGCGCCGAGCTGCAGATTCTCGAGCACGGATAGGCGTTTGAACAGGCGACGGTTCTCGGGAACCATCGTGATGCCACGCTCGACCCGATAACTGGTGGGTTTGTCGTTGACGACCTCGCCGTCGAGGACGACCTCGCCCGAGGTCGGGGTCACCATGCCAAGAAGTGTCTTGAGCGTCGTTGATTTGCCGCTGGCATTGCCGCCCAACAGGCAGACCATCTCGCCCGGGTAGATGGCGAGGTTGACATCTTTGAGGATGTGAACCGCCCCGTAGTGGGTGTTGATGTTGCGGAACTCGAGCAGGGGAGTGTCGCTCATGACTGCTTCTCCAGTGGGCGGCCCAGGTAGGCCTCGATGACGTCGGGGTTGCTCGAGACTTCTTCGAAGCTGCCCTGAGCGAGCGTCTCGCCATGGTCCAGACAGACAACTCGGTCGCTCACATCGCGCACGACGTTCATGTCGTGCTCGATGAGGACAATGGTGAAGCCCCATTCGGTGCGAAGCTTCCCGATGAGCTCGGTCAGCTCGGCCGACTCTTTGGGGTTCATGCCTGCGACCGGCTCGTCGAGCAGGATCAGCCGCGGCTTGGTCGCCATGGCCCGAGCGATCTCGAGCCGGCGGCGGTTGGCGTAGGACAGCACCGAAGCTGTCTGTTCCAGGCGGTACCCGACCAGGCGGCTACCGAAGAAGCCGAGGACCTTTTCGGCGTGCTCGCGAATCTCGGCTTCTTCACGGCGGAATCCCGCAGTATTGAGCAACGAGCCCCAGACCCCTTGCTTGGTCCGGCAGTGCTGGCTCACCATGACGTTCTCGAGGATCGTCATGTTGGCAAACAGGCGCACGTTCTGGAAGGTCCGAGCAATACCGCGTTGGGTGACCTGGTTGGGGTCGAGCCCGAGCAGGGATTCTCCCTCGAAACGAATATCACCGCTGGTCGGCGTGACCATGCCGGAGATCATGTTGAAGAAGGTCGTCTTGCCGGCGCCGTTCGGGCCGATCACGCCGACGATCTCGCCCTCGTCGACGTGGAAGTTCAGCTCCTTGAGCGCATGCAGGCCGCCGAACGTGACACTCAGGTTGTCGATCTCAAGTAGATGACTCATGCCAGGGCTCCTTGCACCTCGGTGCCGGGTTCGTCGTCGTCGTCGGTATCGACCTCGCCCTTGAGCCAGGCATCTTGGAGGAATTCGTCTTGGTGGAGCTCGCGGCTGCGGCGAGCGTTCGGGACCAGACCCTCGGGGCGCTGCAGCATCATGACGACCAGCAGGGCGCCGTAGATGAGCAGCTTGTACTCACTGAACTCGGCCAGAAGGCCGGGTTGCTTGGGGCCGCCAAGGACACCGATCAACACCGCGGCGCCAACGATGACGCCGATGATGTTGCCCATGCCTCCCACGATCACGACCACCAGGATGATGATCGAGACGAGTATCAAGAAGCTCGTCGGGAAGATCGACCCGACTTTGGCGGCGAAGATGGCGCCCGAGAACGAGGCGAGCACGGCGCCGACGACGAATGCCATCAGTTTCATGTTCACCGTGTTGATACCCATGGCTTCGGCGACGCTTTCGTCTTCGCGGATCGCCATCCAGGCGCGTCCGAGGCGACTGCGTTCGAGGCGCCACGACACGTAGATCGAGATTACGGCGAATACGAGGACCAGGTAGAAGACCGATCGGGGATCGGTGCCCTTGACCTGGGCAAAGCCGAAGTCGGCAGCGGGAACGTTCGTGATGCCTTGGGCACCGTTGAAGTAGCCGTTCAGCCAGTCGGACAGGAACAAGATGCGGATGATCTCACCGAAGCCCAAAGTCACGATGGCGAGGTAGTCGCCTCGCATGCGGATCACGGGTGCACCGATGAACAGGCCGACGAGCGCGGCGACCACGATGGTGACGAGCAGTGCGCCCCACCACGGCATGATCGGGAACCATTCGGGCCAGTCCTCGCCCCGGTTCGGGGAGGTGAGGACCGCGGTCGTGTAGCCGCCAACGGCGAAGAATGCCACGTAACCAAGGTCGAGGATGCCGGCCAGGCCGACCACGATGTTGAGGCCAAGCGCCAACAGCAAGAAGATGCCGATGTTGGCGAGCAGCTCCTGGGTGATCTTGCCGGTGATCATCGGTGTGACGATCAAGGCGATGGCTGCGATCGCAATGAACGTGATCGTCTGGCTCTTCTTCGCCGCGCCCGTCGCTTGGTGGTAGTTCGAGCGCACCTGCCCGACCGCTCGGCCAGCGCCGGCATACGACGCGATGAATGCGACGACGGCGATGACGATCGCAGCGACGAGCTTCAGGCCGCCTTGCTTCTCATAGAGCAGATCGTCGAGGAAGTCGATGACGTCGACGATGAACGTTTCGAAGATGGCGACCAAAAGGACCGTGATGACGGCACTCAGGATCGCCTTGCGCAAGCGAGGCGATACCAGGTGGAGACCAGCGCCCGCAGCGCCCAGGACGCCACCGATGATCGGCCATGCGACGATCCCGAAGCCTTGACCACGATCGAACTGGAGCAGCTCGATGAGCTGGGGTGACCAGTTCACGAGCGGATCACGCAGGTCGAACGCGTTGAGCAAGATCACGAGCAGTGAGAGTCCCAGGCCTCCCACGAACCCGATGACATCGCCGCGCACGACATCGCGCAAGCCCCGCTTGGTTGCGGCCATGCCCTCGAGCACGGTTTCGTTGCCGCTCAGCCAGCCGAGTACGAACGGCACCCACAGCAGCGCGACATAACCCATCGACAGGATTGGCTCGATGAGCGACCGGTCGTCGAGGCCGACGGGCATACCGGAGAGGGCAATGAACGCGAGCGTGAGGGCAACGATGGCGCCCTTGCGAATGGCTTCGTTCCAGTCGAAGTCGAAGGCGCCTTTCTGGACGAGTTCCAGTTCGGTCGCCGTTGCGGCTCCGGGAGTTACGGCGGTCATGCCCGATCCTCCGATGAGAGACGCTCACCGAACAGGCCGGTGGGCTTGATGAGTAGAACCAGGATGAGCAGCGTGAAGGCGACCGCATCGCGCAGCTGTGACACGCCCTCGACGCCGAGCGGCTCCAGGAGCACCAGCGGGGCCAGCGACTCGGCCGAACCAAGTGACACGCCGCCGGCCATGGCGCCGCCGAGGTTGCCGACACCGCCGACTACCGCAGCGGTAAAGGCCTTGATGCCCGGCAAGAACCCGGTGGTAGCGATCACGGAGCGGAAGAGGAGCCCCCACAACATGCCGGCGATGCCGGCCATGGCGCCGCCGACGGCGAAGGTCGTAACGATGGTGCGGTCGACATCGATGCCCATGAGCGAGGCGATCTCTTTGTCTTCGGCGACCGCTCGCATTGCCTTGCCGGTCTTGGTGCGTTCAACGAACCACCACAAGCCCGCCATCGACACTGCGGCGACGATGATCACGATGATCTTGACGCCCTCGATGCCGAAGATCCACTTGTCCTGGAGCCAGTCCGGGTTGCGAGGGTAGGACTTGGCGCCCGGCCCGAAGAGCAGGATCACGGCGTTCTGGATGAAGAACGAAACACCGATCGAGGTGATGAGCGGAATCAGTCGAGGAGAGCCCCGCAACGGTCGGTACGCGATGCGCTCCATGATGATCGCGGTCAGCATCGCCACGATGGTTGCCACGATCACCGTGATCAGGACCATCGGGATGAAGGCGCCGCCTTCCCACAAGCCGGCCTCGTCGAACTTGTTCGACATGATGAAGCCGGTAAAGGCCCCGACCATGAAGACCTCGCCGTGGGCGAAGTTGATGAAGCCGAGCACGCCGTAGACCATCGAGTAGCCGAGGGCGATCAGGCCATACATGGCCCCCTGGCTGAGGCCGGAAACGATCAGGCCGCGAAATTGTGCCCAGGACAGTCGCCTGGCTTCTTCGCCGTCGTGCGTCCACTTTGCGAACGCGTTGCCCGGGTCGATCTGTTGCCAGATGAACGCCAGCAACCCGATGGCGATAAGGCCTAACAGCGCAACTCTGAGCACTGTCAGAAAGCGATCGACGTTCGTGCGGCCGGCGCCTTTGGCGCGCATTGCCGTGGTCATGAACCCATTCCTCCCAGGAATCCCCCGTGTGATGGAGCGCAACCGCTCCGGTGCGAAGAGCGGCCCGCCGCCAGTTCGTGAG
>CALLPT010000290.1 GCA_938015575.1 uncultured Acidimicrobiales bacterium
AACGGCGCTCGCGGTAGCGACCAGTTGCGCGACCTCTGCGGGACCGAGGGTCGAGGCCGAGCGAGCAAGGTCGCCAAAAACGGGGTTTGCGTGATGGGTGTCCACGAGGTCTCGAACGGTTCTCGGATCCTCGACCCCGAACTGGGATTGGGCGTAGTGGCGGGCGGCCGCCAGGGAATCGGCCTGTTCGTGGTACTCGACCAGCTCGGCCAACACTGCGGTGATGGGCGGCGCGACGTTGTGTTGGCCGAAGTCGTAGGCCGACTCGACGGTCGCTTTGAGGTTCCTCCAACCCCCGTTCAGGAACTTGAAGAACGAGCCTTCGTTGGCCTGCGCGATCGCCAGGCCATTGCGGGCGTCGTCGGCCCCGAGCAGTTGCTTCCACCGCGCGGGCACCGGCGAGTTGGCGACGACCTGTTCCCAGCCGGCCAGGTCGTCGGCGGCCCGCCGCAGGTCCTGATGCGCCGGCGCCGCTGGATCGATCGAGGCGGCGCCGGGGCTCGCCGCGACCGCACGGACAGTCGGGCCGAACTCGGCCAGCCCCCGCAAGTCGCCGATCGCGATGTTCGACGCGTCGCCGGTTCCCGGCCACGCGTTGGTGAGTGCGGTGCACTGTTCGCCAAGCTGGCGCCCAAGCTGCACGGCGGTCGTCACGGGGTCAGGCTGCGCCGCGACCGAAGGCTGCAACCGCAGCGCCGCGTGCGCACCGATGGCGTGGGGAAGCCCCGAGGTTGCCAATGCATCGCGCGTTGCGTCGAGTGCGGGACGAGCCGTGAACCAGTCGTCGAGCGAGACGGGGTGGGATGGTGCCGGCGCTGGCGCGATTCCCTGGGCTTGCATCAGCACGCTGCGTTCGATGAGACCGGCAACCGAGAATGTCCCGAGGCGGGGCCGGCTCAAATCCTGGACCAAGAAGTCGAGTGGCCGCAGCCGTTCGGTGATGTCGGCGAGCAAGCGCTCCCGCGACGATCGTTGCGCCGAAGGCCCGGCCTCGATCCATCCGTTGTAGGTCGCGCCCAGATCCATGACGAATGACTTGCGGTCGAGCTGACTGTCGTGGATCGTCGCCACAAGATCGCCGAGCCCGACCTGGCGCAAACGGTTGTCGACGACATCGAGGGCCGCCCGCTTCTCGCAGACGAACAGGACCCGTTTCCCCTGGGCCACAAGTGCCGCGATGACATTGGTGATGGTCTGGCTTTTGCCGGTACCCGGCGGCCCTTGGATGATGAACGAATCCCCTCGCACGGCGCGGCGAACCGCTCGGGCCTGAGCATCGTCGGCGGGCAGGACCAGGTGTTGATCGAGCGAGATCGCTTCGACCGGGGCGGGCTGTTCGCTCGAGACCTCGGGCGAGAACAGTTCGACGAACGGCGAGGCTTCGAAGCGATCACCTTGGTCGAGTCGCCGGAGCAGATCGTCGTAATCTCGGCTCAGCGAGGTGCGTCGCGAGCCGAGCATGGCGAGCGTGACGGCACACAGGTCGACTTCCCATCGGTGCTGATGCACATCGGCGGTGGTCACCGAATAGGTCTCGGTGGTGCGTGAAGCTCCGGAGCCGGTTGTCGCAGTATCGGTAAAGGCCGACGTGGTAGGGCGCGTTCGTGGTGGCGCCCCGGCCAGACTCCGTAGCGGCAGCTCGGGGCTCATGACGAAGCGCTGGTACAGGGCCAAGCCGAGCGGTCGCCAGTCGTCATCGGTGTAGCTGTGCGGTGTGCGCCGCCACCGACCGGTCGACGCCTGGGTCTTCGCCCGACGCCGCCGGTAGTTGTCCACCCGCAGCTGGGCCCGACGGCGCAGTAGCTCGATGCGCGGCTTCTCGATCATGGCGATATCGACCGCCGGAGCCGTCGTCTTGACCTGGCGTTCGAGGTCGGCGACGAACGCGCGGATCGAGTCCAGGCCGGGGTCGATCGCTTCGGGCAAGGTGATGTCGAAGCGGTCCTTGAACACGAACCGAAGAATCGGGTTCACCACCGCGTCGCCGTCGACCGTGAGCTGGTAGCGCTTCTTGACCCCCTTGCGGCGGGTCAGTTCGACCGGCATCTGGAGCAAGGGGGAATGGACGACCTCGTTGTTCTGGGGGTCGAACCAGCGCAGAAACGCGAGGATCAGTCGGAGTCGTCCGTGGCCGCTTTCGGTGCGCAGTTTGCGTTCGTTGCTGATCAGCTTGTCGAGTGCCGGCGCCACGTGTGGGGCTTCTTCGAATCGACACCATTGCTCGAGGTCGACGGTCGATCCGGCGCGCAGCTTGTCGGCCACGCTGCTGGTCCAGGTGAACAGGTCGTCGCTCTTGACCCGCGATACGTCGAGCAGCAGCGGCACCGAAGCCTCGGTAAGCGACACCGTTGTCGAGCTCGGACGGAAGTACAGGGCTCGATTGCGCCGGGTCGTGTCGAAGACCCGATCCCGCAGCGTGGTCAGTACGCCTCGACGCCAGTCGGCGGGATCCAGGTACGCGCTGGACAGGTCGAGATCATCGGGCAGCTCACGGTGATGTTCGAGCCGGGTGATGACCTGCGCGACCTCCGGCGGTCGGTGGTGACGATCCGGGTCGATCATCTCAGCCAACACGTTGGCGACCACCGGGTGTAGACCCGGGTTGAGCTGCGTGAGCCGCCGTCGGGCGCCGGCGAGCTCGTGGACATCGGACTCGTTGTCGAGATCGAGGCCGGTCGCAAAGCTGGTGATCAACAGGCCGGCCACTGCGATGTCGGTTCGTGCGTCATGGTGGCCGTGGTCCTGCTCCCAGGCCCGATAGCCGACCAGCACCATCGGGCGCGTCGCCGGACCGTCGCCGTCGTGCACGTCGCCGCTCTTCCAGTCGGCACTGCGGCCGAGCACCGTGTCGATCTCGTGGCGGGCACGGACCTCGATCCCCGAGCCGGTGGCTGCGGGATTGAGTTCGCGCATCGCCGTCTCGTTGCGTCGCGGCGCCCGGCCCGTGTGATCGACGAGGCGCAGCGCTTCGCCGTCGTAGCGGACGTCGTGAGCTGACGTGAGCCCGCTCGTCAACCCCATCTCGTGGAGCGCGGCGATCTCATGCAGCAACGGCAGGCTGACCGCCAACACATCGCCGGTGCGCGGCAGGCCGTCGCTCGCGATCGCCTCGCTCAAGAGGCGCGCAAACGTCATGGTGTGTCCTGGGCGTCGCGGAGTTTGCGTGCGTCGGCGACGGTGCGATCCGTTGCCTTGGACAGGATCTTGTCGAACTCGGCGGCGACGCCGATCCGGTCGGCCTCGCGACTGAGCTCGCGCAACTCGCTCAGGCCGGATAGTGAGTCGTCGGTCATGGCGAGATCGACGAGCAAGGCGCCGGCCAGGTGGCGCACCGAAGGCTCCGCCTCGGACAACTCGCCGTCCGAAAGCGGCGTGCGCAATTCGGACGACGCAACAAACGCCGACGACGATCGATCGCCAACCGAAGCGATGTCGCCGACGGTCGTGTGCCGGCCGCGATAGTTGCCGAGATAGGCGGCGATCCCGCTGCGCCCGGCCGCCGCCCCGATCGCGCGCACCCCACCCGAGAGCGCCGCGTCGACAAGCTGCTGCAGGCGCAGCTGGCCGAGCAGGTCGATGCGGTCGAGGTCGTCGGGGCCATTCACGAGCCGTTCGATCTGGTCGTCGGTCGTGGGTCCGTCGACGGGCAACGCCAGGCAGGCGACTCTGATGTGATGCTCGGGATGCGTCAGGGCGGTGCTGGTCGCCGTGTCTTCGGCCAAGATGCGTTCGGCCTGGCGCAGATACGCATCGGGATCGACATGGCGCAGGCCGGAACCCGTCTTGATCAGCGTCGCAACCACTGACGGGAGATCATCGAGCACGGCCCGTGCGATCCGGTCGGCCCAGACCTCGGTGTGGAGGCGGACCCGGCGAGCCGACTCGGCGACCTCGGGATCGTTCGACTCGTCGGCCAAGCGGTGGATCATTGCGTCGAGCACTCGAAAGTCGCCATCGTCGATCCGCCACAACGCGACGTGGGCGAGTTCGTGCAGCAGCACGACGCGGACCTCGCGGTCATCGAGCAGGTCAAGCAAGTCACCGCTGAAGACGATGTGGATCTTGCCGCCGAAGATCTGCACACGGGCATTGCGGGTCTGATCGTCGAGGGACTGATGGACCTCGATGTCGTCGGAAAGTCCGAGCCTGGCCGCCAACAGCGCCGCCTCGGCCGCCGTTGCCGAATGTGGTCCGCCGGTCAGTCGGATCGCACTCTTGAGTAGCTCAACTTCGGCGCCGGTGTTGTCGGCTTCGTCGGCCTTGTCAGTGCTCTCGGTGAACCAGGCCCAAAGCTCGGGCTCCTCGGCGCGTAGATGATCGCGCAGCTCGCGGAGATAGCGCGGGGCGTCGATCGATAGAGCGGGGGTGGTCTCGATGAAAAAACCGTACCGCGGGGAGCCCGCGCTTTCGAGAGGAGCAGTCCTTCTGACCAGGTGATCAACCCGGTCACCGGCGAGAACTCGCAGGAGCTAGGCGGTGAGATCCCGTAGTCTCGACGGATGAGCGGCGCGGCGACCTCTGGGCCACTGGGGCGTCGCTTCTGGACACTGTGGACAGCGTTCAGTGCATCGAACCTCGGCGACGGGCTGTCGCTGGTCGCGTTTCCGCTGCTCGCGGTGAATCTGACCGACGACGCCCGCCTGATCACGGCGGTTGCCGCGGCCCGGGTTCTGCCGTTCCTGGTTGTCGGACTGCCTGCGGGGGTGCTGATCGATCGCTTCGATCGGCGCCGCATCGCCATGGCCGCCCAACTCGTGCGATCGGCGGTTTTGGTGGGGGTGGTCGCCGCCATCTTCGGTGACGCCGCTTCGATCCTGTTGCTCGCTGTCTGCGGGTTCGCGGTTGGCGTCGCCGAGGTGATGATCGACGGAGGGCTTCCGGCCGTTGTGCGCGACGTCGTGGCTTCGCGCCAGCTCGAAGTCGCAAACAGTCGACTGCGGGCGAGCGAGACGGTGACCAACACGTTCATCGGCCCACCCATCGGCGCACTGCTGTTCCAGATCGATCCGGCCATTCCATTCATCAGTGCCGGCGCCCTCTACCTGGCGAGCGTTGCGGCACTTTTGCAGTTGCCCGGCAGTTTCATCGCCGATGTCGATCCTGCTGGCGAAGGCAACTTCTTCGACCAGATCAAGAAGGGGCTGCGCTATGTGTGGGGCCACCGGGTGCTGCGGCCGCTCGCCTTCGCGGTCGCCGCATTTTCGTTTTCTGGCAACGCGATCGACGGCGTGTTCGTACTGCTGGCAACCGAACGGCTGGGGCTGTCCGAAGTCCAGTACGGATTACTGCTCAGCGTCGATGCGATCGCCGCGTTCGCGCTGACGTTCTTCGTGACCCGAATCGTTCGCCGGACCAGCCACGGCGTGAGCATGCAGATCAGCGTGGCGGCATTTGTCGGCTACGTGCTGCTGCTCGGTCTCGTCACGTCGATGCCGCTCGTGATTCTGGCGGTACTGCTCGCCGGGGTGTCCGACCCCACCTGGAATGTGATCAGCGCCACGGTTCGACAACGCCTCGTCGACGATCACATCTTCGGACGGATGATGACCGCGTACCTGTTCATCGCCTGGAGCTTGCAACCCGTCGGAGCGATGGTCGGCGGGATCATCGCGCAGCGGTGGGGGCCCGAGCGCGTCTATCTCATGGCGGGCGCAATTGTTGGTTCGTTGCTTCTGTTTGCTCGACCGTTGTTTCGTCGCATCGACGAAGCCATGGCCGAACTCTGAGCAATCAGCGCAACCGATCGAATCACTCGGCGAGCTCGATCCGGTCCCAGATCTGAGCATCGAGGCGAGGCAGCGTCGCGGGGTCGACGCTGGCGTCGTAGGCGCGCACAACCTGGCCGGCAGCCACGTAGGCGCCGTCGACGGGTGCCGAGCTGCCGAAGAGCACGGCGTACAAGCCCGGTTCCAGTGGCGGTAGCTCGGCAACGAAGGTCCCCGACGAAACCGTCCAATCCGACGTCATGTACAGGCCATAGGTGACCAGGTCGAGCGTCTCGACGGCCACATCGTCGAGCGGCTGGGTGAGGTCATCGATGCGATAGATCCGCCACTGACCCTGAGCCTCGAATGGGCGGTCCCAGCCGCGCACGACCAGTGGCGTGCCCGCTCGAACGTCGGTCGGAAGACGACGAGCAATCGTCGGTGCGCCGCCGTACCACTCGGGCACCGCTCCCGGCTCCAACAGCACGTCGACGATGATCTGGGCCGGGTTCTCCACGAACGTCACGTTCGACACCGCCGGCGGGTGCAGGATCTCGACATAGAAGTTCCGGTCCAGGTCACGCGCCCCGAACGCCTTGATCCCGTGGCTGGCGACGTAGACGCTGCCGCGATCGTCGGCTCCAATGGCGATGGGCCCGCACTCCGGTTCCCACGTGCAGTCACCGAAGTGCACCGATGTCGAGGTCGTGTTCTTCCGCACGTCGACCTGTGGCAGCTCCGCAGCAGGCTCGTCATCGTCGGACCATTGACCGCTCCCGAGCTCGATCACGATGCGGACACAGTCCGTGTCTGCATCGACGTACGAGGTCAGGTTGTGCAGATGGTCCGCGTCACTGCTGGTGGGGTCGCTGGAGCCGGCGGACAGGACCGGCTCGTTGGTGCCGTGGCGCCCGATGGTGCACGCGAGCTTGGCGAAGTCCCAGCCGGTGCCTTGGCGAAGCGGGTTCTCGTCTGCGGTGCAGGTGCCGTCGACGCTGTCGGTGACGGCGGGGTCGTACCAGAACGATGCCGGGTCCCCGGGAAGCCGGACTTCGACGAACTCGTCGCGCAAGCCGCGTTCGGCAGGTCGCGCGTACAGGCGTCCGGTTCGTTCGGCATCGGTCGGTCGGCTGCGGTTGAGTCGTGGCTCAGGATCGTTGAACGCGAACACCCGCACCGCGCCGTCGCTCGATGTTGTCGATGGCGTGAGACAAACGGGCCCTGCCGGTCCGTAAGCGAAGCAGGGCACGTCGATCGTGATCGCGTCGGCGTGGTACCAGCGAAACTCGAGCACGTTCGCCGGGTGGTCGCCGCCGTCGACCAAGGAGTAACCGCTGGCGTCGCCGGGGTAAAAGGCGACGATGCCGTCTTCGGTTCGGGCAACACCCTCGATCGGCCCGAACTGCTGGAAGTTCGCCAAGCCATCGCGTGCGCCGGATCTCGTGCGACTTCCATAGGCCTCGCCGTGCAGGCAAGCCGGCGACGCAGGCGCGAGGTAGCGGGCATTGACCCAGTCGTAGGTCCCGTCGAATGCATTGAACAGTTCGAACCACGGAGCGCCATTCGGGGCAGGCGCGCAGTTGCCGGTCGGCCGTAGCGCGAGCGCGTTCGGGGCCAAGACGCGGGTGATGGGAGAGTTGACGTCTGCCCGACTGTGGGCGACAAGCCCGCCATCGACGTCATCATCCGCGACGCCCCACACAAAGAGTGGGGCTTCGGGCACCGACGTGCCCGCGCAGGTCGAGATCGGCCGTGGGGTTGGTGGAGGTGCCGGTGTCGTCGCCGGGGTCGGAAGGGCCGGCGGCGCGCCGGTGGGGGCCGGCGGCGTGTCGACCGAAGCGATGGGCGTTGGCGCGCCAGGAGTCGCTGGGGCTTCGAGTGAATCGCTCGCTGTCGAGGTAGGTGTCGGCGTCGGCGGAAACGTCGGCTCGGCGATGTCGGACGGTGCGCTCGTGGAACACGCCCCGGCGATCATGGCGGCCGCCACCGCCACGATCACCAGGAAGCGAGGCATCGCCCGCCGGATCGGTAGTGGGTCCGACGTGCGGTGCCAGGGCTCGGACACCGCTGGCTGGAGGGGCACGCCAGCAGGTGTCGCTGACTTGTACGTTGCCGACGCTGTCGTCAGCTTGGTGGTTCGCCAGGGCCGCCGCATAGATGCAATGTAGAGACCGAACCGGGGTCCGTCTCTGGGGACCGTTCCCCACTCGACGATCGTCGCGAATCCAGGTGGGGCTGGCGTGGCGACGACACCCCGATCGATCGTGGATTCCGCCGCGACGCTGCGACGGCGTAGCCCCGGCGTCTCGGCGAACTTCTAGTCGACGACAGGTCCGCCGGCGATCACGGCGACGGTGCCCGCTTCGTCGAGCAACCACATCTGCATGCCGGCCGGGCTGAACTGTTCGACAACCCGTAACTCGATGTTGGCGCCGATGGGCCGATGCCACTCGATGTCGATCCGTAATGGGGCGGGTGGAACTCCTGCGCCCAGCGCTTGTTCGAGCACGGCGAGATAGGCGGCGTTGTTGACATGGTCGAACACGTCGAGATCGGTCTGGCGAAACGACCACCCCATCTCGTTGCTCGCCGCATCGGCGTCGGGTGACTTCGGAAGTGCCAGCCGGCTCGCCACCTGGCGACCGCCAGCGGCGGGCAGATAAGCATCGGCGAAGGCGTCGCCCCACGGCGCGGGCCGTCCCGTCTCGGGGTCAAGGTGCACCCAGAGAGCGGCGGCCTCGATGCGGCCACCTTGGTCACCGGTGATCGAGGTTCGCCGTTCGGCCCATCGCTTGCCCGTTCCCGAACACCACGTCGTCATCGTGAGCGCTTCGCGGGCGGTCGGGAACGATGCGACGACGATGGTGGCGCGGCGAGCGACCCACGCCAAGCCGAGCTCGGCGAAGCCCGCATCGTCGGTGTCGTCGTTGCCGATGTCACCCAAGAAGCGGCCGATCGCGTCGAAGCGCATGCGGCCATCGGGCGCGGCGTCGGCGAGCGATACCGTTCGCGTGCCGGTGAAGGTTCGACCCTCGTCAGGCAGGTCCACCAGTTCTGGAAGCTCACGCACGGTCGGATCCTAAGCCTCTGCAACGCCGGGGTCGCACCTGCAACGCTTCAGCGTCGGCTTCTAGGGTGCAGATATGGCCGAATCTTCTTTGCGGTATCGCGACATCGAGACGAGCTATGCCGGCGTTGTCGGCGAGAACGTCGTCATCTCGTCCGCCAACCCGATCAACTTTCACCAGGCGATCACGGACCCTGGTGGCTGCGAGCGCATCGACATCGATGCAAAGGTGTTCCTGCCACCGGCCGCGGAACCGCTACCGGGCGTGATCATCGTGCCCGGCAGCTTGGGCGTTGGCCCCAATCACGAAGCGCACGCCGAAACCCTGACCGAAGCCGGGTTCGCCGTCATGGTCCTCGACCCGTTCGGCGCCCGGTCGGTTGCCTCGACCGTCGCGAACCAAACCGCCTATAGCTTCGCGGCTTCGGCATGGGATGTCCTTGCCGCATTCCACGTGTTCTCGGCGCGCCCCGAGGTCGCCTCCGACCGCATCGCGGCCCAAGGTCACAGTCGAGGCGGCGCAGCAGTCCTGACCGCGGCAACTCGCCGCTTCGCCGACGCGGTTGCAGGTCCCGACGTCGGCCTCGCCGCGGTGTACGGCGTCTACCCGTGGTGCGGCCAGCAGTTCCTCGACCCGGCGGTCGGATCGACTCGGGTGCGCTCGATCATCGGCGAACTCGACGAGTGGTGTTCTGTGCAAGAAGCCCAAGGACAGATCAACGCCATCCGAGCGACCGGAGCCGACGCCACGATGCGCATCGTTGAGGGAGCCCAACACAGTTTCGACCGGCCCGAGGCGCCGTACACGATCGCCGAAGCCAGCGTCACCCAGTTCGCGCCCACGATCATGCTGGCCGACGACGGTGCCATGATCGACCCCGTCACCGGGCTAGCCGACCCCGCAATGACGGACCGCCAGGCCTTTCGCTCGTCGGTAGCCCGAGGATGGGGGCGCCGCGGTGCCGCCATCGGCGGCGTCGGCAACGAACCCGACCTCTTCCGCTCCGACATGCTCGCATTCCACGGGCTGCTTCGCTGAGACGCGCCTCCTCTTGCCAGTTCGCTCGTGGCCGAGCGAGCTTGGTCAGAGCGGTTCGCTCAGCTCGCCGACGACCGCCGCGACCTGGTCCCGCAGCGTGTCGAGATCGCCGTCGTTGCTAACGACGATGTCCGCGACGGCGCGCCGGGTTGCGTCATCGGTTTGGCTCGCGATCCGTGCTGCGGCATCGTCGGGGTCCATGCCCCGGCTCTCGACCAGGCGCCGAACCCGCTCGGCCTGGGGAGCTTCCACCACGACAACCCGGTCATAGCCGCGACCCGATGCGAGGTTCTTGCCCAGCGACGACTCGACCAACACCGCCATGTCGAGGACGACCCAGCGGTGCCCCGCAGCTGCCGCGGCATCGAGCTGGTCGTCGAGTTCGGCATTGATCGCGGGATGGCTCACCGACTCGAGCCGGGCGAGCTCGACCGGATCCGAGAACACAATCGAGGCCAGCGCGCCGCGATCGATCGGGGCGGGAGAGGCTGCGTCTTGGACCAGGATCCCTGTGCCGAAGATCTCGATCACGCCGTCATAGGCGCGGCCGCCAGGTTCGATCACCTGTCGACCGATCAGGTCGACGTCGATCACGAACGCGCCGTGATCGGCGAGCAACCGCGCCACGGTCGACTTGCCGGCCCCGATGCCTCCGCACAGTCCTGTCACACGCATGGGTCGAGTCTGGCAGGTCCGCTTCTCCGCGGCCGCGGTGCGAATCATGAACAACGCGACGACAATGCGCTCGTGGCCTCTGACCTACAGCGACCGGCGATTGGGGCGCTTGCGCCACCGATCGAGCTGACAACGTTGGCCGGAGCGACGTGGCGCCTTGCCGACGAGCGTGGGCGGCCGGTGGTTGTGGTCTTCCACCGCCACATCCATTGACTGCCGTGCGCCGCTCACGCGCTCGCGGTCGGCGAGCGCCTCGACGACTTCGGTGACGCAGCCGTCGTGCTCGTGACGTTCACGGAACCCGAGCGGTTGCAGGCCTACGTGGAGCGCAATGACTTGGCCCTCCCGGTCTTGCTCGACGCGGATCGGACCTCGTATCGAGCGTATGGGTTCGGACGCGGCACGGTGGCCCGAGTGTGGGGCACCCACGCGGCGCGTCGCTATCTGCAACTGCTGCGACGCGACGGGTTGGCCGGGCTCAGGCGCTTGCGTGCGCCGGTCGAAGACACCCTCCAACTCGGCGGCGACATGGTGATCGCGGCTGATGGAACGCTCGCCTGGGGCTACTGGGGTAAGGGCCCCGATGATCGGCCGACCGTCGACGAACTCGTCGCCGCGGTCGACCGTTCCCGGTTGGGGGACTGAGTTCAGATCTTGATCGCGCCCTTTTCCTGCTCGTAGGCCTCGGTCGCCTGCTCGACGGCCGCGAGCTGCTTCTCGGCCAAGCCAGGCCGAGCCTCTCGCGCCCGTTCGGCTGCGTCGACCGTCGATGACACTTGTCCTTGGAAGTGCGGCATGACGTGACGAGCGAACAGCTCGTAGCTCTTCTTCGTCATCTGCGGGTTCGCCCAGTTGTGGGCGAGTGTCAGATACGCACCGAAGCCGCCGTTCGACTGGTCGACGAGTTCCTGGATCTGCTTGACCGCCATCTCGGGAGTACCGACGACGCCGAGCCCCCCATTGACGAAGTCGACCATCTCATCGAGATTGCCACCGTCGACCGCCATCTGTGGGAACGCGGCGACGTTCTGGAAGTACCGGAACCATTGCTCCATGCCGTACTCGACATCGCGGCGCGCTTCTTCCTCGGTCTCGGCCAGATGCATGAGGCCCACCAGGCGCCAACTCGCTCGATCCGCTACTTGGCCATAGGTCGCGGCGACTTCTTCCTGGATCGTCCAGTGGTGCGCGAGCACGTCCATGCCAATGGCCACCGTGGCGCCGAGCGACAACACACCGGCGCCGTACTTGCCGGCGAGCTTGGCGCCCGATGGCGAGGCCACCGCAGCGATGGCGACGTCGAACAACGGGTCCGAGTATGGCCGCAGATGCAGGCGTGCATCGTTGAGCGTCAGCCGATCGGATTGGTAGCTGATCGGCTTCTCGCTGGTCAGGAGATGCATGACGATCTCCATGTACTCCTCGAGCAACGGACGCATCTCCGGAGGCTCGAGCCCGAGCATCGCGGCGTCGGTCGGCAGAGCGCCAGGGCCCACGCCGAACATGATGCGGCCTCGGGTCAGGTGGTCGAGTAGCACCATTCGCTCGGCGACCCACAGTGGGTTGTGGTACGGCAGCGAGACGACGCCGGTGCCGAGTTTGATGTGGCGAGTGCGCGCCGCTGCCGACGCGATGAAGATCTCAGGCGACGCGATGATCTCGCTGCCGGCCGAGTGATGTTCGCCGATCCACGCCTCGTCGAAGCCGAGCCGATCCATGTGCTCGATCAGCTCGAGATTCCACTCGAGCGACAGGGTCGGGTTGTGGTCGGGTGGATGGAACGGAGCGATGAAGCTCCCGAAACGCATTTTCATGATGTCCCCCTAGACGGGAGCCACCGGATGCAACCCCACATCTACGGTATGGGACTTCCGTCTCGACGGTCAATTGCGGAGACGGTCCACCGCCGACGCCAGGGTCGGCTAGCTGCAGCGGCGCCCGAGCATACCCATCTCCATGTTGCACAGCGGGCAGCAGGGCAGACGGTCAGCGTCGGGGCGCTTGCCCTTCATCCGCAAGCCGCACAAGGTGACGAAGTTGGTCTCGCCCTCGCGAATGCGGGCGTGATGATGCACCCGGTTGTTGGGATCGGTGTCGTCGGTCGCGTCGACCTCGATCAACGGCGATGTGGCGTCGCTGCTCACTGGGCGAAGCTACACCGTCGTCGCCGTCGCCCCCGTTCGCTTCATTCGCCCTTGAAGTCGGGCGCGCGGTTCTCTCGTCTGGAGCGGAGGCCTTCGCTTGCATCGGAGCTGGCCCAAATGCGATCGAACGCGGCGTGGGCCGCATCCCGGTCGGCATCGCTGCCAGTGCCTGCCGCAGTGACGGCGCGCTTGATGTAGCTGAGCGTCAGCGGCGCCATCGTGGCGAGGTCCGCGGCGAGCGCGAGGGCGTCATCGAGATCACCGCGTCGGTCGATCAGGCCGACGATCGACGGGTCGTCTGCCAGGACCCGATCACAGGTCATGAGGATGCGTCGAGCCGGACCGCCGCCGACGAGCGCGGCGAGTCGCTCGATCGTCCATGGATCGACGGCGAGCCCCAGGCGGGCCGTTGGGATCGCAAAGGTCGCCGTGTCCGCGACCACGCGCAGGTCACACGAGATCGCGACCTGCATGCCAGCGCCGATCGCGTGACCGTTCACCGCAGCGACGAGAGGAATCGGACACGCCGCAAGGTGGAGCAGCATGTTGCGGTGCGCTTCGGCGAAGCCATCCGCGGACACGCCACCGAAGTCAGCCCCCGCAGAAAACACCGAACCGACGCCGGTGATGACGGCGGCGCGATCGCCGCTCGCTTCGGCCTCTTTGACGGCTTGGTGCAGGCCGAGGCAATGCTCGGTGTCGAGCGCGTTTGCTCGCTCGGGTCGATCGATGGTGATGACGGAAAACCCGTCGTGACGTTCGCTGCGG
>CALLPT010000291.1 GCA_938015575.1 uncultured Acidimicrobiales bacterium
GAACATGTCGCTGAGGCCACCACCGCGACCGCTATGCAGCAGCACAAGGATGATCAGGCCAATAGCGGCGATGACGTCAATCGGAATCAGAACCCATTCCACGTCGCACAAGTTATCGGAGAGAGTGGCAGCTTCCTCGGCACGTGACCAGTCGCACGACACACACCTCTAGTCTCCAACCGTGGGATTCGAATGGCTGCGCCGTCGCCTGCGCACACATCTTGCCGAGCAGGCCAACGCCGGCGCTGGGCAGGGCATTCGTCACGCCACCGATTTCGTCGTCTACGCACTGGTCGGAGCGGTCGTCGGCGGCCTCGTCGCCGTCGTCGAGTGGGTGGCGATCGAGTGGCTCCTTCACGACGCCGAGGATGCACCACGCTGGTTGCTCGCGGCAATGCCCGGCGTCGGGCTGGCGGTGGCTGCGGTGTTCTTGCGATGGGGTCGTACCGACGCCTCGACCAGCGACGACTACATCAAGGCGTTCCACGGCGAATCGTCGCTCCCTCCGAGTGATCTCAAGGGGAAGCTGCCGGCCGCCATAGCGACGCTGGGATCGGGCGGCGCATTGGGTCTTGAAGGTCCCGCCGTGCACCTCGGTGCAACGATCGGGCGCTTCACCGGCTCCCGATTGCCCCGCTACGACGGGCCTCGCCACCGCGCGTTGCTCGCCGCTGGCGCGGCTGCTGGTGTGTCGGCGGTGTTCAAGGCACCCGCGACTGGGGTGTTGTTCGCGCTCGAATCGCCGTATCGGCGCGACCTGGCACGTCATGCGCTGCTCCCCTCTCTCGTCGCGTCGGCAGCCGCCTATCTGGTGTTCGTTCCGCTCACCAACGATGATCCGCTGCTTCGGTTTCGCATGATCGATGAGACGTCGACATCGGAGATCATCGGTGCGCTCGTGATCGGCCTGCTCGGCGGCCTTGCCGCTCGCGGCACCGCGCAGCTATTCGGCAAGGCGAAGCGCCTGACGACGCGATGGTCACCGCTGGTTCGCATTCCCGTTGCCGCCATCGTCCTCGGCGCTGCGGTGTTGCTTTCGCTCGAGCTCGTCGACGAGTCCGTGACCTTCGGCCCCGGCGCCGAAAAGGCCGTCGACATTGTCTTGGACCCACAGTGGGGGTTCTGGGTCATCGCCTCGCTGCTGGTCCTGCGTCTGATCGCCACCTCGGCGACCCTTGCTGGTGGCGGTGTCGGCGGACTCTTCATACCCCTGGTTGTGGTCGGCATCTTGCTCGGACGCCTGGTCGAGATCGTCGCCGACGAGCAGTCCGCCGGGCTCTTCTCGGCCATCGGGCTCGCCGCCGTGCTCGGCGCGGCCTATCGCACCCCGTTGGCGGCTGTCATGTTTGTGGCTGAGACCACGGGGCGGGCAGAGTTCGTCATCCCCGCGCTTGTGGCGACCGCCGTCTCCCAGGTTGCGATGGGCGACGGCTCGGTGTCTTCCGGCCAGCTCGACGAACGCAAGGGCCGACTCGAACGCCAGCTCGGCCGACCCGTGTCGGCGGTCACCGAACGAGACGCGCTGGTGGTGTCTCCCGACGACCGACTCGCCGACGTGATCGATCGCCTCGGCGGCGACATGCGGCTGCCCGCGCTTCCCGTCGCGATGCCCAACGGCACCTGCGAACTGCTGGTGCTCAACGACGTTGCGCCTGCCTTCTTCGAACTCGGCGACCAGGCATGCGTCCGCGACGTGCTCCGCAACATTCCACCGGTCGCCGAAGACGCGCTCGCGACCGAAGCGGCCCGAGTCATGGCGACCTACAGCACCGCTGCCGTCGCCGTCGTCGATGCCTCGGGCAAGCCCGTCGGCATCGCCACCACCGAGTCCATCGCCGGGCTCGCCGACATGGACCTCTGACCCGCTCGCCGTGACCACCTCGCGAGACGGTTCGACCGCTGGCGCGAGACGATGCGATTGTCTAGGTTCGGTGTCGTCCATCGATGACGACATCAAGGAGCGGGTATGTCACGGACGAAACGATTGGTGGGTGTGGTCTTGGCGGGCGCACTCTTCTTCACCACCCTCGGCGCCAGCGCCGACGCGAAACCGAGTTGTAACTGGGGTGAACTGACCGCAGCGGCAATTGCGGATGGATTCCCACAGGGAGCACACAGCAGTGATCCCTCGGGAGATGGCCACGGACCGGGCACCGCGGACGAGCCACGAGCTGGCTTGGCCAACGTCGTCAACCAAGGCGATTTGAACGCCACCTGCGAGCTCATCGACAGCTTGTTGCCCTAAACCAGCAGCCACCGTGGAACGAGCGGCGGTCGGGCGGCTACGTGCCGGCCGCCCGCTTCCACGCGGCCGACAACCAGGTGGCGCGCCAAGGGTCACGCTCGCCGGCGAGCAAGCGGCCCTAGGGTGGGACGCTCCCCCACGAAGGCGACACCATGTCCCACGACGATGCCGACGGCACGAGCTTCGCCGACCTCGGCCTCAAACCAGAACTGCTTGGCGCGCTCAGCAAGCTCGGCTACGAAGAAGCCACGCCGATCCAGCGCCAGGCCATTCCCGAGCTTCTCACCGGTCGGGACCTCATCGGCCAGGCCGCAACCGGCACCGGCAAGACCGCCGCCTTTGCCCTCCCGATCCTGCAGAACATCGACCGCAACGATGCTGCGATTCCCCTCGCGCTGATCGTCGTACCGACGCGCGAGCTCGCGGTACAGGTCAGCGAAGCCTTCTTCAAGTACGGACGCGAGTCCAACGTGCGGGTCGTTCCCGTCTTCGGTGGCCAACCGATCCAACGCCAACTCCAGGCGCTCAAGCGCGGTGTGCACGTCGTCGTTGCCACTCCTGGCCGAGCCATCGATCACATCAAGCGTGGCTCGCTCGACCTCGACGCGGTCCAAACCGTTGTGCTCGACGAGGCTGACGAGATGCTCGACATGGGCTTCACCGAGGACATCGAAGCCATCCTCGAAGCAACGCCCGACACTCGCCAGACGGTGCTCTTCTCAGCGACCATGCCTCCTCGCATCGCCAAGATTGCCGAGACGTACCAGCGCGATCCAATCACGGTGAAGATCGGCCGTGGCACCGGCGATGCCAACCCCAAGGTCCGCCAGTCGGTCTACATGGTCATGCGGGCGCACAAGGCCAGCGCGCTCGGCCGCATCCTCGATGTCGAAGCGCCAACGTCGGCGATCGTCTTCTGCCGGACCCGCACCGAGGTCGACGAGCTCACCGTCACGATGAATGGCCGCGGCTACCGGTCCGAGGCCTTGCACGGCGGCATGGATCAGAAGCAACGCGACCGGGTCATGGCCCGCTTGCGTGATGGCACCGCCGAGATCCTCATCGCCACCGACGTCGCCGCACGCGGCCTCGACGTCGATTCGCTCACCCACGTCGTCAACTACGACGTGCCGTCTGCTCCCGAGAGCTACGTCCACCGCATCGGTCGTGTCGGCCGAGCCGGCCGAGAGGGCGTAGCCATCACGATCGCCGAACCTCGCCAGCGCCGGCTGCTCCAGAACATCGAGCGGCTCACCAAGCAGAGCTTCACGATCGAAAAGGTGCCTTCGGTCGCCGACTTGCGCACCAAGCAGATCGAGATGACCGTCAACGCGATCCGAGACGCTCTCGCCGAAGACGACCTCGACGACTACGACGCGATCTTCGACCAGCTCGATGTCGACTTCAAGAAGAGCGACATCGCCCGAGCTGCGCTCAAGCTGGTGCACCGGGCGCGCGGCGCCACGATCGATGATCAAGAGATTCCCGACGCTTCGGACTGGAAGAACGATCGAGGGCCCAAGGGCAAAGGCGGCAAGAAGAAGCACAAGCGCGACGACCGCCCCGGCAGCGGCCAGACCGGAGGCAAGCGCGGAAGCCGGCCGCGCAGCGACGACGGCGAACGGGGCTTCCTGCACGTGAACCTGGGCAAGAACGCGGGCCTTCGGGCCGGCGATCTCGTCGGAGCGATCGCCAACGAAGCCGGTCTGCCCGGCAGCGAGATCGGCCCGATCCGTATCGCCAACCACTACGCCGTGGTGGGCGTCCCCGACGCAGCCGTCGACGACGTTGTCCGTAACATGAAGCGGACCACGATCCGAGGCAAGCAAGCACGCATCCGCCGCTACGTCGACTAGCCCACATCTCACTGCTCGGTTGCGTTGCCCTGACACCCGCAACTCTCGACACCCGCAACCTGTTGCGTTGCTCTGACACCGGCAACTCTGACAACGCCGTCCAGCGCTGGCATCTAGGGTCTCGTGATGATCGAGAATCCTCCGGAGCTGGCATCGAAGTACATCGATCCCGATGCCATGGACTGGTCGCCATCGGATTTCGACGGCATTGAAACCAAGGTGCTGTGGTCAGAACCCGAAACTGGTCGGTCGACCATTCTCTTCAAGCTCGCGCCAGGAGCCATCGTTCCTGCGCACACGCACACCGATGTGGAACAGACCTGGGTCCTCTCCGGCACCTTCGCTGACCACGAAGGCGAAGCAGGGCCGGGCCACTACATATGGCGTCCGGCCGGTAATCGACACGAGGCCTATTCCCCGACTGGCGCCGTGATCCTGTCCATGTTCGGTAAGCCGAACGACTTCGACGACAGCGACGGGTTCTACACATGAGTTCGCTACCGCTGCAGGGGCGTGTCGCCATCGTGACCGGATCGTCTCGCGGGATGGGAAGGGCGATCGCCATTGCTCTCGCCGGTTCCGGCGCAGACATCGCCGTCAACTTCCGGGCTCGAGAAGACCGGGCGCACAGCGCCGTCGAAGAAATCGAGGCGCTCGGTCGTCGAGCCATCGCGGTGCGAGCCGATGTGTCCCAGCCGGGCGAGGTCGATCACCTCGTGCGTTCGTGCACCGAAACCCTCGGTGCACCGACGATCCTCGTGAACAATGCGGGTACCGGCGAGCGGGTGATCGACGTCGACGATCTGAGCATCGACCTGTGGCACCACACCATCGCCGTCAACCTCACTTCTGCATTCCTCATGAGCAAGGCCGTCGTCCCGGCGATGCGCGCCGCTGGGTGGGGACGCATCATCAACATCTCGTCGACCGCCGCCCAGACGGGCGGGTCCGTTGGTCCCCATTACGCAGCCTCAAAGGCCGGGCTGATCGGGCTGACGCACGGCTACGCAAGCAAGCTCGTCAAGGAAGGCATCACGGTCAACGCGATTGCCATGGCCCAGATCGAGACGGACATGTTGCGAGAAGCAACCGCGGCAGACCCGACTCGGATCCCGGTCGGGCGTTTCGGCGACGTCGACGAGGTCGCCGACATTGCGGTGCTGATGGCAACGAATAGCTACATGACGGGCCAGACAGTCAGCTTGAACGGCGGCATGTATTACACGTCGTGAGCTCGCCACGCACCCCAGGGCGACGTGACCTCGGCGCCGTCGAGGGCGCAATGATCGGGGCTCAGCATTGTGCGCCAGGCGGCAACATCGGGCGTCGAGTCGGTCAAGGCTGCGACCAGCAGCGTCCAGGCGGTGCGGTGGCCGACCAGGACCACGTCGTCGTGGCCCCGCAGCATGGCGCGCACCGTGATCGCACGCACGGCATCGACGACGCGTCGGCGCGTCGCCACAGCCGGCTCCCAGCCGAGAATCGCGGGGAGGTCCGGCTCACTCAGCGACTCCACGACCCGATCCTCGAAGTCATCAAGCCAAGCCGAGGTCCGCTCTTGTTCGCGCAGTTCGTCGACAACCTCGTAGCTGTCGGGACCGAGCAGGTCAGCGGTCTGGATCGCCTTCGGTTCCGGTGACACGAACCATGCCGCGCTTACCGGCAGTACACCCGAGGATCGCAGCGGGGCGATAGCAGCCGCCGCGTCAACGCCCAGTCGCCACTCGGCGGCGCTAACACCCGGCTCGGTCTGTGCGGGACCGTGCCCGACGAGATGTAGCGGCACAACCCCATCCTTACCAGTTGCGGGTGTCAGAGCAGTGCAACGTCGACCCGACGCGAGTTCGACGCAGTTACTAGCCCTGGAGGCGGTACTGGCAGATGCGGGCAAAGGATTCGGCTTCGAGCGAGGCGCCGCCGACGAGTGCGCC
>CALLPT010000292.1 GCA_938015575.1 uncultured Acidimicrobiales bacterium
GAGAACGTCTTCACGAGAGGTCGAGCCAGATGGTCTTGGGTTGGGTGTATTGCTCGTGTGCGGCCAGGCCATTGTCGCGCCCGCCGAAGCCGGACAACTTGTAGCCGCCGAACGGCGTGGTGATATCGCCCTCGCCGTAGCAGTTGACCGTCACCGTGCCGGCCTGGATCCGGCGAGCAGCCAGATGAGCGGTGCGCACATCGCTCGTGAAGATCGAAGCGGCCAGTCCGTACTCGGTCCGATTCGCCAACTCGATTGCATCGTCGGGCTGATCGAAGCTTGTCACCGCAAGGACAGGTCCGAAGACCTCTTCGGTCGCCAAGCGCATGTCGGGGGTGACATTGTCGAAGATCGTCGGCTCGACGAACCAGCCGCCGGAGTCGGCGCGAACCTGGTTCCCGCCAAGGATCAGCTCGGCGCCTGCCTCGTTCGCCGCGGCGATGTTGTCGAGAATCTTCGCCATGTGCGCTTCCTCGATGATCGCCCCGATCTTCGTGGCCGGGTCGAGCGGGTCGCCGACCACCCAGTCGCCGGCACGCTCGAGTACCAAGTCGAGCAGCTGCGCCTTGAGCGACGAGTGCACGATGAGGCGAGAGTTCGACGAGCAGTTCTGGCCCGCGTTCCAGAAGATCGAGGTCGCGATGTGATCAGCGATCGAGTCCAGGTTGTCGGCATCGGCCATCACGATGAGCGGGTTCTTGCCGCCGCACTCGAGCGTGACCCGCTTGAGGTTCGAGTCCGCCGAGTAGCGAAGGAACTCGCGGCCGGTCTCGGTCGATCCCGTGAACGTCACGCCATCGACATGGCCGTGGCGCCCCAGTGGCTCGCCGACGGCCGGTCCGAAGCCAGGAACCGCGTTCACCACACCGGCGGGCAGGCCGGCTTCGAGCGCGAGCTCGGCGAGCCGTAGCGTCGTCATCGACGTCTGCTCGGCAGGCTTCAACACCACGGCGTTGCCGGTCGCCAGGATCGGACCGAGCTTCCAGCCGGCCATCATCAGCGGGAAGTTCCACGGCAGCACGGCACCAATGACGCCGAGCGGTTCCCGCTCGATCATCGAAACGACGCCAGGTCCCGACGGCGAGATCTGGTCGTAGACCTTGTCCGCAGCCTCGGCGTGCCACCGGATCGCCTCGACCGTCTCCGGCACATCGATGCTGCTCGTATCAGCAATGGGCTTGCCGCCTTCGAGGGCTTCGAGCGTCGCAAGCTCCGCGGCGTTCGCGTCGATCAGGTTGGCGAAGCGGATCATGAGTCGGCGTCGATCGGCCGGCGCCATCGCGCCCCAGGGACCCGTGTCGACGGCGGATCGAGCGGCAGCGACGGCGGCATCGACATCGGCCGAGCCGCACTCGGCGATCTGGGCGAGTTCCTGGCCGGTTGCCGGGTTGATCGAAGCGAACGTCTTGGCGCTGATCGCGTCGGTGATCTGGCCGCCGATGACGGCCTGGGTCGGTAGCGACAGCGTCTCCGCGATTGCCGCGGCATCGGTGAGCGTCATGGGTTCCTCGCAATCGATCGTTCACTTCGTTCGGTGCCCTCTGCGGAGTCGGGCCGAGGGCTGCGGCTGCTCATCGAGGTGAGCCAGTCCTGTTCGTCCTCCCACGACCGGTACACGAGGCGGTCGCGTACGACCTTGTTCACCGGTAGTGGCGACATGGCGGCCTGGAGTGCGACCCGTGCATCCCCGGTCACGGGCAGCTGCGGTTTTCGGTTCGGGCCGAGGTTGCGCCCGACCATGTTCGCCGCGGTCTTGGCGCCGACCAGGTACTCGACGCCGAAGTCGTTGTCCCACAGGAAGCTGTTCAGTGGCTCCATCAACTTCCACAGCTCGAGCGCTTCGCCGAGCTTGCCGGCGGCGATCAGTTCGTAGAGCTGCACGCACTCGTGGGGGATCACGTTGGCGACGCCCCAGATCCAGCCCACCGCGCCGGCCATCAGGGCATAGGGGGCGATCGGGTCTGCCCCGCAGAGGACCTTGCCACCGATCGCGACGAACTTCTGCAGTTTGGCCAGATCGCCCTCGGAGTCCTTCATGTACTTGATGTTGTCCACGGCGATGAGGCGCCGGTACATGGCCGTGGTGATCTCGATGCCGCTCGATCCGGGTGTGTTGTACATGATGATGTCGGCGTTGGTGTGGCGGGCGATCTCTTCGTAGTGCCAGATCACGCCTCGCTCGAACGGCGACTCGAGCCACGGCGGCAGGATCATGACCGCGTCGGCGCCGAAGTCCTCGGCGTGCTTGGTTGCTTCGATCGTCTGTGCCGTTCCCATACGGGTCGTTTGCACAGCGACGGGCACCCGACCGTCGATGTGGCTACAGCAGACTTCGACGAGGTGGCGAACTTCGGGCTCGGTCATGTAGGCGTACTCGCCAGTCCCGGCGCCCACCAGGATGCTGTGCATGCCGGTGTCGAGAATCTCGTCGATGTAGTCGCGCAGGCGACCGTCGTCGACCTTCTCTCCTGTGGAGTCGAGCGGCGTGCACATCGCGATGCACACGCCCTCGATGTCTCGGCCCATCACGTCCCCCTGGAGTGTGTCTCCGCAGCTATCAGCGTTGTCATGCAGACTACCGTTCTGCAGTGCAGTCTGTCATGCGTGACAGGTGTCAGACGCCGCTGCCGGGTCGGGGTTATGGGGTCACAGGGTGGTGAGGGGCTTGGCGAGCTTGATGCGGTCGATCGCGTCGGGGTCGGCGAGCGCCGCCATGGCATGGTCGTAGTCGGGAAGCTCCCACACCGCGCCGTCGTCGTTGATCATCAAGAAGCGGTCCAGGCCGCCGAGGAACGTGCGGTCGTGGCTCACCGCAACGACCGTGCCAACGAACCCCTCGAGCGCCTGTTCGAGCGCCTCGGATGATTCGATGTCGAGGTTGTCGGTCGGCTCGTCGAGCAGCAACACGTTGTGCCCTTCGAGTTCCAGGCACAAGATTTCGAGGCGCGCCTTTTGTCCACCGGACAAGGTTTCGAACTTCTGGCGAGCGTGCGCCGACAGCCGATAGCGGCCCAACGCCTTCATCGCCTTTTCTTCTTCGCCGGTGCGTTCCTTGACGATGTCGACAATCTCGTGGCCCATGAAGTCGGGCCGATCGTTGATCTGCGTAAACGTGCCAACCGAGGTTCTCGGACCCAGCCCGATCGTTCCGTCGTGGGGCTGACCGTCTCCGGCCAGCGCGCGCAACAGGTGGGTCTTGCCGGTCCCGTTCGGCCCGATCAGACCGAGGCGCTCACCGAAGTGGACCTCGTCGCTGAACGCAAAGAACAGGTCATCGATCGCAACGTCTACGAGGTTCAGCACGCGCCGAGCCGAGTCGGCGCCGCGCAGCGACACCTTGATGTGTTGATCGGGCACTGGCGGGGGAGGAGGACCGGCCTTGACGAACTTCTCCCATCGCGTCTCGGCCGCGTTCGCCTTGGTTGCGTTCTTGAAGTTGACCGCGGCCCGCTGCTTCATGATTTTCATGTGGCGGAAGAGGCGACGCTCCTCGTCGTTCCAACGTTGCAACGCATCGCCGAGCAGTTGCTGGCGGTGTTCGCGAGCCTCGGGGAACGTCGTGTAGGAACCTCCGTGGACCCAGCAGCCGGAACCTTCGAGCACCACGAGCTTGGTCGCGACCCGTTCCAGCAGTACCCGGTCGTGACTGACCATCAGGATCGTCTTTTGGCACGCAGCGATCTGATCCTCGAGCCAGACCTTGGTCGGAATGTCCAGGTAGTTGTCGGGCTCATCGAGGAAGAGAACGTCGGCTGCGGAGTTGAGCAGCAGATCCAGCACCAGCCGCTTCCGCTCGCCACCGGAAAGCTGGCCGACGAGGCGAGTGTTGAAGTCCTCGACCGGGGTCTTGAGGCTTCGTTCGGCCGCCCCGGCCCAAGCAACTTCGAGTTCGTAACCGCCGAGGTCGCCCCACTCGGTCAACGCCTCGGCATAGCCCATGCCATCGTCGGAGCCATCGGCCAGCGCTGCCTCGGCGCGCAGCAACGCCTCGCCGGCGGCACGCAGCTGGGGTGGCGCGACGGTGAGCAGCATCTGGCGCAGGCTGTCGCCGGGGTTGCCCATGCCGACGTCCTGGGTCATGCGTAGCCAGCTTCCACCGATCGCGAACTCGCCGCCATCGGCTTCTATCTCGCCCGTCAGGATCCGAAGCACCGTCGACTTGCCGACACCATTCGGTCCGACAATCGCTGCGTGTTCGCCCGGCGCAACGCCAAAGCTGACATCGAAGAAAAGCGGCTCCGCGCCTGGCGGCGAGTAGTCCAGGTCGGACACGACGATTGAACTCATGTCGGCCCTCCGTCCGCCCAGTCTCGCCCGAGGGTAACAACGGCTCGGCGCCCCGGTTGCAGAGTTAGCCCGCTCGAGCTGCGAGGATGCCGGATGGGCGATTCCGCGTCGCGGTCAACAGCGACGTCGCCGGTGCGGGAACTGTTGGCCGACCGTAACTACCGGAACTTCTGGATCGCCCAGGTGCTCGTGTTCGGCATCAACGGGACCGTCCGATTCATGTTCGTGTGGCTCATGGTCACTTTGACGGACTGGTCGGCGGCCGAGGGCCTGGTGGGCATCGCGCTCGGGGTCCCGGCGCTCGCACTGTCGCTGCATGCTGGCGCATGGTCCGACCGCGTCGATCGGCGAGTCTTCTCGCTGTGGTGGACGGGTGCGAGTGCAGGGGCTCTGGCGGTGTTGGCGGTGCTGATCGCCGTCGACGTCGTCACGCCGCGTGTCGCCGGAATCGCTGCACTTGTGATCGGCGCGTTGTTGGTCATGAACCAACCGAACTTGAATGCAATCGTGCCTCAGTTGGTCTCGCCGGAGAGGCTCATGAACGCGGCGGCGCTTCAGAACGCTGGTGGACAGACAGCGAATTTCGCCGGGCTTGCCTTTGGCGGCCTGATCATCTCGCTGCTCGGCAACGCGGCTGGATTCGGTTTGTTGTCGGCGGTGATGGTGGTGGCGTTCTTGCTCATGCTGCGTCTCGAGATCCCGAGCGAAGATCCTCTCGGCGCCGAAGCCGTACGTCGCCGACTCGGTGCCGAGATTGTCGAAGGGCTTCGGTACGGGCTGGGAAGTGAACCCCGCCGCAGTTTGCTCGCGGCTTCGCTCATCCTCGGTGCGTCGTTCGCCGCGATGCAGATCTCGATGCCGCGAGTCGTCGAAGACGATTTCGGCCTCGGCTCATTTGCGGCCGGCGTGCTGCTGGGCACGTTCGGCATCGGCATGCTGTCGAGCTCGGTATTCGTGGCCGGGCGCAGCGAGATGCGCCACGGACGCAACGTCGCGTACTTCATCGGCGTCGGGCTCGGGATGGGCCAATTCCTCTTGAGCCTGGCCCCGAACTATCCGATCGCTGTCGTGGTGATGGTCGCCTGGGGTATCAATGCCGGGCTCGCGATCGCGTCGCATCGCACCCTGCTTCAACAGGCGACCGAGCCGGCGATGATGGGACGGGTGATGGGAATCATGACCCTCGGATTCTCGGGAGGACTGCCCTTCGGCGCTCTCATTCAGTCCGTGCTGGCACCGGCGGTCGGGCCCGTGCTCACCATGCGTTGGGTCGGTCTCGCCACCATGTGCATCACGATCCCACTGCTGTTTCGACCGGCGATCAGCAACCTGTGAGCTAGTCCAGATGAATGAACAGGCAGCTTCTCGGCTCGTCGGTGACGTGGCGCGAGATGTGCCCCTGGCCGGTGGTGTCGTCGGCCAGCAGGATCGAGCCCGGACCCATCAATCGGGTCTCACCGCTGCCGGTTTCGATCTCAACCGAGCCGGTCAAGTTGACGACCAGCTGACGTCGAGGCGCACAGTGGAAGTCCAGGAGGTACTCGCTCGGCACTTCGCGGAACTGCACGGCCGACGCGGCCCAGGGGTCTGATAACAAGCCGCCAAGACCTGGCTCGCCCATCTCGATATCGATGTCTTCGAAGTGCGACTGGCCATCGTCGCCGGTGTAGATCCGCGTCACGAGCATGGGCCCAACCTAGGCGCGTGCGACTCAATCGGCCGCCGGCACCGGCGGGCAGACACTATTGACGAGGCCTGCTGAACACTGCGCGAGAACCAGGGCGTCGACGATGTCGGTCTTTGCGTCATTGTTCGCGTCGGCGCCGTAGACGAACAGCTCGCTGGTTACATCGGCGAGCGGGCAGTCTTCGACGCCTTGGCGGACTGACACGGCGAACTGAGCAATGACGAGTGCGTCGACAATGTCTCGGGAACCGTCGCAGTTCGCGTCGCCATCAAGCACCGGGTCGCATTCGTCGCCGACGCGGTCGCCATCCTGGTCGACCTGAAAGTTGTTCGCGATCGTCGGGCAATTGTCAGTCATGTCATCGACCCCATCGGCGTCGATGTCTGCCGAACCGATGCCAGCCAGGTCGTACTCGCCGACGACTGCCCAGTGGTGGGTGTAGGTCGTCGTCCGGTCGTTCAGAACCCGTGCCTCGCTGAGTGCGATTGGTGTGTCGGGTGCCGCCCGATGCAGCAGGTAGTCCTGGGTCGAGTCGGTCGTAAGGAATTCGAACCCATCCATGATTGTCTGGGCGCAGCTGGCTTGGGCGGCCGTCGAAGCGCAGGCATCGACCCAGCCTGCGGCGAATTCGCCGACGCATGGGTCGGTCCGATCGCCAGTCAGGTTTCCCGCGAGGATTGTCGCCATTGGCGGCTGGGCGTCGAGCCAAATGTCGAGCGCTGCGACGTAGGCGCACGGCGAATCGTCGTGGCCTCGCACGGCGACGATACGAACCGGGTTCGTCGTGTCGAGCACGGCTTCGAAGATGATGGCGGGGAGACCCTCTGCATCGGGATGCGGGACCTCGACGGTCGAGCGGGAGAGAATCGGTACCCGGGAAAAGATCGCTTGCCCCGTTTCCATCTCGGCATCGACCAGGAAGGCTGGTGCGAACTTGTGCACCATCGAATGTCCCCGGTCGATCAACAGCCGGGTGAGCATGTCGATCGTGTGGCTCCGCCATGGTCCCCGGACGGTGCGCTGCAAAACGAGGACGTCGACCGACTCGGCGGTAACTGCGTCGGCAATGGCTTGGGCTCCCTCTTCGAGCGGAGGAAGCCATTCTCCGGTGTCCGGCGCCGGGTTGGCGAGGTCCCACGTGGCCACGGTGATGCGGTCGGGATGCGCAGGCTCGCGGCCGTCCGACTCGTAGGCGCCAGCATCACAGGCTGTACGTGCAAAGCCGCGACCATCAAGGATCTGCGTGCCGGGCTCGGTCAGGACGGAAGCGGTTCCGGGTTGAAGGCTGTCGAGCTCGATGTCGAAGAGGTTTGTGCTCGTGGCCACGATCGTGTTGGAACATTGGCCCGAACCGCGAGCGGGACTTTGTGCCGAGGTCGCAAAGGTCGGTACGCAACCGGCGACGGTGGGTACCGCGCAGCCATAGTCGTCGAGCGGGAAGTGGGCGCTCAACCCGATATTGAAACACCCGCCGACATTGCCTCCCAGGTCATCGGGCGTTCCCTCGAACCTCGCTGCAGGCCAATCGATAGGCAGGTCCGGCGACGGCGTGTCGCAACGGTCGACGATGCTCGATCGGGTGTCGACGGGCCCGATCACGCCGTGCGCGCCATTGTTCAGCACGGTCGAGTTGGCGACCTGCGTAAACGACCCGGCGATTTGACCGATGCCGGTGTTGAGGGGTACCTGCGCGTCGTGTTCGGCGAACGTCGAGTTGATGTAGCTGAGTGTCGATTCCGCTGGCCCGTTCAGAAAGGCTGAGGTCAAGCCGTGGTCGAGGTCGATGATGGCGCTGCGGTCAAACAGGAGCTCGGAGCGCCAGAACCCCTCGAAGAGACCGTCGGTGTTGCGGATGATCGAGTTGCGAATGACCACCGCGCTGTCCTCGACGTGCAGCGCCGGATCTTCGAACGTGTTCTCGATCAGTGAGTGCTCGACGAGGACTCGTGACGACGACACGTCGAGTGGATTGCCGGGATCGATCCCGTCGAAGTGCACCCGCGTCAACGTGGCATCTGCTTCGTAGACCGCGACGCCGATCCGTGAGTCGACGGCTATCGAGTTCTCGATGCTCACCGAACCGGCGAATGCGATGGTGATCGCGGGGGAGTCTGGCGAATGTGCCGTGAGGTTGCGCAGCGTCAGTGGTGACACACGGGCCGCGGGTGCTGCCGCGAAGTCGCCCCACAGTGCGATGCCGCCCGTGATGCGATGGCCAGCCCCGTCGATCGTCATCGAGTAGGTCGCATCACGCGCGTACACGACCGACGGATCGGCGATGTCCGCGGTCAGTGTGATTGTGTAGTCGCCCGGTTCGGCGTCATCCCAGCAGGCGACCGCGGCGTTGAACTCGTCGGTGGTCGCCGCGGACCAGTCGTTGCCGCTGCAGTCGAATGCCTGTGCCGCGATCGGCGTCGTCGTGACGAGCGAAGCGACGCACAGGCCGAGCGCGAGAAGCGCGATCCCGCGCCACGTGTTGTTTCCGCTCATCGAACCTGACACTAGTCCGGTCGCATCGGGCGAGTCCGTGGAGCTAGCCGGCGTGGACCTCTTCGAGACGGCGCCGGGCGCCGACGAGGAGCGCGCCGCCGATGGCGCCGAGCATGACGCTGATCGACAGCAGCAAGGTCGTCTCGCTACCCGTGACTGCGAGGGGCGGCGTCGAGAGGACCTCATCGGGTTCCTCTGGCTCGACGGTTCCGAAGATCGGCGTCGGCACCGTGCGTACGAGCGCGGTGTCCTCGTCGGTCGGCTGCGATGCGTCTTCGAACGGCACGCCGTCGTCGTCGACGGGAACGCCGACCACGGTCGCGGTGTTGCGGAAGACGTCGAACTCGGCCGGCGCCGAGAACGCCGCCTTGATCGTCTCGCCTGGTTCGAGAAGCTGGTCTTCGGATGCGATCGGAATGGCCACACCGATGCGGTCGTCATAGATCTCGGTCACCAGCAGGTTGACCGAGCCGATGTTGGTGACCTCGAAGCACCACGTGACCTCGACGCCGAAGAACACCTGCACCTCTTCTTCGCTTGCGGTGCAGTTGGCAAACGACGCGTCGACCACGGTCTTGTCCAGCTCGATCGCGGCATCGATGACGGCCGCGTCGTTCTCGGCATCGACGCGGGCAATGCCCTCGAGTGGTTCACCCTCGATCGTCGACGCAGCCGCCGTGACGAGCGCCAGGCTTCCTTCGCCACCGGCCGGGATGATGCCCGGAATCGCGAACGCGACGCTCTCGTTGACGGCGAGGGCGACGTCGGCGAAGCCGGCAGCAGCGAAGACGTCTTGGTCGACGCGGTCGACGTCGGGGTCCGTCAAGAGCAGGTCGGTCAGGGCCACGTTGCCGTCGTTGGTGATCACGTAGCACCAGAGAACTTCTTCGCCCGGTTCGCCCACGACGAGTTCGTCAACGGACTCGATGGCGACATCGCACGATTCGGCAGATCGCACGACCGTCTTGGACAAGAAGATCGATGGCATCGGATTCGCGACGTCGATGATGGCCGTATCGGTCACGGGCGGGATCGGCCCGTAGATCGACTGCCCGGCCGCGGTCGCCGTGTTGCGCTCGGGCAGGTCCAGGGTCACGACCAGGTCGAACGACCGCACGGCGGTCTCACTTGGGGCGAGCGTGCCGACGGCGCCGTCGAACCCAGCCGGCGCTTGCGCATCGGTGAGCACGACCGAGGTCGCATCGACGCCTCCGGTGTTCTGCACCAGCAAGCACCAGGTCACGGTGTCGCCCAGTTCGACGGCGAGCGGGTCGCCGTCGCCGGCGAGTGCGGCGTCGAAACTCGTCGGGCAGTCGCCAGCCGGGCCGACCACGACGGCCTTTTGGAGGGCCAAGCCCGTGGGCAGCGGCGCCGGCTGTACCTGTGCGTCGTCGTTCGGCTCTTCGCCCGGGCCGTAGAACGGCTCGCCGGGTGAGCGCGGGTCGTCGGTGTTGACGGTCGCGATGTTCTCGACGAGGTCGAGTCCCGACACGACAGCGTCGTACGAACCGTTTGCCGAGCCGCCAGCAGCGGCGAGCGTCGTCGAGCTGAGCTCGACCAGGCCGCCGGGTGCTTGGTCGTCAGCCACCGTCACCCCGGTCGCCGGACCCTCGCCGACGTTGGTCACCGTCACGCACCACGTGACCGTGGCGCCGTCGGGAACCTCGAGGACGACACCGTCGACGCCCGTGCTGCAATCCCCATCAGGCCCGAGCACCGCGGTCTTGACGATCTCGAGCTCGGGAAGCTTGAGCGCGTTGGTAAAGGTGCAGGTGATGGTGTCGCCTGCGGGGACCGAGACACCGACGGCGGGGTCCTGGCCGCCGCAATCCGCGTCGATCTGTTCCCAACCGCCTGCGGTGCGCTCGACGACCGTCGATACCGAACCGCCTGCGACCGGAATCGTGACGGGGGTGGAATCGACGACATCGACCGTGTCGATGAGATTGCCGCCGCCGTCAAAGATGTCAAAGGTGAAGACCGTCGCCGCGCCGGGTGGATCCGTCAGCTTGAGAATTGAGATGTTGCCGGCCTCGACGTTGGTGACGGTGCAGGCAACGGCCTGGCCCGGTTCGACCAGGAATCCGGTCGGGTCGATGCCGTCGTCACACACGATGCTGTCGAGCGCCCATCCAGCCGGGAGGATTTCGGCGATCGAATAGGTCGTGCCGTTCGCGGGCACTCGCACCTGGCCGGTCGACAGGTGCGAGAGCGGCAGGGTTGCCAACACGGTGCCGTTGCCGGAAAAGGTGATGTCGAAGGTCTCGGCCGCTCCCGGCGGATCCGTGATCTTGGTGATGTCGATCGTGGCGACTTGGGCGTTGGTGAACCCGCACGTCACGTGCTCGTTGTAGTCAAGGTTCACCGTCACCGTGCCGGCGGCGGCGTCGATGACGGTCGGTACCGGCTCGAGGTTCTGAACCTGATTCGCGAGATCGATGGCCTCGGTGCACTCGATCTCGGTGAGCTGCCAGCCGTCGGGAACGTTGATTTCGCTCAGCACGTATTGGCCAGGCAGTAGCAGGGTCCGGCTGGGATCGCCGGTTGCGGGGCTGTCGTTTGTCGTGTCCCAGTTGCCAAACGACTCGCCGTCGCCAACGGGGTCGGATTGTCCGGGGTTGGGGTTCAGGTTGACAAACGTCATGTTGCCGGCGGCATCGGTGCCGACGGCCTGAAGCTCGAACGTGAATGCTTCGTCGGCCCCTGCCGGCTGGGTGGTCTTGGCCACGCCGATCGTGCCGCAGCTCGTCGCGCCGATGTCGGTACGAGGCAGCACGACTTCGAATAGGCGGGAGCCGAGCGAGCCTCCGGAGACCGAGAACATCCACATCTGTCCGAAGTTGATGCACACCCCGGGGTCGAACACGGTCTGGCTCAGGTTGATGCACGCTTCACCAAACAGCTGGTCAGCCGAGAGTGCGGCCTCGGTCCAGGTGTCGTCGAAGGTGCCCGTGTTCGGGTAGTTCGTGCCGTCCCAGAGTCGGTAGTTGATCTGCGTGTCGTTCGCGTTGTCGTCGAACTCGATCAAGACGTCGCCGGGCAGGCGTACCGGGATGCCGTTGGCGTATTGCTCGTCGCTTTGGTTGATCTCGAAGAAGTACGAGTTCGTGCCCTCGGCCTTGCTGCGCTCCCAGGCAATGCACAACACGACATCTGCGCCGTCGAGGAAGTAGGTGGACTCGGTCAAGCACAGATCGGCGAACTCGGGCGCGGTGGCGTTGATGAGTTCGGGTGGTTCGTTGGTGATCTTGGATCCGCCTGATCCGATGTCGTCGTTCGCGGCGTCGCCGCGGGCCTGACAGGGGTCGGTGCGCAGCTCGTAGTTCCCAGCAACGACCGGGCTGTCCCAGTCGAAGCCGCCGTCGTTGCCACTGATGCGGTCGCCGTCGATTTCGAAGCCGGACAGGGTCGCTGCGGATGCAGTCGGGGTCGACACGAGTGTCGCAGCGACCATGCCGGCAATTGTCGCGAGTACCACCAAGGATCGCCGCACGTGCTTCGTCACCGTGATCTGCCTTTGCCTGCGCCGTGCCTGCGGCTCCATTGCCGAGGTCCTGACACGAAACTAGAGGTTCTGTGTTGCCGGGACATCACGAAAATTCGATACCGCGCGCACGACGAGCACGGAGAGTGGTTGATCGACCGCATGGTTCCAGCGCTTTCGCCGATGCCGTGGGTAGCGGGACCCAGTGTGGTTTGTCATACTGGAGCGATGCCGCAGGACACTTGTTCATGACAGCCTGTCGGTGCTCGCAGGGGTGCATGTGAGGTCGCCGGAACTGAAGATCGACATCGAGTCGCTGCGTACCTTGCGCGCCGTCGTCGACACGGGCAGCTTCACCCTCGCCGCGGACTCGTTGGGGATCACCCAAAGCGCGGTGAGCCACAAGGTCCGGCGACTCGAAGAGCGTGTCGGCCTAGCGCTCGTCGCGCGCGGTGCTGTTGTCACGGCGACCGCTGATGGCGCTGACCTGCTTCGTTTCGCCGACCGCATCGTCGGTGCCCACGACGAAGCCGTCGCCCATCTGACGCGTAGTGAGCTGGCGGGTTCGCTCGCGCTCGGCAGCAACGAGGATCTGCATTCCGACGAACTCGTTGAAGTGCTGGCGCGCTTCGGGCGGGCATATCCGAACATCGAGATCGATGTACGGGTCGGACTGAGCGGCACGATCGCCGATCTGGTCGACGATGGGGACCTCGATCTCGGCCTGTTGCAAATCCCAACGACGGGACCCCAACGCCCCCGACCTACCGATCTCGTCGTGCGCCAAGAAGCCATTGCCTGGGTCGTCGGCCATGGGGTCGAGTTTGCGGGTGATCAACCGCTGCCGTTCCTCTCCTATGGCGATGGTTGGACCTATGGCGACATCGTCGGGCGTGCCCTGGGCAAGGCCGGCTGGCGCATTCGACGTGCACTCGTGTGTCCCTCGGTCAGCGGTATCCAATCCGCGGTCGAAGCAGGCCTTGGCGTCGCCGTCATCAACGATCGCAACTTCACCCCCGGCATGACCCGCTGGCAGCCCGGTGAGCAAATCGAGCTGCCGGCGATCTGCTCGGTCGTGCGGACTGGCATCGCGACCGATCGGCCCGAGAACCCCGCGCTCGAAGCACTTCGGCGCGAACTCGCGGCTCAGTTCTCACCACAAAGGACATCTTCATGACCGATGACGCATCCGCTCGCGGTGGTCGGCGCGGCCGCAGCGCTCGTCGCGCCGCCCGCCAAGGTCCCCAGGGGCCGGCCTGGCTGCCCGAACTCGACCGAGGACTCCCGTACATCGACATCCTCACTCCCGAACAGATGGATCGAGTGCACGGCGAGATCCTGAAACTGCT
>CALLPT010000293.1 GCA_938015575.1 uncultured Acidimicrobiales bacterium
TCACCATCACAACGCCAAACGGCGAGACCGTCCGATGACCGGCCGCGAACCGCAATTGTTCGCGCCCGAACGACGCGACGCAGTCGTGCGAGACTCGAGTATGCGGTCCGTGGCGATGCTCTTGGTGACGTTGTCCTTGCTCGCGGCTGGTTGCAGCAGTGGACCGCCGGCCACACGCTCGCTGACTTCGTGCCGGTCAGCCCCTGATCATCCCTTTCGAGTGGGTTGGTGTCCCCAGTCTTCGTTCTTGAGGCCGTTTGGGGGTCATGACGACCCCCAAACCACATCAATTTCGGAAGGGGTTGGGCGTCAGGCCATCTCGATGTCGGCGACAGCTTCGAGGCCGAGGTCGGCGATCGACTTCTCGCGCATCTCGATCTTGCGGACCTTGCCGGTGACGGTCATGGGGAACTCGTTCACAAAGGCGATGTAGCGCGGCACCTTGAAGTGGGCGATCTTGCCCCGGCAGAACTCCTTGATCTCGTCTTCGGTCGCCTGCTCGCCGTCGGCGAGCTGGACCCACGCCATGATCTCTTCGCCGTACTTCTCGTCGGGCACACCGATCACCTGGGCGTCAGCAACCTTGGGGTGGGTGTACAAGAACTCTTCGATCTCCCGCGGGTACACGTTTTCGCCGCCGCGGATGATCATGTCCTTGATGCGACCGACGATGTTGATGAAGCCCTCATCGTCCATCGTGGCCAGATCACCGGAGTGCATCCAGCCGTCTTCGTCGATGGCCATTGCCGTTTTCTCGGGGTCTTCCCAATAGCCGAGCATCACATGGAAGCCGCGGGTGCAGTACTCGCCTTCTTTGCCGCGCTCGACGGTCTCACCCGTTTCGGGATCGACGATCTTGGCTTCGACATGGGGAAGCACCTGTCCGACGGTGGTGACCCGCTTCTCGACCGAGTCGGTGGTGCGCGTCTGCGTCGACACGGGCGATGTCTCGGTCTGGCCGTAGGCGATCGTGACCTCGGACATGTTCATCTTGTCGATGACGTCGCGCATGACCTCGATCGGACAAGGCGAGCCGGCCATGACACCAGTGCGCAGCTGAGAAAGATCGAACGACTCGAGCTCCGCATGACCGAGCTCGGCGATGAACATGGTCGGCACGCCGTAGAGCACCGTGCACTTCTCATCGGACACGGTTTGCAGTACCTCGCCGGGGTTGAAGGTCGGCGACGGAATGACCATGGGCATGCCGAACACGCAACACGCCAAGTTGCCCATGACCATGCCGAAGCAGTGGTAGAAGGGCACCGGAATACACAGACGATCGTCGACGCTGAACGCCTGCATCTCGCCGACCATCTTGGCGTCGTTGATGAGCGCCATATGGCTAAGCGTGGCGCCTTTGGGGAAGCCGGTCGTACCGCTCGTGTACTGGATGTTGATCGCATCGAGCGGTTGGCAACTGGCGTTGCGGGCGGCGAGCTCGTCGTCGCTGATCACGGCGCCCGCGTCGAGTAGCTCCTGCCAGTCGTCGGTGTCGAAGTAGATGGCGCGTTCGAGTCCTGGACAGTTCGGTGTCACCGACTCGACCATCTCTCGGTACATCGACGTCAAATACTCGGTGCGCGTCACGAGCACTTTCATGCCCGACTGGTTGATCGCGTATTCGAGCTCACTGGTGCGATACGCCGGGTTCACGTTGACCTGGATCGCACCGATCTTGGCGGTAGCGAACTGGACGAACACCCACTCGGCGTAGTTCGGGCTCCACATGCCGACGCGGTCTCCCTTGTCGATCCCATACGCCATGAGCCCTTTCGCGACCCGATCGACGATGTCGCCGAACTCGCTCCACGTCAGGCGGATGCCTTGGTGCGAGACGATCAGTGCTTCGCGATCGCCATGCTCGGCGACCGTTTGTGCAAGCAGATCGCCAATCGTCATCTCGATGAGCGGTACATCGGTTGCGCCCGAATCGATTGCCAGTGCGGTCACGCGTTCCCCTTTTGCCTCGTGCTCGCCAGACCCTACTTGATCGCAGATTTTCCCGGCCAGGGGGCGAGCTGCGACGCTTTGGGTTGATGCGATACGACGTGGTGATCGTGGGCGCCGGGTTCAACGGCCTCTATCAGCTGAAGCGCTTGCGCGAAGAAGGCTGGTCGGTCCGCCTGGTCGAGGCGGGCAGCGGGCTCGGCGGGGTCTGGCACCACAACCGGTATCCCGGTGCGCGAGTCGACTGCCACATCCCGAACTACGAGTACTCGATGCGCGAGATCTGGGAGGACTGGAACTGGAAAGAGCGGTTCCCCGGACGCGAAGAACTGGTGGCCTATTTCGACCACGTCGACGCCGTGTGGGACCTCTCCCCCGACATCGACCTCGAGACTCGCATCACGACCGCGCACTTCGACGACGACAACCACGAGTGGCATCTCACAAGCGACGACGGCCGGCGCTACGACTGTCGCTGGCTGATCATGTGCACCGGGTTCGGCTCGGCACCCTATGTGCCCGATCTCCCTGGACTCGACGCATTCGAGGGCGAGTGTCACCACACTGCACGTTGGCCACTCGAGGGACTCGATCTTGACGGCAAACGTGTCGGCATCGTCGGGACCGGGGCCAGCGGTGTACAGGTCGCGCAAGAAGCGGCGGGTATCGCCTCGCACCTGACGATCTTCCAACGCACACCGAACATGGCGCTGCCGATGGAGCAGCGTCAGCTGACCCCCGAGCAGCAGGCCGACGACAAGCGAAGCTACGAAGAGGTATTCCGCGTCCGCAATGCGCCGCCGGGCAGTTTCCACGACATGATCCGCGACAACCGCTCCGCGCTCGATGTCAGCGACGAAGAACGGCTCGCCGTCTACGAGGACCGCTGGGCCAAGGGCGGCTTCCATTTCTGGGTCGGCGGGTTCAAGGACACGCTCGCCGACGAAACCGCGAACCGGCTCGCCTACGACTTCTGGCGAGACAAGACGCGTGCCCGCATCGCCGACGAGTCGCTCCACGAAAGCCTGGCGCCGACCGAACCGCCGTACCCCTTTGGTACGAAGCGGCCGTCGCTCGAACAGAACTTCTACGACATCTTTGGCCGCGACGACGTATCGCTCATCGACCTGAAGCGTGACCCGCTGGTCACGATCACGCCGACCGGGATTCAGACCGAGGCCGGTCATGTCGAGCTCGACGTTCTGGTGCTCGCCACCGGGTTCGATGCCAACACCGGTGGCTTCACCCGCATGGATTTTCGCGGGACCGGTGGACTCTGGATCGGCGACGCGTGGGCCGATGGCGTCGACACACACATCGGGATGGCGGCGCCCGGTTTTCCGAACATGATCATGCTGTACGGACCGCAGAGCGCGGCCTCGTTCTGCAACGGCCCGGTGTGCGCCGAGATCCAAGGCGAGTGGACCGTTGACCTGCTCGAACACGTGCGCGCCAACGGCCTCACCCGTTTTGACACCCAACATGCGGCCGCCGAGCAGTGGTCCGAAGTCTTGGCGAACTGGGCAGAGATGACCCTGTTCGGCAAGGCAGACAGTTGGTACATGGGCGCCAACATTCCCGGCAAACGGCGCCAGCTGCTCAACCTGCCCAGCAGCGACGCGTATCGAGCGGCGCTCGCTGACTGTGCCGAAGCGGGCTATTCCGGCTTCGTGTTCGCCTGAACGTCCTTGTGGGCCAAATCTGGCCGTGACAAATCAGACGGCACGACCGTGCCCTGGCCGAACCATTGACCGCGGTCCAAGCCGAGCTCGTCGAACAGTCCGTGCAGCGCCGCGTCGTAGTTGACCCGCCAACCGCAGAAGTCGCGCCAAGCCTGTTCTCGATCCTCGACCAGTGGGATTCGGCGGGCGGCGAGTTCATCGCACATCGCCTCGAAGTCCGCCCGCACAACCGAAATCGGCTGGGCCGGCCAGTGAGGGTCGACGGGATGCGCGACGCCGACGGCATCCGCGATGTTGGCGAGTGTCGTAAAGCCGGAGCGCAGACACAGCGCGGCCCGAGGTGAGGCCTTGACGTCGACCGTCGACTCGATCAGCGCCGCCGTGTCGAGCACGGTGCCAGCAGCAACGAGCCAGTTGCGCGCCGGGTAGGCGGAACGGAAGTGGACCAGCGACGTGTGGGTGGTGTGGGTCTCCTCGATCTCGAGGAACCACTCTTCCCATTCTGCCCAGACCTCGTCCATCTGGTCGAGCCACCCGATGCGACTCGTTCGATCGAGGTAGGTCACGGGGTGCGGCGGGCGGCCCGCCCGAACCTCGAGACGAGCAACGGCCACCTCGCGGTGGATGTATGCCCCATAGATCGTCGGCAGGTAGCTGATCATGAGCGCGACGAGACCTAGGCCGATCAGTGCCTCGCCGATGACAAGCAGCAAGGTGACGGTGTCGTCGCTGTTGCGAATGCCGAGCGTCGTGAGCGAGGAGCCCGACAAGACGATCGCATCGCGAAACGACGATTCGCTCAGGCCCCGAAACATGAGCGCAAACCCGACCGTGATGTGGACAGCCCACACGAACGGCAACGTGGAGAGCGCGAACGGGGCGAACCGAGACTCGAGCCGGTCTCGGCGTATCGGGTCACGCAGGCGACGGGCGAGCCACGACACGATGGCTCCGATGACCGCGAAGTGCCAACGAGTGATGTAGGGACGCTCGGATCGCGGCACGACGACCGTGAGCATTGCTGACCACAAGGTGCCAGCAACGAGCACGGCGCCGGCCACGATCGCTAGCGCTTCGAGTACGGCCGTCATCGGGCCGAATGTAGCTAGCCATGAAGCGCCCGAGAGAACGTCGCTGCAGGTTGACCGAGACTTGCCCGGCTCGCGGAGGGCGCAGTAGGTCGAGTCGACCACCACTGTTTCCAGCGTTGACGTTGTTCCAGGCGCTGTGTCCGTTGCACGGCACGGACTTGATGGACAAGGGCCGCACGGGCCCGACGATGGTCGGCTTCACGCACGACGGCTTCTGACAAAAGTTGTTCCCACATGGGAATGGTCCTTTCGGGATAGGGGTGAGATCGCAGGTAGCCCAAATACGGGCAGACAGCCCACAGAAAGGGCAGGCGACCTGCGAGCGCCGGTGGTAGCTAGCTCGACCGCAGCGTCAGCGCGTAGCGCGCGGACTTCGGTCAGCTGAGCTGGAGACGCGGAGGCGCCATTGCAGCCGAGCGGCCGTTTCCTTCGAAGAGAATCGAAATCATCATGGGTTGCCTCCTTTCGTCACCGGTCATGCTTCCGCAGCGCCCCGCTCGCCGCAAGTGATTTTCCGCGCACACTTCGCTCGCCCCGACGCTCGACACAAGTTTCCCGGGAATTTCGATGCACCAGGTCGGGTTTGGGTAGCGGCTTCCAGTCCGGAAGCGCAGCGAGGAGAAACCCATGAGCACCACCGTCGACATCACCACCGAGCAGTTCGAAGAGATTGTGACTGCTGACGGCATCGTCTTGGTCGACTTCTGGGCCAGCTGGTGCGGCCCATGTCGCAGCTTCGCGCCCATCTACGAAGAGGCTGCCGGGCGTCACCCCGATGTCACTTTTGCCAAGGTCGACACCGAGGCCGAGCAGCAGCTTTCGGCCCAGCTCGGCATTCAGTCCATTCCGACCGTGATGGCATTTCGCGACGGTGTGCAGGTATTCGCCCAGCCGGGCGCGCTCCCCCACGCCGCACTCGAAGACCTGGTCACGCAGATCGAAGCACTTGATATGGACGAGGTCCGCGCCGAAATCGAGCGCCACGAGGCCGCCCATGCAGCTGGTGACCACGAACACGGCCCCAACTGCAACCACTGAGCTCTACGCAGACAGGGCGAGCCAAACCTTGAGGAGCTCCTCGGGGAGTGCCTCGACATCGTCGATGACCAGGTAGCGACGCTCGGGCGCCATGTCCCGTAGGTAGTCGTGACCGGCAGGGTCGATCGTCAAACAGAAGGTGTCAATGCCATCGGCCTGGGCGTCTGCCAGCGCCCGGGCGGTGTCATGCATGCCGTACTCGCGGTCGCGCACGTCGTCGCCGTAGTCGACGTCTTGGGGATAGCCGTCGGAGATCACGATGAGCAGCCGTGTTCGGGCACGGTCGGCTGCGAGCTTCGTGGTCGCATGGCGGATCGCTGGCCCCATGCGGGTGTAGCGCATGGGGCGCATCGCGTCGAGCGCTGACCACGTGACGGGCGAGACAGGGTCGTTGAGCTCCTTCGCCACCTGTACTTGGACGTTCTCGCGCCCGCTTCCCGAGAACCCATAGATGGCATGGCGATCGCCCAGCTCGGCGAGGGCATCGCTCAACAAGGCGACGGCGTCTTTCGCCACGTCGATCACTCGCCGAGGCGGCTCGGGTTCGGGCAGGTTCGGGTCCCAGATTGGCGCATACGACAGTGGCTCGTCTTCGGGATCCATCGGCGGTGACACCGGTTCGGGTTCGGTGACCGGCGAACTGGTCGACGCGCTCAGGTCAACCAAGAAGACCGTGGCCACGTCGCGTTCAGCCCGGTCGCGACGGATCCGCAGACGATCGTCGGCTGGGGCGCCGCTGCGGCTGTCGATGATCGCTTCGATCGCCGCATCGAGATCCAACTCGTCACCGTCATCGGAGCGAGGAATCCTGACCATCTGTTCGGGCCGCAGCCGGGCGAGCCGTCGCCGGATATCGCTGCGGAGGTTGCGGTGCCGGTCACGCACGTCGGAGATGAACGAAGGGTCGTCGCCGACGAGACGTTGCTCAAGCACGCGACACCACGCGGTCCGGTGTGCCTGCGCTCGGAAGTCCCACTCGTCGTACACGAACGTCCGCACATCGGGCGCCGCCGCTCGGCGACCGGTCGGAAGCACCAGCCCTCCGATTGGTTCTTCGTCGTCGTCCTCGTCTTCATCGTCGGCTTGGGCTCCGTACTCGCCGTCGAACTCGTCGTCGATTGGCTGGCCCCCGGCAACTCCGTCGCGGTCGCGCAACTCGTCGGGGCTCGTCGCCGAGTCGAGCGCCGAACCGGCGCCTTCGGACTCGATGCCCTCGGGGGCGTCGGTGTCGGCCTCGGTCGCGTCGGACCAGGTCGTGGCGACGACCCCGATTGTGTCGAGAAGCGCTACGGCTGCGTCGAGACTCGCCTGTCGAGTGGAACGGTCGCGCTCGACAATCGACACTGCGTGGCGGACCGCGTCGACCAATCCATCCTCGACGTAGGGCGGGGCCGCGAGCCCGAGGATTTCAGCCCGCAAGGTCGCCACGACCGGGGAGCGATCGACCCAGGGAGTCTTCACTGCTGCGGCCACGGCGAGGTCATCACTGGCGCCGGGATAGCGCCGGCGCGCTTGGGCGCCGATGCGGGCGTCTTCGAGCCAACCGAAGACTGCCGGCAACAACGGATGCTCGTCGTGGAGTGCCGCTCGATCGACGGGATCATCGTCGCCAAGATCTTCGTGGGCGACCAGTTGACGAAGTGCAACGGCGCGATAGTGGCGACGATCCCCGGCGGCGAGTTCGGCGGGCACGACGATGCGACGATCGGCGGCATCGATGGGGACACTGGGCCAACATCGCGCTGGCTCTGCGGCTTCAACCGGGACAGGCTCGCCGACAATCGCTTCGGCGAACAGACTCAAGGCCGCGTGTACCTCGGGCAGCGCAAGCGCTGCGGTCACGGAAACACGACGTCGACGATGTCAGCGACCGCGGTTTGCAGATCGGCGTCGTCGCTCACGGCGCGCACGAGCGCCGCATCGCAGGCCCGCCGAGCGTCGATGCCTTGGCCGATGAGTTGACCGGCGTAGACGAGCAGACGAGTGCTGACGCCCTCTTCGAAGCCGCGCTCGCGGAGCTGTCGAGTCTTCTCGCCGATCCGGGCCAACCGATGGGCGGTGTCGCCGTCGATCCCGGTCTCGGCGGCCACGATGGCGGCTTCGGCATCGACGCCGGGATAGTCGAACTCCAGGCTCACAAAGCGTTGACGCGTCGAGGGCTTGAGATCCTTGAGCACGCTCTGATAGCCCGGGTTGTACGAGATGACGAGCAGGAAGTCGGGGTGGGCCTGGACCTGTTCGGCCGTCTTGTCCACCGGCAGCACACGACGGTGGTCGGTGAGGGCGTGAATGATGACCGTCGTGTCCTTGCGGGCCTCGACGATCTCGTCGAGGTAGCAGATGGATCCCCCGCGTACGGCACGAGTGAGTGGGCCGTCCATCCAGACGGTCTCTTCGCCCGACAGCAGGTAGCGCCCGACCAGGTCGGTCGCGGTCAGATCCTCGTGGCAGGCAACCGTGGCCAGCGGCTTGGTGAGTCGCCAGGCCATGTGCTCGACGAATCGCGTCTTCCCACACCCCGTTGGGCCTTTGAGCAGGACCGGCAAACGGGCCGCGTAGGCGGCTTCGAAAACCTCGATCTCGTCGCCGACGGGAAGGTAGTAGGGCTCCACCGCTCTTTACTAGCCGACGACCACCAGGTGACGTGCCTTTTTGCCGCGCTGCAGCAGCAGGAACCGGCCGTCGATCAGGTCCGAAGCAGCCACGGCCTCGGCCGCAGTTTTCGAGCCGTTCACGCTGATCTGGTTCTCGCCCAGTTTCCGGCGCGCATCATTGCGCGAAGAGCACAGTCCGCTGTCGACCAGCAACCCGAGCAAGTTCTGTTCCTCGTCGAGCGCGCCCGCATCGATCGTGGTCTCCGGCACGATGCCGCGCAGCGACTCGGCCATTTCGCCGGTCAGGTCTCCCCCGCCGAACAATGCTTCGGCGGCAAGATTCGCCTGGCGCACGGCACCTTCGCCATGGATCTCGAGCAGACATTGATCGGCCAGGCGCCGCTGGGCGATGCGTTGACCGGGATCCTCGTTGTGGACCGCCATGATCTCGTGGACCTCGGCGACCGGAAGCAACGTCAGCCAGAGCAGCATCTGCTCGACGTTCTCGTCGGGCACCCGCAGGAAGTACTGATGGAGTTCGTACGGAAGTGTTCGCTCGGCATCGAGCCAGAGCGCCCCGTCGGCGGTCTTGCCGAACTTTGCACCGTCGGCACGTAGCAACAACGGCCACGTCAAGGCATGCGCGCTGCCCTGGGACCGCTTGCGGATCAGATCCGTTCCGGCGGTGATGTTGCCCCACTGATCGCTGCCGCCCATCTGCAGCAGGCAGCTCTTGTTCTCGTACAGCCACCAGAAGTCAAAGGCTTGGAGCAGCATGTAGCTGAACTCGGTGTACGAAATCCCGTGCTCGCTCTCGAGCCGACTGCGCACCGAGTCCTTGGCCATCATCTGGTTGACAGTGATGTGTTTGCCGACGTCGCGCAAGAAATCGAGTGCGGTGACGTCGCCGGTCCAGTCGTAGTTGTTGACCAGCTCGGCCTCGTTCGCAGCACCGCTGTCGAAGTCGAGAAACCGGCTGAGCACGCCTTGGATCCCGATCAGGTTCTTGGCCAGTGTCGCTTCGTCAAGCAGGTTGCGCTCTTCGGACCGGCCACCCGGATCGCCGACCATGCCGGTGCTTCCTCCGGCGAGCGCCAGCGGCTTGTGCCCGGCGAGCTGGAATCGACGCAGCGCGAGAATGCCGATGTAGTTGCCCAGGTGCAAGCAATCGGCGGTCGGATCGAAGCCCACATAGACGGTGACCATCCCGGCGTCGAGGGCCGCGCCGAGTGCGTCGCGGTCGGTCGTGTCGTGGATGAGCCCTCGGGCATCCAGATCGGCGAGAAGGTCAGTCGTCACAGGCGCAAGGCTAGGAGCGCGTCGGCTGTCGCACACGCAATTTCCGTGTGCACACTGTCATTGATGAACGAGTCCGCCAAGCCTGATCTCGCCCACGCGGGTGAACGGCCACCGGTGCCGCTCTCGCTCGGCAGAGTGATAGGGATCGTGGCGTTCCTTGCCCTGATCGTTTTCTGGATCTACGTGTTCGCGAATCGTGGTTCGATCGCCCACCCCGATGAGTTCGACGACCCGACGTGGTTGGCGGCTGCCGAGTCGCTCTGCGCAGAACGCCAAGCGGTCATCGCCTCGTTCCCCAACGCGGCGTCGGTCAGTGGCGCCGTTGAACGAGGTGAGCTGGTTGCCCTTGGCACCCTCGAACTCGAGGCCATGATCGACGGCCTGCACGAGCTCGGCCTGCCCGCCGATGCCAAAGGCGCCGAGACGGTTCCGAAATGGCTCGACGACTACGAGCTGTACCTGCAGGACCGACGTAACTGGTCCGACATCTTGTTGACCGGCGAGGATCCGCCGTTCCTGATCTCGGGCAACGACCAACAGGTCCGGGTAACCGACTTGTTGACGACCTATGCCGAAGTCAACGACATGCCGAGCTGCGCACCCAGCGGCGACGTCTGATCCCAGTCCCCTATCCCCCGGTGCTCTAGGGTCGCCCGATGGCTGTACTCGGATGGATCGTCGGACTGCTCTTGATCGCCATGATGGCGATGACCGGAGTGATGAAACTCATCGGCCATGACATGGTCAAAGCGAACATGGCGCGTCTCGGGGTGAGTGATGGGCTCACGAAGTTCATCGGCGTTGCCGAAGTCGCGGCCGCCATTGGTGTGTTGATTGGCTTACTCGGCGATGGCGACAACGAGTGGATTGGTTTCCTGGCCGCACTCGGTGTGATCGCGCTGATGGTTGGTGCGATCGTGTACCACAACCGTGCCGACGACGAACCCAAGGAATCAGCACCGGCCGCCATGGCGATCGCACTCGCGATGCTCTACACGATCTTCGCCATCTTCGGCTCCTAGAACGCCCGGGGCACCTAGCCCCCGACCGCGGCGGCCGTTCGGTCGAAGATCAGCACTCGTTGCGGTGTCGCATTGTGCGATGCCCAGAGGCGGGTGCCCACGTCATTCACCTGTATCCCGTACAGGTCGTCGAACCGGGCTGGTTCGCTGAACCCGGCAGCTCCGCCAATCCCATCGATCTGCCAGTCGTGATACGCCGACCACACGGTCTCGAGCAGCTCGCCGGTACGCGAGTACGCCCGGATCCAGTGATATTGGTCCGCCACGTAGAGCCGGCCGACCCGGTCGATGGCGATGCCGCTTGGACACTGGGAGGACCACGGATGATTGCCGCCGGCGACCGACCACGCTCGCAAGAATGTGCCGTCGCGATGGAAGACCTGCACGCGTTCGTTCCGGCAGTCGGTCGCGTAGACCTCGTCGCCGAACACCACGAGCGAAGCGGTGCCGCAGTCGACATTGAACTGGCCCGATGCAGACCCGGTGGAGCCCCAGCCGCGCAGGTAGGCGCCTTGCTCGTCGAAGACCTGAATTCGATCGTTGTCGCCTTCGAAAACGAAGACTTCTCCGCCATCAACGTCGATCGAGTTGGGGCACTCGAACTCGCCCGGGCCGCTTCCCTGGGATCCGAACGACCGCAGTTCGGTGCCCGCAGCGTCAAAGACGTGCACTGAGTTGGTGCCGCGCGAGTCGGTGGCCCAAAACTCGCCGCTCGCGCCAAGGTCAAGCCCGTTGCCAAAGGTGAACGATCCGTACGTGCTGCGCGTTCCGTCAGCAGCGATGCGAACGACATGCGCGCTCGTATTGACGTGGATGGCGCCGTCGGGCGAGTGGACGATCTCTCGAGGCCAGGCGACGGCGTGTTCCTCGACGAACCTCCAGGCCGGCAGGGCCTGACACCGGGCGCCGGCGAGGCCCACGGTGCATCGGGCGGCCTCGAGTGCGTCGATGACGTCGATCGTCCCGTCGTTGTTGATGTCGCCACGTCCGGTGTGCATCTGTGTCGCCGGGTCGTCTGGGCACCCGTCGACCCCGGTACGGACACCGACCACCCACTGTGCGATCGCGAGTGCGTCGATGATGTCAAGCGTGCTGTCGCAGTTGACGTCGCCCCAGACGCCAAGGTCGTCGGGCTCGGCCGCGAACCGCAGCGCCACCTCGCACTCGCCAAGGCTTCCTGCCGCGAGGTCGGTCGAGATGTGTGTCGGTCGTGCACCCGGCGCCACCCCACCGGTGGTACCCGTCGCCCCGTCGCCACAATGGATCCCGTCGACCGCCCAGCCCTGAGGAAGGTCGAAGTAGATCGAGGACGTGCCCGCGTCGACGACGACGTCGTCGAGACCGGTCGTGAACACGGTGCCCATCAGCGTGCCGTCGCTGGTCTGGCGCACGTCGACTTCGCTCAGCGTGCCTGGATCCTCGCCGACGACGAAGATCCAGATGTTCAACCTGGCGAGCTCGTCCTGGGCCGCCGCAGGTGTACTCATCGTCACCCCTGCAACCGGGGCAAGCACCGCCACGGCAATCAACAGTGCGACGGTTCGGAGCAACTGCGCCATGGGGCGAGCGTAACCCTCGCACCTCGGCCGAAACGCCGAAGGAGCGTCCCTGCTACGAGGACGCTCCGTCGGTGTTCTGCACTTGTTACCCCCGGGTCTGGTGGAACCCCGTCACCCCTGACTGGTTCCGGACCCTTGGTAGGAAGCCTCTGTTGGAAGCAACCTCAACCTACGACGCAGCATGGTCGCTGCTCAACTCCTGGCATCGTTGACGGGCGGAATCGCCCAAGCGTTCCGAGTCGTTTGGCCACGATCAGTGGCCATCGCGCCACATCTCGCCACTTCTGGTGGCTACGCCTCGCTCATGGCGTCGCGCAGCTCGCGCTTCATGATCTTGCCGCTGGCGTTTCGAGGAAGTGACTCCTCGACCACCGTGACAATGGTCGGGACCTTGAACTTCGCCAAGCGCTCACCCAAGAACTGCTGCAGTTCACCAGCGTCGAGCGTGCGTCCGGGCTTGACCATGATGTGACAGGCGAGCTCTTCGCCCAGTCGCTCATGCGGCACGCCGTAGACGGCCGCCTCGTACACGTCGGGGTGCTCGTAGATCGCCGCTTCGACCTCGATGCAGTAGATGTTCTCGCCGCCGCGCAAGACCATGTCCTTGGCCCGGTCGCTGACATAGACGAAACCTTCGTCGTCGAGGTGGCCGAGGTCACCGGAGCGAAGCCAGCCGTCGACCAGCGTCTCGGCGGTCGCCTCAGGTCGGTTCCAGTACTCGCTGATGAGCATCGGACCCTTGAACCAGATCTCACCGGTCTCACCGGTCGACAGCTCGTTGCCATCGGCGTCGGTGATCTTCACCTGCATGATCGGGATGCATTTGCCGGTCGAAGTCGGGTTGGCGACGAACATGTCGCCACCGTTCTGGGGTCCGTACGCGTTGGTCTCGGTCATGCCATACCCCAGGCCGGGGCGCCCCTGAGAGAAGTTGTCCTCGATCCGTTGTACGAGTTCAGGCGGCATCGGTGCACCGCCGCCGCCGACCGACTGCAACGACGACGTATCGCGCTCATCGAACGTGTCGGCTTCGAGCAAGTCCCAGCTCATGGTGGGCACACCGACGAAGTTCGTGACCTTTTCGCGTTCGATCAGTTCAAGCGCACGGTCCGGATCCCAGCGGTGGGTCATGACAAGCTTTGCTCCGGTCACGAACGAGCCGAGCATGACGGGCACGAGACCGGTCACGTGGAACAACGGCACGGGCAACATGAACGTCGTCTGTGGCGCATCGGGGTCCGGCGGTGCAGTCGGATCGACGCCGTCCATGACGGCACCGACGGTTGCCCGGGCGGCGAACGCGAGCAGGGCGTTGATGACGGCCCGATGCGTCGAAACGGCGCCCTTGGGGCGACCCGTTGTCCCGCTGGTGTACAGGATGGTCATGTTGTCGTCGGGACCGATTTCGACCTCGGGCATCGTCGTGCCATCGACCAGCACGTCGTCGAGGCGAATGACCCCGTCGGCGCGTGTGTCCGAGGTTGATCGAATCGCGACGAGTCGGGTTTCTGCCGGAACTGTGCCCGCGAGAATTCGCTCCAGGCGCTCGTCGTCGGCGAGCACAACCTTCGCGCCCGAGTCGGCGATGGCGAACTCGAGCTCGTCGGTCAACCACCACGCGTTCAGGGGCACGGCGACCGCGCCGGTCGAAACAATGGCGACGAACGAGGCGATCCACTCCGGATAGTTGCGCGAGGCCAGCGCGACGCGATCGCCCCGCTCGATGCCCCACGTTTCCACGAGTGTGTGGCCGATGCGTCCGGCCAACTCGAGCACCTCGGTCATCGTCCAACGTTCGTCTTCGTAGACGATGAACTCGCCCTGGTTGGCAGCCGCAAGAGCGAAGACCGCCCGGATGTTCGGCGGGGCCATAGCGAACACGTTGCCGGTCGCCCCTCGGACCTCGGCTTCGGTGATCTCGAACATCGAACCTGGCGCGCATACCGCTGCGCAGGCCTGGTCCCAGGTCATCGCCATGATTGCTTGCTCCCCAAAAGTTGTCCCCAGAAGTACGGCGTCAACTCAACCAGATTGCGTCGCTGGTTCCACCACCCGCGATCAACTTTCAGACGTTCTGTTGACCAGGTCACGTAGCTGGTTCTTGGCGATCTTCTCCAGCGTCGAGCGCGGCAGTTCATCGACGACCCGGACCTCGCGCGGGACCTTGAAATCGGCCAATTTCTCGCCGCATTCCGCCAACACCTGCTGCGTCAGCTGATCGACATCAGGTGTGGTGCCGGCTGGGGGTAAGACGAAAACCACGGGGACCTCGTTGAGCATCGGGTCGCGTTTGGCCACAACCGCGCATTCGGCGATCCCGGGAACGGTCCTCACGACCCGTTCGATCTCGCTCGCGGCGACGTTCTCACCGCCGACCTTGAGCATGTCCTTGTCCCGATCGGCGAACCGGATGTCGCCGTTGGCCAACACGGTGACCAGATCGCCGGTGATCATGAAACCGTGCTCGTCGAAGGTGTCTTCGGTCGCTGTTGGGTTGCCCAGATACTCCTTGAACAACGAGAGGCCGGGGATGCCGCGGACCCGCAGCGCCCCGGTCTCTCCGGGACCGACCGGCGTGGCGTCGTCGTGGATCACCGCGATCTCATAGGCGGGTGATGGGCGTCCGATTGCTCCCGGCGTTGTCGGCACTGCTGGGTCGCTCACGATTGGTTGCGTCAACGTCTCGGTCATCCCCCACCAGCTGATCGTGCGCACACCGAAGTGCTGATCCCACGGCGGCACCTGCGCGCCCATGCCGAAGAACCGCAGCTGATGGTCAGGAACCGGTTCGTCGCGGTTGATCAGGGCGTTCGCGCAGAACGGCACCATCGACGTCCACGTGCACCGATTCCGCAGGGCGACGTCCCAGAATCGGCTGGCGGAGAATCGCGGTTGAATCACTGCGGTCGCCCCTGCCCACAGCGCGGCAAGGACCGAGTACGCCTGCGCGTTCGTGTGGAACAACGGCAGGTGGGTGAGATGGACGTCATCGGCCGTCAGGTGCTCGTTGCGGGCGCACATGCGGGCCGCCCACAGGGCGTTTGCGTGGTTCCAGACCACGCCCTTGGGACGCGATGTGGTGCCCGAGGTGAACTGCACGCTGAAGTTCAGATCCGGGTCCGGGGCGCGTCGCTCCATCGGCGCACTCTCGAAGAGTCGGTCGAACGAATCGCCCGGTTCCGGAGCGGTGCCGAGTCCGGGGGCAGCCCCATTGTCCGTGCTCGTGACGATGAGAAACCCGGGATCGGTCGCCGAGGACACGAGGTCGGCGAACCGTGGCTGGGTGATGGCGCCGACCACCTCGGCCGTCGCTGCGTAGTACTGGAGTTCATCGGCCACGGAGCGGGCGTTCGTGGTCACCGCTGAAGCGCCGGCCACGGCAGCACCGATCCATGCGAACACCGACTCGGGGCTGTTGTCCAGGTGCACGAGGAGTCGGTCCCCCTCGCGAACGCCGCGAGCGATCAGCCCCGCCGCAACCCGGCGGGTCGCATCGGCGAACTCGGCATAGCTCCAAACCCGCCGCTCCCCCTCGAATGGCTCCCACACCAGAAACGGATGGCCGCCTCGTGCCGCCGCCCGATCTTCAATCAGTTGACCGATGTCGTAGTTCGAGAAGGGGTGCAAGTGCGAGTCACGCAGCTCAAGACGCATCCTCCGAACGTACTCTTGGGTGGCCATGAGTATCCAAGGCCTCGCCGACGGCATCTCGGACTTCTTCTTCGACCAGGTCGAAGTTGTCGGCGCCGAGCAGATCCCCGCCGACCGACCCGTGATCTTCGCCGCGAATCATCACAGTGGGCTGATCGACGCGCTGTTGCTCTACTCGGCAACGCCTCGACCGATCCGCGCCGTCGGCAAGTCGACCTTGTGGGACATCCTCCCGCTGCGGCCGTTCCTGAGCGCCGCCCAGGTCATTCCGATCAAACGAGTCCGCGATGGCGGCGGATCGAACGACGAGGCGTTCTCCGAAGTCAGCCGGGCTCTCAGCGAGGGCGATGCCATCGTCATCTTCGTCGAGGGGACCAGCCACGACAATCCCGGGCTCGTTCCGATCAAGACCGGTGCGGCCCGCATGGCCTTCGACGCCATGTCGCTCGGCGCTCAACCGCTCGTCGTGCCCGTCGGCATCGTGTTCGAGGATCGGGAACGGTTCCGCTCGAACGCGCTTGTCCGGTTCGGTGAGCCCATCGATGTCGCCCGCGCCTACCCGCAGGCGACGACCGATGATCGGGATCAGGTGCGGGCGCTCACGGGTCGGATCGAAGCCGGCCTGGCCGTGGTTGCCCCCGTCTGGGAAAGCGAAGCCCAGCGGGCGGCAGCGCGCACCTCCGCCATCGAAGAACTGCCGATCGGCGCCCCGCTGTCGCGGATCGAAGCCCGAGCCGAGCAACTCGCCGAATTGCGGCCAGCATCACTGCTCGCACCGAACCCGGATCTTGTCGGGCAACGAGGCGAGGCGAACCTGCTTGTGCCGCCGGATCAGATCGACACCCTGGCCGGACTGGTGCTCGCCCCATTCGCGTTCGTCGGCAAGTGGAGCAACCGGCCGCCGTTCATCGCCGTGCGCGAGATCGCCAAACGAGCCGATCTCAACATTCGAGCAACGCTCAAGGTCGCCGCCGGCATGGTCCTGTTCCCGATCTGGTGGATCGTGATCGCGATCACCGCGGCGCAACTGGGCGCGCCCTTCTGGTGGGCATTCGGCATCGCCGCCGCAACTGCCGTGCTCGGCCTGCTCGCCGCTCGAGAGTTACCCAAGGCGCGAGCGGAACGCCGGACACGTCGTCACTTACGCCAGCGGCAACGGCACCGATCTGTTCGCCCTGGCTAGGCTCCCCGCTCGTGGACTTCGCCGTTATCGATGACCCAACCGACCTCTTGCCGAGCGAGGACCGGAACATGGCTCGGCGATTCCTTGGCGCCGCGCACGGCACCGGATTCGACCAGGACCGAGCGCGCATCCTCGAACTCGTTGATGCGCACGACGACATTGCCGTTCGCACGTGTCGACCTGGCCATCTGACCGGCAGCGCGTTCGTGGTCGACGCGTCGCGCAATGCGGGCTTGTTGTTGTTCCACACCAAGTTGCAGAAGTGGCTGCAGCCGGGCGGGCACGCCGACGGCGACACGAACCTTGCCGCGGTCGCCCTGAAAGAAGCGACCGAGGAAACCGGCATCGAGGGGCTGCGGGTCGTCGGTCCCGCCATCGACGTCGACATTCACGAGGTGGACCCACCTGCCGAAGATGCGCATTTGCATCTCGACGTGCGTTTCCTCGTGCTCGCGCCAGCCGGAGCCGAACCCGTCGGGAACCATGAAAGCCAGGGTTTCCGATGGCTCGACGCGGTCGAACTCGAGGCTGGCGACTACGAAGCTGGTCTCAAGCGCATGGCCCGAGCTGCATTCCCGCTCGCTCGCCAGCTGAGCTAGCCACTCAACTGCTCAACCACTTACTTCCTCAGCCACTCACTTGCTCAGCCAGTGAGGCCGCTCACGATCTCGAGCAGCGTGGTGCCACAAATCTCTTGGGTCAGGATCGCGGGATCTTGGCTCGCGGTGAGTTCGGGCAGCTTCTCGAACAGACACGCCTGCAGGTCGGGGTCGAGACCGAGTTGGCCGAGCAGTAGCGCGGCTTCTTCGGGGCCGATACTGCCGAGCGCCGCCAGGGCGTCTTCGTCGAGACCAAGTGCGGGGATGTCGTCGGCGTCAAGCTCTGGGGCGTCGAAGTCTTCGCCGGCCGCGGCCTCGATGCCGCATGCCTCGCTCAGGTAGGCCTCGATGCGGACGGCGGCCTGGTCGATACCTCCGCTGTCGAGCGACTGCATGACCTCGCCAAATGCCGGATCGGTGAAGTCATAGTCGATGGCCTCGAGCTGCTCGCTGATGTCACTCAGCTCGTCACGGACGGCTTCGATGTCGTCGCGGATCGCGTCGGGTGCGATCGCCACCAACGAGTCGTAAATGTCGCCTGCGGCCTCAAAGAACTCGGGGCTGAAGGGATCGAGCTCTGCGTCTTCGAACGGATCATTCTCGTCGAGCTCACGGGCTACGCGGCAGAAGTCCTCGTCGCTGGCAAAGCCCGACGACGAGCTCTCCGGCTCCTCGGGCGGCTCTGCGGTTGGTGCCGGCGCCGCGGTTGCGGTGGGTGCTGCCGTGGGAACAGGCGTCTCTGTCGGTTCCGAATCGGCACCGCCCTCGGCACCGCCCTCGGCATCCTCCGAGCCAGCCCCTTCGGTATCGGTCTCCTCGGTCGCCTCGGTCGCTGGCTGATCGTCGCTGACGGACGCTGACGTCGTGGTTGTTGTCGCCGTCGACGAGCTACACGCCGTGGCCACAAACGCAACCACGACGGCAAGCACGACGGCCAGCACGGGAAGGCGATTGCGCGACGGCCTCTCGATGTTCACAAGTGCGGTCATGTTCGGATCGTGCCACAGCACGGCGAAATCTCAACATCACGTCCCCCATTTGTGACAGAGGACCCATCGACTCGCTCCACGGCCACTAGCCGCCGTCGGTGATGATCGCCAGCAGGCTCGTGCCGCACACCTGACGCGCTCGCAACGTTGCGTCGGTCACCGCAGCCGCAAGATCACCGAACTCGTCGATAAGACACTGCTCGACCTCGGGCGACAACTCGTACTGTCCCAAGAACGCCTGGTTCGAAATCGACGTGATGTCTTCGACCGTCGCTGGCGCGCTGTCGGCGGGTGCCGGATCCGCAGCGTCGTCGCCGCGGAGGAACAAGAACCAAACGAGGAGCACCGCAAGTACGGCCCCGAGTAGTCCCAACACGATGCGCTGGTCGATCGCCATGGAACGTTCATCGACCGAAGCCGGCGGTTGCCAGCCTTCGACCGGGCCGGAATCGCGGACGGTCTCCTGAGCCGAAGGGCTCGGCGAGGTTGCGCCGATCGTCACCACGTTGTCGGTCGTGGCGGTGGCAACGGGCTCGGACTGTTGTGCGATCGTCCACTTGCGCACCTTGTTGAGCATCGCCGCCGCGGACTTGCGCGACTCGTTCGGAAACGCGGACATCACGGCCCGCGCCTCGTCTTTGGCCATCGTGGTGACATCGATCGTCGCGTGCTCCGAGGCCCGGACCTTGCGCCACACGTCGGCGACCGCTTGGGTCTCGTCATCATCGAACTCGTCACGATGGGCCCGTCCCCAAGCCTCGATCGCATCCACCAGTTGCATCGGCGAATGATGGCAGACCAACACATGCAGCTCAACCCGGCCTGCTCTAGAGTCCGGCCCATGACGCTCGACCGGCCACAGATCGAAGAAGCAGCCGCCTACCTCTTCCATCTTCGGGTGCAGCGCGAGACGGCAGCCGCGCTGCCGTTCGAGATTCGCCCGAAGAACGTCGAGGACGCCTACGCAATCCAAGATGCGATGCACGCGACTGCGGGTTGGCCGATCGGCGTACTCAAGGTCGGATGCACCAGCGAGATCGCCCAGGAGATTCTCGGGATCCCTCACCCGATCGGCGGTCGAGTACCAGCGGAGGGCGTCTTCGCCTCTGGCGCCGAGATTCCCGCGTCGTACTTCGCCAACGCCCCCGCAATCGAATGCGAGTTCGCGATCCAGGTCGATGAAGCCGGTGAGCCGGTGGCCGTCGCTCCGGCGCTCGAACTCGTCGACCCTCGTGTTACCTCGTCGGCGGGTTTCGGCGGCATGACCACGATCGCCGACAACTCGGCCGGCTGCGGTGTCGTCCTCGGAACGGCGACGCCGATCGAGGCCGCCGGAGACTTGGTCAGCCACGATGTCGAACTTCGCTCGGGCACTGGCGAGGTGCTCGCCACCGGATCGGCGGCCGCCGTGCTCGGTGGCCCGGCCGCATCGGTCGACTGGACCAAGACGCACGAGGCGTCGCGCGGTCGCGACCTGGCCGGTGGCGCGTGGATCATCACCGGCACTTGCACCGGGCTCACGCCGACCCAGGTTGGCGGTGCGTACCTGGCCGACTTCGGTGGATTGGGCCAGGTCTCGTTCAGCCTCGCCTAGCTCGCGTCGTCGAGCACGGCATAGGCCTCGATCTCAACCGTCATCCGAGGATCGATCAACCGACTCACCTCGACCAGCGTCGACGCCGGCTTGATCGCCCCGAAAACCGCGTGATGGGCCTTGGCGACCTCGGGCATCTCGTCGATGTTCGTCACATAGGTAATGGTGCGCACGACATCGCTCGCGGACGCGCCTGCCTCGGCCAGCGCGTCTTGGATGATCCCCAGGGCCGACACACTCTGGTCATAGGTCGAGGTGCCATCAAGGCAATCTTGGGCGGCACATGTGCCGGCGACATGGACGGTGTTTCCGACTCGGACGGCGCGGCAATAGCCGAACACCTCTTCGTACGGGCTTCCGCTGGAAACGTTCTGGCGTGGCATGGGTCTAATCCAACCAGCTCGCGGGTCCGCCGCGCTGCACTTTGTTGAACCGGGCCGCAAAGGACGGGGTCTCGAACATCTCGTTGTCGACGCCGTAACCGAACAAGTACTGGCCGACGCGCCGCATCTGCATCTCTTCGGCACCTTCGGTGATGCGGTAGCGACGGTGATGCCGGAAGATGTGCTCGAACGGCATATGCCGGCTATAGCCGATGCCGCCGTGGGTCTGGATGGCACGATCCGCTGCCTGCCCGACCAACCGGTTCGCTCGGTAGTTACACATTGCGACCTTGTCTGAGATCTCGGTCGCGTCGTCGATCTTGTCGAGCTGCCACGCGGTCTTGCGGATGAGTTCGCGCAGCATGGCGGCCTCGGTGTGCAGCTCGATCAGCGGCCACTGGATCGCCTGGTTGGCGGACAGCGGCTTGTTGTGGATCTGGCGTTCTCGCGAGTACTTGACCGCCTCGTTGATGCAGTACTGGGCCGCTCCGAGAGACGACGCCGCTTGACGGATGCGATTCTCGTGCACGAACAACTGCGCTGTCGCCAGACCGTGACCCTCAGGCCCGAGCAGATCGCTGTCCTTGACGCGAACATCGGTGAGTGTGACTTCGGCGTGGTCGGTCGGCATGTTGTAGGTCCACCACATGAACTCGACCTTGAAGCCAGGTGTGTCGACAGGGACGATGAAGTTGCTGATGCCGGCCGCCTCGCCGGGCTTGCCCGACGTGCGACAGAAGATGTAGTCGTGGGTCGCCGCGTGCATGCCGGTGTTCCAGCGTTTGGCACCATTGATGATCCACTCGTCACCGTCGCGGTAGGCGGTGGTCTCCATGCGGGTGGCATCGGTGCCTGCCATTGGTTCGGTCAAGCCGAACCCGATGCGAGCCTCGCCGGCCAGCATCTTGGGGATCCAGTACTCCTGCTGTTCTTGGGAGCCGTACTTCTCCATCATCAGCACGGTCGGGAAGTTTCCGACGATCGATGACTCATTCTGCAGATCGTTGTGCAGACCCAACCCCTTGGCCGCCAGGTGCTCGCGGATGATGGCCATCGCCAGGTTCGAGCCGTCTTGGCCGCCAAACCGCTCCGGCAAGTGATAGCGGAGGAAGCCGGCCGCGTCGGCGCGACGGCGCATCTCCTTGAGGAGCGCCTCCCACTCGGCATTGGGCCAACCGTCGCGATCCCAGTCGGTGCGACTGTCTTCGCGGCGGTGATCGAAGAACCGGATGTTGTCGTTCTCGCGCTCGAGCGGCTTGATCTCGTCCTCGATGAACTGGTCGAGACGATCGAGCAGGTCCTGGATGTCGGCCGGGATATCGAAGTCCATGGGCCGACCCTAGGTGCCTACATCAACAGCGTGAGCATTTCGTAGAGCACTGCTGGCTTCTCGTTGCCCACGACATGGATGGTGGCCTCGCTCGTGATCAAGGTGCCGGGGCCTTTGGCCTCGGCCTTGAGGATGCGGGAGCGACCGTGGAGGGTGGACGGCACCGGTACCGGCGACAGGAACCGCAGCTTGTTTGCGCCGTAGTTGACACCGTTCGACACGCCCTCGAACTCGCCGATACTCACGATGCCCGACGCCATCAGACTCAGCGTGAAGAAGCCGTGCGCGATCGGACCGCCGAAGGGTCCGGCATTGGCCCGCTCGATGTCCACGTGGATCCATTGATGGTCGCCGGTGATCTCGGCGAACGTGTTGACCTTGTCCTGGGTCATCTCGAAGGTCGAGCCGAACGGCCCGTACTCATCGGAGACCGATGCGTTGATTGCGTCGATGTCATCGAAACGAATTGCCATGACGACGACGCTAGTGCAGGGCTACTTGTTCTTCGAAGAGATGCGGGCCTTGAGGTCCGACACCCACTGCTTGAACTCGTCCTGCTGCATTGCCCAGAACTGTGGCGCAGTCTCGAGGTCGACGGCTGCCTGGCTGTCTTCGACGGCGGCAAGCGAGCCAAACGTCGCCTTGGTCTTGGCGACCAAACCCTTGGGCGCGGCGGCCGCCTTTTGGGCGTATTCGATGGCCACGTTGAGCAGCTCATCGTCAGGCACGCACTTGTAGGCGATACCGACATCGGCCGCCTGCTGCCCATTGAGCCGTTCGCCGAACAGGACCATCGCCTTTGCGGTCTGCAGATTCGTGATGTTGGCGAGGCGCCAGGTGTGGCCGCCGCCGGAGTGGATGGCGATCTGGTGGAAACGAGAATCGAAGCGTGCGGACTCACCGGCCAGGATCATGTCGGCGGCCAACGCCAGGTTCATCCCCGCGCCAACGGCCGGACCGTTCACGGCGGCGATGGTCGGCAGGCCCGAGTGCGCCACGGCCAAGAAGCCGCGATAGATCGAGCTGAGTTCGGCTTCACTACCGGCACCGAGCAGGTCGTCGAGCAGGGCGCCGGCGCAAAATGCGCTTCCTGCACCAGTGAGCACAAGCGCGCCGATGCCATCGTCAGCTTCGGCCTGGGCAACGGCCTCGATCATGGCGTCGTTCATCGCTGACGTCACGGTGTTGCGGCGGTCGGGGTCGTTCAAGGTGATAACTGCGACCCGATCGTGGGTCTCGACGAGGATGCTCATGAGCGCTGAACCTATCGGCCCGACCGTCGCTGGGCAGAATTGCTGGCACGTCGGCCACCGGTTTCTCGTCACCACGTCATGCCCGCCTCAAACGACACCGTTGGCTGTGTCAAGGGACCGGACCGGTGGGTGTACCCGCCCAGGCCATATGGCCCACTCCTACCGATTCGTGCGGCGATGCCTCATCTACGGCTTCCCGGGGCCGAAATAGGGACGGAGGAGGAGAGAGCGCAATGGCAGACATCAACGAAAACAACGATGGCATCGAGATCACACCCGAACCGGGTGATCACCTGTCGGGCGCGATCCCGATGAATTTCGACAACGTGACCCCTGAAGACGTGGCGCCTGAACTCGCCGAGCTGCTTGGCGACCTGCCAATGCCACCGGCGCCGCCCGAGATCCCCGACGGCGTCGCCGCGGCTCACTTCGAGGCGCCGAACGACCTGATCGCCGACATGTTGCAGAGCGCCGAAGCGCTCGAAGGCTCGATCGCCGACAGCCTCGCCGCCCCACCGGCACCGCACGCAAACTCGACCGAGGCCATGCGTTCCGCTCAGGCGTCGTACTCCGACATGAGCGATGCGGTCGACGAGGCCAGCATGATGCGCTCCCGTGCCGCCGAGGTGCTGAACCAAAGCCAGGTTCAGGCACAGGCGCTACTGCAGGGCGCTCAACAGCGGGCATCGACCACGATCTCCGACGCCGACAAGCAGGCCGCAGGCATCGTCGAGGGCGCCCGCGAGCGTGCCGTCGCCATCGTCAGCGCCGCCCAAGACCGCGCCGATGACCTGATCGCCAACATCAGCGACGAGGTCAACCGGATCGAAGAAGAGGCTCGCGTCGCCGCACGTAAGGCCATCGAAAAGGCCCGCGAAGACGCAAAGGCCAAGGCCACCGAGATCACCGCCGAAGCGCTGACCGAGTCACAGTCGATCATTGCTCGCGGCGAGTCTGAGGCCTACGACGCCATCGAGGCAGCAAACGCCAAGGCCGCAGACATCATCACGAGCGCGCAGGCCAGCGCTGCCGAAGACGAAGCTGTCGGCGCAGCCAAGCTGAAAACCGCGATCGAGAAGTCCGAGGCCCTCATCGAAGAGGGCGAAGCACAGGGCCGCGAAATCGTCGCTCGGTGCAAGGCCGAGGCGACCAAGCTCGAAGAGCTCTCCGAGACCAAGGCTCAGGAGACCCGAGACGCAAGCAAGGCCGAAGCCGAGCAGATGATCGCCGAGGCTACGGCCGAAGCCGAGCAGATGCGTGAGCACGCCAACGAGATGCTCGCGACGATCGAAGAGATCAAATCAAACGCTCAGCGCGATGTCGCCGAGGCTGCCGAAAAAGCCGCCACCGAGGCCGCCGAAGAAGCCCGCCGCGCCGCAGAGATCAAGCTCGCCGGCGTGCGCGAAGAAGCCGACCGCCTCGAGGCCGCATCCAAGGGCATCCTCGACGAAGCCGAGAGCGAAGCCAACCGAGTGCGCCGCGAGGCAATGGAAGAAGCAAACGGCGTGCTGGCCAAGGCCAATACCCGAGCTTCGGACATCACCGAGCAGGCGATGAACGATGCCAACGGCATTCGCTCGACGGCACAGACCCAGATCGACGAATTGCTCGTCTCCGGCCGGAACCGCTCCACCGAGCTGGTCACGAGTGCCGAAGAGCGAGTCGAATCGATGCTCGCGTCAGCTCAGGCCGAAGCGGAGCAGATTCGGACCGAGGCACGCGAAGCCGCACAGCGCATGATCATGGAAGCCCGAACGCAGACCTCGGGCGCTCCGGTTGAACCTGCTGCCGAAGACATCGTGCCGGCACCGCCGGTCGAGGAACAAGCCGACGTTGCTCCGACGCCGAGTCAGAGCCAGGCCTTCTCCGAGATGTGGGCCGCCTCGGACCCGGTCGATGCCGACGAGTTCTTTGCTGGCATGGCCGATCGTGACGCCACCGACGTCTTCAAGGCCTAACGCTCGAACCGAGTGACGACCTCGATACGGCTCGTGTCGGGAAACATGTCGATGACGACGCTGCCCGCGTGAGCCCAGCCGGCTTCCACAAGTAGTCCGCTGTCGCGGCCAAGCGATGCCGGGTCACAGCTCACCAACACCAACTCATCGGCTCCCGCCGCGTTGACGACGGCGACGCCATCGGCGCCGAGACCGGCCCGGGCAGGGTCGGCGATCACCGCTCCGTAGCGCACGGTCGGGGACCAATCTTCGACCCGGGCTTCGACCACCTCGACGTTGGGGCCCAGATTATGGACGGCGTCGCGTACGGCGTGCGGATGGGATTCGACGGCCGTAGCAACCCGATCGGGCGCCGCTCCCCCGCCAAGCAGTCCAACGCCGGCGTACAGGTCGAGCACCGGGCCCTCGCCCGGCCCAAGTGATTCGCGCACCGAGCGCACCAGGGCCTCGGCGCCTCGATCCGACGTCTGAAAGAACGCCGAGGCAGACACCCGCCAGTCGCGCCCCGCGATCGCCGTGGTGTAGGACGCATCGCCCGGCTCGGCTGCGTCGACGACGAGCACATCGTCGGGGAGTTCGGCCACCGCGTCGGCGTGTGCGTCTGCGGCAACGACAGCCATGCGGTCGCCAGAGCCTGTTCCCAACCGAAACGTCACCTCGTCGACGCCGCTAAACCGGCCGACGCGGACGAGCGCTTCGAGGTCGGGATGCAGGGCCTGGCAACTGTCGGCGGCGAACCGATGATCGGATCGGCGTCGCCGGTAGCCGGCACGCCCGTCGATCACGGCACATCGGGTCGTCACCCGATGGCCGCCCGGGGTCGGATCGTGCGTGACCTGGGGTTCGGGAATGCCGCCAAGGCGAATGAGCTGGTCGCGCACGATCTGGGCCTTGAACGATCGAGCATCGCCGGGCGCCACATGCAGCCAATCGCAACCGCCGCAGACGCCCGACAGGGCGTGATCGCAGAGCAGCGGCGCTCGGGCCGGGCCGGCTTCGATGATCTCGATCAGGTCACCGCGCGCCCACCGCTTCTTCGACGCCGACAATTGGATTCGCACCCGCTCTTCGGGCACCGCACCGTGGACAAAAGCGACCCGCCCGTCCCCGAGCCTCGCGACGGCTTCGCCGCCGGTGGCCATTCGTTCGGTTCGGACCTCCTCGATGTCGCCGATGGCGGCTCGAGCGAGCTGCGGTTGCGATCGATCTGGGTTGTCCACGACCCGAGGGTATGGCCTGTGCCACCGCTGCCCTGCCTTCGCGCACTACGTTCGCTTTCGTGTCCTCTGCGCGCCCGCTCTCCATTGTCCCGTCCGTGCTCCCCGCCGACTTCAGTCGCCTTGGCGACGAAGTTGTCGCCCTGTGCGAAGCGGGCGTCGACCGCTTCCAATTCGATGTCATGGACGGCCGATTCGTTCCGAACCTGACCTTTGGCCCCGACGTCATCGCGTCGGTGCGTGACCGCACCGAAAAGCCGTTCGAGGCCCACCTGATGGTCGAAGCACCCGATGAACTCGCTCACCGCTATGTCGAGGCGGGTTGCGAGATGCTCATCGTCCACGCCGAGGCGTGCCCTCACCTGCACCGCACGTTGGGTCACATCCGCGAACTCGGCGCTCAGCCAGCGGTTGCCCTGAACCCCTCGACCCCGGCCAGTGCGGTAGCCCACGTGCTTGACCTGCTCGACATGGTGTTGGTCATGACCGTCAACCCGGGCTGGGGCGGCCAGCCGTACATTCCGACGATGGAACCAAAGGTGGCCGAGATTCGTGCCATGGTCGACGCTGGCGGCCATGACATCGACATCGAAGTCGACGGCGGCATTGGTCCGGCAACCATCGCCGGGGCCGCATCGGCAGGGGCGAACTTCTTGGTGGCCGGAAGTGCGCTGTACCGCGACCCTGAGGGACTCGGCCACGCCGTTGCCGACTTGCGCGAGCGCGCCACCAACGCCGTTAACGGCGCCTGAGCCTCGCTCGTGCAACACCCTGGAATCGCCTCGCTCATCGCGGCAGTTGCCGCATGCATGGCGATGCTCGGGCTCGCCGCCTGCTCATCGACGGATCGCTCTCCGCAGGCATTCTGTGAGCAGCTCCAAGTCGTCACGGGACCCAGTGGTGCCGAAGTCGCCCTGGTCCCGGGAGACGCCGGACGCGTCGATGCGATCGTCGACGAATTGCGGTTGCTGCTTGAGCGCGCCCCCGATGACATCTCGACCACGGTGTCCTCGCTCATCGACTTCTTCGAGGCGTATCAACTTGAACCGCGGGAGAGCCGTCGAGACCTACTCGTCGAGCGTCAAGACGAGCTGGCCCGAACCTCGAAGCGGCTCGACGAGTACGCGCTCGCCGAATGTGGCCTGTTCCTGCAGCGGGCGGTTCCCACCCCCATCGCGACCTCGGATCCCGGCATCGAAGCTACCGAATAGGACCTTTGCCGAGCTGCCGTTTCAGGTCTCGGCGCCCGGCTGATCGGGAAGCTCGGGTGGCGGCAGTTCTGCGGTCTGGGCTGGTTCGCCGTCGAACCAGGCCGGGTACCGCACCATGAGCCAATCCGCGTCGAGCGAAGGATCGTGCACAGGCGTATACGTGCCGTTGTGGACGGTTTGGGGATCTTCGAGGTGCTGCTCGAACGTGCGGATCGCTGCGGCCGGGACGTCGGCCTCTTCGAAGATCGTCTCCCACTCCAGCGCACTGCGGGCGCGCAGGGCCGGTCGAATCGCGTCGAAGTAGACCTGCATAGTCTCGGAACGGTCGGCTTCCATGACCGTCGCAAACGTCTCACCGATACCCGCCGCTTCGAGCGACCGTCGCAGCTGCGCACCGCTCACCGGCGACAGCGTGAGGTAACCCTCGGCCGTCTCGAGCATCAGGCTGCCCGCAGCTTGGGCGCCGACGCTCAGATCCGGCTCCCGGCCCGCGACCCGATGGCCCGAGGCGATGTCGGCCCCGTAGAAGTACGCCATCGAGTCGACCATTGCGACGTCGCACACCGTTCCCGTGCCGGTGCGACTGCGTTGGTGCAGGGCTGCGGTGATGGTCTGGGCCGCGAACATCGCACTCACCTTGTCGGCGATGTTGTTGTTGGTATTCATCGGCTCGTCCACACCGGAGAGCTGACTGCCGGAGCGGGCTTGCACGATCCCGTCATAGGCGGGCAGCTCCGAGCGAGGCCCGTCGGGCCCGTAGCCGGAGACCCGCACCCAGATCAGCTGCGGGAAGTCGGCCCGCACGGACTCGGCGGTCAGCCCCATGCGCTCGGCCACCGCTGGTCGCCAGTTGGTGATGAGGACGTCGGCGTCGGCGAGCAGTTCACGAAACGCAGCGAGGCCGTCGTCGGACTTGAGGTTGAGCACGACGTTGCGCTTGTTCTGGTTCGCGGCCCGGAACTGGAGCGACGAGCCACCATAGGAACGGCCGACACGGCGGTACGGATCCCCTCGGGGTGGTTCGACCTTGATGACGTCGGCGCCGAGGTCGGCCATCATCAGCCCGGCCATGGGGCCGGCAAGGTAGTTGGCGGCCTCGACGACGGTGAGTCCTTCTAGGGGCGCCATCGTTCTGTCTCCTTGTGTCGGCTGGCTGACCAAGGGCCACGTCGTCGCGGCCCCGGGCAGGCGTGCGAAATTGACCCTAGATGCCTGGGTGAGCGAAGAAAAAGTTGCCCTCATCTGAAGAAATTGGCCCCGACACCCACATTGGCAACACAAACAACAAGATGGGCTTGAGGGTGTCACACCCGGCGAATACCGTGCACAGTTCATGTCTTGGTCCGCCGTGCTCGTCGCCTGCTTCATCGCTTCCCAAGCGGTGTGCATGGCCATGCTGGTGACCAGCGGCATGTACAGCGAGCTGTTTGGTCGCCACCGACGCGTTGCCCGCGCCGTTGCGGCCGCTCAGGCCCAGGCCCAAACCAGCAGCGACTGGGTTGAGAACCACGAGTTCTGGGAGATCACCGACCTCGAAGAAGTCGCGTTCTAGGCACCTGGCTTCACGCCTGCCATCCGGCACCGGACTGGCACCCAACTGGCACCGTCCAACCCGTAGGGTTGCGACATGGTTTCCGAGATCTTCGACGCGTCGCTCTGGACAGAGGTCCCCGGGTTCGACTTCAGCGACATCACGTACCACCGCGCCAACGATGTGGCGGCCGTGCGGATCGCGTTCAACCGACCCGAGATTCGCAACGCGTTTCGCCCCCACACCGTCGACGAGCTGTACCGGGCGCTCGACCATGCTCGCCAAAGCAGCGACGTTGGCTGTGTTCTGTTGACCGGGAACGGACCCTCACCCCGTGACGGTGGCTGGGCGTTCTGCTCGGGCGGCGATCAACGCATCCGCGGTAAGGACGGCTACCGCTACACCGAGGGCAATGCCGAGACCGCCGACGCAATCGACCCAGGACGCAGCGGCCGCCTCCACATCCTCGAGTGTCAGCGACTGATCCGATTCATGCCCAAGGTCGTCATCGCCGTCGTGCCCGGTTGGGCCGCTGGTGGCGGACACAGCCTGCACGTGGTCTGCGATCTCACGATCGCGAGCGAAGAGCACGCTCGTTTCAAGCAGACCGACACCGACGTCGCCAGCTTCGATGGCGGTTTCGGTTCGGCCTTGTTGGCCCGCCAGGTCGGCCAGAAGTTCGCCCGCGAAATCTTCTTTCTCGGCCGCACCTACACCGCGGCCGAAGCGCATGCCCAAGGCGTGGTCAACGCGGTCGTGCCGCACGCCGATCTCGAAACGGAAGCGCTGCAGTGGGCACGCGAAATCTGCGGCAAGAGCCCGACCGCCCAGCGCATGGCCAAGTTCGCCCTCAACCTCATCGACGACGGACTCGTCGGCCAGCAGGTATTCGCTGGCGAAGCGACCCGCCTGGCTTACATGACCGAAGAAGCCCAGGAGGGGCGGGACGCCTTCTTGGAAAAGCGTGACCCGGATTGGTCTGGATTCCCCTACCACTTCTGAAGCCGGTGGGCACCGGGCTCACGAGAGGGCCGAATCCGAGCGAGTAGATTGTTCCTGCACTCATGGGCACCTTTGAACTCCTCATCGTCTTCGCTGCACTGATGGCGGTCATCTCCTTGGTGGCGATCGCTATCGATTGGGTGGGGCGACCGTTGAAGAACCGCCGGTTCATCCCGCGCATCTACCGCTACGAAGACGAAGTCAGCCCCCTCGACGTCGCCCCGCTGCCGTCGCCACTCGTCGCTGCCGGTCCGCCGCTCTCTGCCGCGCCGCCGGTCTCAGTCACGCCGCCCGTGCTCGCTGCTCCGGCCTCGATGGCGCCCGCCGTCTCGATGCCACCGCTCGCACCACCGCCGGCCTCGATGGCTCCCGCGAGCCCGCCCATCGTCAAGCCGTCGACGACGACGGTCGCCGCCAGCCTCGCTCCCCGGCCGCCAAGCGCGACCGGCCCGGTCGCTCCGGCGACGACCACGTCGGCGTTTCAGGACAATGTCGGCCTCAACAGCGATGCCGGCGACGCCGGCGAAATCACCGGCGACACCGGCGACACCGGCGACTCAGCGCGTCCACGCGGCATCGCCGAAACCGTCCGCTCACAGAGCGCGACCGCGTGGACGCCGGACATGCCGCTCGACGCCCGCGTCGACGACGCCAATCCCACGCCCGACGAAAAGGCGCAGCGCTATTGGATGGCCACGGCGCACGGCGTCGGCGCGACGACACACTTCGACGACGTCAACCTCGCTCGTATGGCCCTTGGCAAGGCGCCCACACGGCGCAACCCCCGCACCGGCGATGTCGAAGCCATGGAGCTGGTTGGTTTGCGAGCAAGTTCGCACCGCAGCGACGTGCGCATGAAATGGCCCGATGAGACGGTCGACCCGTGGAGCTCGTCATGAGTCTGGCCCAGTCATTCGCCAAGGGCAGCGGGCGGCGCACCAAGTGGCAGGGATCAACGGTGCACTCGGTCCTCAAGGTCGACGTCAGCGCCGGAGACCGGATCGTGGTCGAACGAGTGCGATCGTCGCGGGTGCGGGCCCAGGCACTCAAGCTTGCCGTCGATCGTGGAGACCTGCGCGCGAACGGCATCGCCGTTCCCGTCGTGTCCATCTGGAGTCACACCGCACCCGAGCGAGTCGAGATCCAGGTCGTTGGCCGGCGAGCGAAGTCGATTGACATCTGGAACGCATGGTCCTACGAAGGTGTCGACTCTTCATGGATCGGCAACGCGGCCATGCTCGTCGAGCGCGAAGGCCGAGGGCAACTTCTGCGCTGTAGCGACGGGCTCGGCGATCCAACGTTCGACGATCTCGTCGTGCGCCTCGAGGTGATTCCTGGTGAGTGAACGACCGACCAATCCCCTGCTGTTGCCCGAGGAGCTGAACGCCTTTCGCTCCGTGGGTGTCGAACGCCACTTCGCTCCCGGTGAACGTGTCGTGAGCATCGGCGCCCAATCGAGCGAGGTTTTCTACCTGATCGAAGGGCTCGTCAAGATCGTCGTGATCTCGACAACGGGAACTGAATCGGTGTTCGGCCTGCGAGCACCCGGTGAGTTCGTAGGCGAAATGAGCACCCTGAACAACGAGCGGCGTTCGGCCGACGTGGTCGCCATCGAATCGACGCTGGCTGTGATGGTCACGGCTTCTCGTTTCACGGAGTACCTCGAACGGTTCCCGGCCGTGGCCCTCGCGCTCCTGCGCATGCAAAGCCGTCGGCTCAACGAGATGACCGTGCGCAGCATGCTCGGCGCTCGCTCCGTCCGGGCACGAGTCGCCCAGCGACTCCTCGAGCTCTCCGGTGGTCTAGCGGCCGATCCCGGCAGTGTCGTCGAACTCACCCAAGGGGACCTGGCCCAGTACATCGATGCGAGCCGCGAATGGACCTCCAAGGCGCTCGGCGAACTGCGTCGGGCCGGCGCGATCCGCACGGCGCGCGGGCGAGTGGTCGTGCTCGATCCGATTGCCTTGCAACAGGCCGCTCTCGAGGACTGAGCGACCCGACCCCGCAGCCGAGCAGCCGAGCAGCCGAACAGCCGAACAGCCGAGCGAGTTCAGCCCGCTGACGACACCTGCGCCACCCAGCGGTCATCAGTGGGCACCTCGGCGAGCGCCCGAGCGGCATCGAGGGCAAAGTCCAAGACGTCGGCGGTCGGCGTCGCTGGGTGGATGGCGAGCAGCAGGCCTCGTTTGGAGTGATCGCCGATCTTGTGCCAGGTGGCCGGGACAGCCACGCCGCGTTCCTGGAGGCGTTCGAATGCCTGTGCGCCCGTCGCATGCAGAACACCGATCTGCGCCGGCTCACCGTCTTGGGGCGGCACCCACGTGACCTCCGGGACCTTGGAGGCTCGGGCGGAGAACAACCGGTGCAACACGCTCCGCACGGGCAGATGCTCGGCATCGACCCATGGCGAGATCGTCAACCATTCGCTTCCGTCGCCAAGAGCAGAGATCCGATCGATCTCGTCGACGACTTCGGCTGGGTCATCGTCGCGGAAGTGGACCATGCGGTGTTCGATCGCCACCGCGTCATGTAACCACAATCAGGGCCGGATGCGGCGCCGCGAGTAGCTTCGTTGCGATGACAGATCTCCGGGCCCGCTTCGACGCGTGGATGGCCGAGCACGACAGCGGCGACGAACCGGCCACACCTGCGGCAACCGTCTTGGTGCTTCGCGATGGCGACGCTGGCCTCGAAGTCCTCATGGTGCAACGCAACAGCAAGGGCACCTTTGCCAGCAACTGGGTGTTCCCCGGCGGCAAGGTCGACCCCGAGGACTTCGACGGCGACGACGACATCGTCGCTGCCAGCCGTCGAGCAGCAAGCCGCGAGGCCGTCGAAGAAGCGGATGTCGTGATCGACGCCGATCGGCTAATCCCATTCTCACACTGGATGCCGCCCACCGTCATACCCCGCCGATTCGCGACCTGGTTCTATGCGACCGAGGCCCCGGCCGGGGTCGATGGTGACGTGACCATCGACGGGGGCGAAATCGTCGATCATCTTTGGGTCACCCCGACCGAGGCGCTTGCTCGTCACAAGGCGGGCGAAGTCGGGTTGGTGCCCCCGACCTGGATCACCCTCCACCATCTCGAGGCGCATGGATCTGCCGCGGCTGCGCTCGCCGCGATTGCTGATCGGGAGCCGCCGTTCTACTTGACTCGCCAAATCTCTACCGACCCGCCCACCGTTGCCTGGCACGGCGACGCCGGCTATGAAAGCGGCGACCTCGATGCGCCCGGCGGGCGCCATCGCCTCACGATGCTGGCGGGCGGCTGGATCTTCGAAGAGCCGAGTTAGAAAAGCGAAACGGACCGCCCGAAGGCGGTCCGTCATGAGCTTTGTCTGGACCGAGCGAACTCGGTCAGAGGTCAGCGAGCGCTGGTTCAGCCCTCGTCAGCTTGCTGGTCGAGGATGTCTTCGGCCTTGTCCTGCGCCATGTCGACCTTGTCAGCGAACTTGCCGTCCGTCTTCTCGTCGATCATGTCGCCGGCCTTTTCGACGCCGGCCTTGGCCTTGTCGGCATTGCCCTTGAGCATGCCCTTGATGGTGTCCAGAAGACCCATGGGTGGCTCCTTTCGTGGTTGTTTGAGATTCGGCGTTCAAGGCTAGGGCCGAAGGCTCGGACTTCCGGTCATCGCAGGCCGATCAAACCCGTGTGATGCGGCACCTACACTCTGCGCCGAGGAGGATGCGTATGACTGCAGACGATCGCCCAGACGCCGACAAGAGCGGCCACTTCTATCTGGGACGAAACGGCGAGAACGACAACATCCAGTACGAGGCTGGCGACCTGACCACCCATGGGGTGATCGTCGGCATGACAGGTTCGGGCAAGACCGGCCTGGGTGTGATCATGCTCGAAGAGGCCCTGCTCGAAGGGATCCCGACGCTGATCATCGATCCCAAGGGCGACATGGGCAACCTCATGCTCACCTTCCCAGACCTGGCTGCATCGGACTTCGCTCCTTGGGTCGACGACGAGACCGACCCGGCGGCCACTGCCGACCTGTGGCGTTCCGGTTTGGAGCGCAGCGGCATCGGTCCTGAACGCATCGGGCGCCTTCGCTCCGGCTGCGACATGACCATCTATACGCCCGGCTCGGCGGCCGGCGTGCCGCTCAACGTCATCGGTTCGATGTCGGCACCGGGTCGCAGTGACGGCGACGACGACATCACCTTCGCCGAGACCAAGCACGACGAGATCGAGGGCCTGGTCAGTTCACTGCTGGGCCTGATCGGTGTGAACAGCGACCCGCTGAGCGGGCGCGAGCACATCTTGTTGGCGAACATCGTCGACCATTACTGGACTCGCGGCCAGGCGCTGAGCATCGAGTCGCTCATCGAGAACGTCATGCAGCCACCGTTCCGCAAGCTCGGTGTCATGCAACTCGACACGCTCTTCCCCGAGGGCGACCGCACCAAGCTCGCCATGAAACTCAACGGCCTGGCCGCCTCGCCGGCCTTCGCTGCCTGGAGCCAGGGCGTTCCCCTCGACATCGACTCGATGCTCTTCCAAGCCAACGGCGACCCGAGAGCTGCGATCGTCAACATCGCTCACTTGGCCGACGAGGAACGCCAGTTCGTGGTCACGCTGCTGCTGTCCAAGGTCGTCACGTGGATGCGGAGCCAACCGGGCAGCTCGGATCTGCGTGTCCTCGTGTACATGGACGAGGTGTACGGCTACTGCCCCCCGACGGCGATGCCGCCATCGAAGAAGCCGATCCTGACGATCCTGAAGCAGGCGCGAGCTTTTGGTGTCGGCCTGGTGCTGTCGACGCAGAACCCGGTCGACATCGACTACAAGGCAATCTCCAATGCGGGCACCTGGATGATCGGTCGCCTCCAGACCGAACGCGACAAGGCACGCCTGCTCGAAGGCATGCAACGAAGCGACGGCGGGGCCGACGTCAAGGAGCTCGACGAGACGATCTCGAGCCTCGACAAGCGCGAGTTCGTCTTGCACTCGACCCGATCCAACCCCCAGACCTTCTCAACCCGATGGGCCATGTCCTATCTGCCGGGACCGTTGAGCCGTCACCAGATCACGGAACTGATGCAGGATCGGGACAAGACGGCGACGGCCGCTACGTCCGCCGCGACGTCGCCAACCGCGGCTGCGCCCGCCACGGCACCGGCCGATGACACCCCCGAACTCGCCGAAGACGAGAGCACGCTGGCCCCGTCGGTGGCCAAGGGCATCCCGGTCCGCTATGTGCGTCGTGACGCTCCCTGGGCCGACGAAGCCGGCCTGGATCTGACCAGCACCCGTCTTGTGCCGGCGCTGGCTGTGCGCATGAACCTGCTCTACGACGACACCAAGGCCGATCTTCGGCACGAGGCCGAGTGGGAAGCCATCGTGCGCATCGACGACGATCGCATCGACCCCGACGACGCGACGATCGTCGACTTCGACGATCGCGACTTCACCGATGTCGCGCCCGACGGCGCCGTCTACGTGCTGCCCCAGGCCGACATCGACTCGTCTCCGCTGTTCACCCAGGCCAAGGCTGCGTTCAAGGACCATCTGTACCGCAGCGAGATGCTTCAGCTCTTCGCCAACAAGGAACTCGACCTGTACAGCCGCATCGGTGAAACCGAAGAAGAGTTCACGCGTCGATGCGAGCGCTACGCCGACGAGCTGGCCGACGAAGAACTCGAAGATCTCATGAAGCGCCGCGAGCGCGACGTCGAGAAGCAGCGTGACATGTTGCGCAAACTCGAGCTCGAGGTCGAGCAGCTCGAAGACCAGAAAGAAGACGCCAGCCGCGACGCCAAGCTCGGCATGCTGATGGATGTCGGCGAGACGGTGTTCGGGATGCTTGGAGGCGGCCGTCGCCGCCGCCGCTCCGTCGCTGCGGCTGGCCGTCGCGTGCTTCGTGATAGCCGGTCGGGCAGTCGCCTCGATCAGCGGCTCGAAGCAAAAGACCAGAAGCTCTCCGAAGAAGAAGAGGACCTGGCCGAGATGCTCGAAGAGTTCGAGTCCAAGGAACTCGAGATCGTCTCCGAGTTCAACGACAAAGCCCAAGAGGTCGAGTCGTTCGAGGTCGGGCTAGAAAAGGCCGACATCTCTATCGACGACATCATGCTCGTCTGGCTGCCCTCCATCACCTGACCTCTCCGAAATTGATGTGGTTTGGGGGTGCCCGGCACCTCCAAACTGCCTCAATTTCGGCAGAGGGCTATTCGTTGGGGACTTCTTCGGGGTTGTCGAGGTCGATCGGTTCCTCGTCGGCGGCTGCTTCTGACGAGGTCGACGACGCGGCAACGGGCAACTCGAGGCCCTGATTGCGGGTCGCGGTAAGGCCGTAGAGATTGTCGCCGGCGCAATCGAGATCGCGTGGAGGTTGCGGGTGTGCCTGCACCCATCGCCCGCCCTCGACCACCATCAACGCGAAGCAGCTCGTTGGTTGGCGACCGCCCGGATTGGTGAGCGGCAGCATGCCGTTGGCGTTGAAGCCGTCGATCGAGCGGGCGGCCGTCACCAGCGCTTCGCGAGTCGGCTGTTCGGGTTCGACCTCGAGCATCTTGTTGAACGAAGCTTCGAACAAGCGCCCCGCCATCCAAGTCTGAATACCAACTTCGCTCCACCCGACATCGGGGGCGAACTGCTTGAGGTAGAAGCGATAGTCGATGAACTCGTCGTCGGCGGTTGGTGAGTCGATCGGCACGTGCGGAATCCAGGTGTAGACCCCCTCGACGGCCAGGCCACCATCGTCGAGGAACTGCTGGGAGTAACACGTGAACTCGCACAGCACCCAGGTCAGGTCGAGCTCGCTGCTACGAAACTCGCGCAGCAATTCGATGAGCCGATCCGGGTCCGCGTTCCAGACAATGGCCTCGCTCTCAAGTTCGGTGAAGCGGGTGAGGATTCGTTCCGATGGCCCTTCGTCGAGATCGGTATCGATCGTGCGCACCGTGTAGCCGAGACCATCGAGCATTTCGAAGAGCCGTTCGGTTTCATTGCGAAGCTGAAGCTCCTCGAACCAGAAGGTCGTGACATTGTCAACGGTGTCGGGGTATTCCTGGGCCAACCATGCGGCCGGACCGGCCTGGCGCAGGTCGTTGTAGATCGGATTCGGAATGAAGGTGTTCGCCGATTCGGCCCGTAGTGCCCCATGGACATCGCCGGAGAAATCGGCGATGTTGCAGTCTTCGGTGCCCAGCAGTTCCGCGCCTGCGTAGTCGTTCAGGCTCTGGGCCCCGACGATGGCGAAGTACGCGCCGCTGCAAACGACCTCGAGCACCGCTCGGTGGTTCGTGAGCGACGTGTCGAACGTCGAAACGATCACATCGCGACCGCCGAGTCCGCCCCGGTCGTTGATTTCGAGCTCCCAGGCCTTGGCCGCACTCCAGGCGTCGCGGAAGAGCCCATCGGCGGTTCCGCCGGTTTCGACGTCGGCGATAACGGCGACCCGCACCGACGATTCGTTGAGTCCCGGCACCCGCTCGGGACGGACCGTGGGGACCGGTGTCGCACCTTGGCGCGGCGTCGGCGATGGGGTTGGCGTGATGGTCGGCGACGGGGTCGGCGGTGCTGGCGTCGGCGTCGCGGTCACCAAAGCGTTCGGCGCCGAAGATGCAGCGATCGGCGGCCGAGGCTCGCCACACGCACCCACGAGCAGGGCCAAGGCGACGACGACGGCAATTGCGGCAGACGTCAGCCGAGACGCTCGGGTAGGCACGGCAGAACTCTATTGCAGCGAGCGAGTGAAACGGGTTAGGTCCGACCCCGCTGAAACACCGGGGTCGGACCTGAAGCGTTTCACTGCCCCGCTAGGCCGTTGGGTCGACCTTGACCAATTCACTCAGCGCAATCTTGCCGGTGCGCTGCATCTCGACGATGCCGTAGCGGCCGAGCAGCGCCTCGAAATCGTCGAGCCGACGAGGCGAACCCGCAACCGACACCATGAGCTCCTTGAAGCCGACGTTGAGCACCTGGGCATCGAAGATCTGCACGAGGTCGATGATCTCGCGACGCGACTCTGGCGTTGCCGCGGCAACCGTGACCATGAGCAGTTCTCGTTCGACCGAGGTAGCCGGGTCCAGCTCGCGAATCTCGAGCACGTTCACCAGCTTGTCGAGCTGTTTCACGACCTGGTCGATCGAGGTCGAGCTCACGTCGACGACGATGGTGATCCGGCTGAATCGTTCGTCGTCGGTTGGTGCGACGGCGAGCGACTCGATGTTGAAGCCGCGGCGAGAGAACAGACCGGCGATGCGGGCAAGCACGCCGGACTTGTTCTCGACCAGAACGACGATGGTATGGAGGTCGCAGTTCTCTGGAGCGCTCATGATCAGCCCTCTCGCTGTGATGGGTCAACGAGCAGTTCGCTATTGCTCGCGCCGGCCGGGACCATCGGATACACCTTTTCGTCTTCGAGGGTCCGGAAGTCAACAACGACCGGTCGATCGTCGACCTCGTTGGCCTTTTGAATGGTGGCCTCGACCTCTTCGGGCGAGTCGACGCGGAACCCAACGCAGCCCATGGACTCGGCCATCATCTTGAAGTCGGGCAGCGTGTCCAGGTGGGTCTCGCTGTAACGCTCGTCGTAGAACAGCTCCTGCCATTGGCGGACCATGCCCAGGTAGCTGTTGTTGAGGATCGCGATCTTGACCGGGATCTTCTCGAGCGCTGCGGTGGTCAGTTCCTGACAGGTCATCTGGAAGCAGCCGTCGCCGTCGACGGCCCAGACCATGCGATCGGGCTGACCGACCTGGGCGCCGATCGCTGCGGGAACGGCGTAACCCATCGTGCCCAGACCGCCGGAGTTGATCCAGGTGTACGGGTGGTTGAACTTCCAATACTGGCTGGCCCACATCTGGTGCTGGCCCACACCGGCGACCACGATCGTGTCATCGGGTGTGTTGTCGCGCAGCTGCTCGACGACTGCCTGCGGCTTCAGCCGCTCGCCAGGCTGGTGTTCTTCGTAGGTCAGCGGGTACTTCTCTTGCCAGCCGCTCAACGTGGTCCGCCACGCGGTGCGATCAGGCTGTGCCTCGGCCCCACCGAGCGAACGAATCGCGCCGTTGAGCCCGGCAATGATCGACTTGGCATCGCCGGCGATCGGGACGTGCGCGTGGCGCACCTTGCCGAGCTCGGCCGGGTCGATGTCGACGTGAATGACCTTGGCGTCGGGCGCGAACGAGCCGCGATCGCCGGTGACACGGTCGTCGAATCGAGAACCGAGTGCGATCAACAGGTCGGCTTCTTGCATCGCCATGACGGCGGTGTAGTTGCCGTGCATGCCAGGCATGCCCAAGCAGAGCTCGTGATCGTCGGGGAAGCCTCCCCGGTTCATCAGGGTCGTGACAACGGGGATACCGGTCATCTCGGCGAGCTCGAGGAGCACCTCGGCGGCGCGCGAGCGCAAGATGCCGCCGCCGCTGTAGATCACCGGACGCTCGGCTTCGCAGATCATGCGGGCGGCCTGGGCGATTGCGGCCGGGTCGCCGTCCATCACCGGGTTGTAGCCGGGCAGATCGTGACCGGTCGGCGTGTACCACTCGAGCTCGGCGCTCGGAAGCACGAGGTCCTTGGGAATGTCGACGAGCACCGGACCGGGTCGACCCGTGGTCGCCAGATGGAAGGCGTCGTGGATGATCTGGGGGATGTCGTTGACATCGGTGACGAGGTAGTTGTGCTTCGTCGCCGACATCGTGATACCGGTCGTGTCGGCTTCCTGGAACGCATCGGTGCCGATCGCGGGAAGTGCGACCTGGCCGGTGATGCACACCATGGGGATCGAATCCATGTAGGCGTCGAGCAACGGCGTGACCATGTTGGTCGCCGCGGGGCCGCTCGTCACGACAGCAACACCTGGACGGCCCGTGGCGTGGGCGTAGCCCGATGCCATGTGGCCGGCCCCTTGCTCATGGCGTACGAGGATGTGCCGGATGCTGGACTCGATCAGCGGGTCGTATACCGGCAGGATCGCACCACCAGGCATGCCGAATACGGTGTCGACTCCCTCATGCTCGAGGGCTTTAAGAACCGCTTGGGCTCCATTCAACTGCATGGTTCACCTACCTGGCCGGTTGGACAGCTTCTCAGTCTGGGGTGTCATTGGCGGAATCGCTTCGTTCTGGCGAAAGTTGGCTCGAAAACTGAAACGACCTCCCGGGTGGGAGGTCGAACGCGCGCAGGGGATGGCCTGCGCGCTACACAAGTACGAGTACGTCGAGAACGAAGCGATGCGACATGACTGAGCAAGTATGCCAAGACCAGCGCGCTGGTGTCTACCCAGGATCGTTTGATCCTCCGACGATCGCCCATTTGGCGATCGCGGTCATGGCTCGACGGGCAGCGGCCTTGGACCGCGTTGACCTCGTCGTGAGCCGCCAGGCGTTGGCCAAGGAAGACGCGGACAATGCGCCCTTTGACCTGCGGCTCCAGGTGATCGAAGCCAGCATCGCTCATGCGCCGTGGATGCAGGTCGTGGTGACCGAGGATCAGCTCATCGCTGATATCGCCCAGGGCTACGACGCCGTCATCCTCGGTTCCGACAAATGGGCACAGGTTGTGGATCCTGCGTTCTATGACGATGAAGCAGCTCGCGACGCAGCGCTCGCTCGGCTTCCCCAGGTCGTTGGTCCGAACCGACCCGACACTCCCCCGCTGCCCGAGTCCGCGATGTTACTCGAGCTGCCGGCCAGGCTGCAGCTGGTGTCCTCGACCGAAGCGCGAACCTCGCGACCGGACTGGATGACACCCCCGGCCCGCAAGACGGCAGAGGCCAAGAACCTCTGGGGCCTCTGAGCCCTGCCGTTCTCACCGACTCCAGACCCGGAATCCGGGTGCCAGATCGGTGAGAACGCGACAGCGGGTGCCAGATCGGTGAGAATGCCGGATTTGGTCAAGCGAAGAGGGCAAGCGCGGCGATGACGAGCACGATGCCGGCGATCAGAGCAAGGGCGGCGATCCCGTTCGCTCGCCGAGTGCGCCATTGGTGCGAGCGTCGGTGCACTGACGGATAGCGGTCTACCGCGCTCGGTCCCTCGACGTCGTCCATGACCGGGAACCTAGTACGTTGTTGCTTATGGGGCTGCTGAGAAAGTCACCGGAAACGGGCGTCATCTGCGAAGCGCCGCGCATCGAGGTGCACGATGCGTTTGCCACGCCCGAGGAATGCGCCCACATCATCGAGCTTGCCCGCAACAACATGGACTCGGCGTCGATCATCAACGCCGAGGGTGAGAGCGTCGAAAACAACCTGCGCCGCACCGCCGACATCGGCTGGGTGTACACCGACGAAACGGCCATCGTCGGCAAGCTCGTCGGCCGGGTCGCCGAGCTCGCGGGCATGCCAGCCAAGAACTGCGAACGCATCCAGGTCGTCCACTACGACGTGGGCGGGAAGTACACGCCGCACTTGGACACGTTCAAGCCCGACCCGTCGAATGCGCACTACCGGCGCTCAGGTCAACGGCTCAAAACCGGGCTGCTCTATCTGCACGAACCCGGCAAGGGAGGATCGACGAGCTTCCCCAAGGCCAAGGCCAAAGTGAAGCCCAAGGTCGGCCGTCTTGCCCTCTTCGAGCTGGTGCATCCCGGTACGACCGAACCGAATCTCGACTCGGTGCATGCCGGAACCCCGGTGTGGAGCGGCGAGAAATGGGCGTGCAACTTCTGGTTCTGCGAACGCAGTGTCAAGGGCAACAGCAAGAAGCACGCGCCCAAACCGAAACCGACCGCGTCGGCCAAACGCAAGCGGAAGAAGCGCTGAGAACTCACACAACATTTCGCCCTAGCGTGGCAGCGGTCACAACGACCTTCTAAGGTGTGCGGCCATGTCGCATGTGACGTTCAGCTCGGTGGGTAAGCGGTATCCGAACGGTTTCGAAGCCGTCAAGGATCTCAATCTGGAAATCGAACAAGGCGAGTTCCTCGTCATGGTCGGTCCGTCCGGTTGTGGCAAGTCGACCACATTGCGGATGATCGCCGGTCTCGAAGAGATCACGGGCGGCGAGATCGCGATCGGCGACCGGGTCGTCAACGACCTCCCGCCCAAGGATCGCGACATCGCGATGGTGTTCCAGAACTACGCGCTCTATCCCCACATGACGGTGTTCGACAACATCGCTTTTGCCCTGAAGCTGCAGAAGATGCCCAAGAGCGAGATCCGTGAGCGCGTCGAAAACGCCGCTCGCATTTTGGAACTGAACGAACTGCTCGATCGCAAGCCGGCCAAGCTCTCGGGCGGTCAACGCCAACGCGTCGCCATGGGCCGAGCCATCGTGCGTCGTCCCCAGCTGTTCTTGCTCGACGAGCCGCTCTCGAACCTCGACGCCAAACTCCGCGTGCAGATGCGTAGCGAGATCACCGAATTGCAGCGCGAAGTCGGCGTGACCACGTTCTATGTCACCCACGACCAGGTCGAGGCCATGACGATGGCGGACCGTGTCGCGGTCATCAACCGTGGCGTTCTGCAACAGGTTGCTCCGCCGCAGATCCTCTTCGACGAGCCAGAGAACCTCTTCGTCGCAGCGTTCATTGGCTCGCCGTCGATGAACCTCATGGAAGCGACATTGTCGCCAGACTCGGTCGGCGAAGAACTCAGCCTCAACGTCGGCCCCAACCGGTTGCGGGTCACGTCAGAATTGCTGAGCAAGCGCCCGGCGCTTCGCAACTACTTCAATCGCACGGTCGTTGTCGGGCTGCGGCCCAAGGACTTCGAAGACGCGGCGATCGCCGATGCCGGGGCCCAAACCATCTCGGCCGAAGTCGCCAATATCGAGGCACTCGGCTACGAGGTGATCGCCTACTTCAACGTCGATGCCAAGCGTGTCGTCTCCGAAGACGCGCTCGACCTCGACGCCGACGAGGCGCTCGCGAGTGTCGGCGACCTCGACTCGACGATGGTCGCTGCTCGCTTCGATCCTCGCACTCGGGTACGCGTCGGCGACCAGATTCAGGTCGCCGTCGATGTGAACAACGCTCACTTCTTCGACCCGGACACGGGCCTGGCGATTCGAGACTGACGATTAGGCGCCAGCGACGGCGCTAAATCCACCACCACCAAAGGGCGCCGACGTTCGGCGCGCCACGAGCCGCACGCCGTGCTCGACCGTTTCGGGCGGGCAGCCCGCTTGTTGGGCGGCCGCGATGACCATCGCGGTCGCGAGCTCTCCCATGGCTTCGGGCTCTTGGGCGACGGTGGTCAAGCCCACAGCCCCGGCGAGCGGATGATCGTCGACGCCGATCACCGACACCGCTTCGGGAACGGGGCGGCCGGCATCTCGCAGCGTCGCCACGGTCTCGATGGCGAGCGCATCGGTGGCACAGAACACCGCCGACACGTCGCGCAGCGCCTCGAGGATCGATTCTCGACGAAGTTCGCTTGACCCCGTCGGAACCCGTTGACGACGGGTCCGATGGGGACCGAACGTAGCCGCGAACGCGTCGGCCCGGACCAACGCGTTGTCATACGCCAGCGGACTGGGATTCTGCGGCCACAACACGGCGGCCCGGCGATGGCCAAGCGACTCCAGATGCTCGGCAGCCAGTCGAGCGATCTCGACGTTGTCGACGAGTACGGCGCTGACATCGGCGGCCTTGCAGCCGATCGTGACGACGGGGACGCCCAGCGCGGCGAGCAGTTCCTCGAGCAGCTCACCCTCTTGGATATCGATGACCAGCGCGCCGTCGACCCGTTGACCAAGGCGCCGTGCCCGCTGAATCAGCACGTCGCGGTCGATCCCGCCAACCGCGTTCATCACGACGAAGTCATAGTCATGCGCGGCAGCAATGCGATCAGCTCCCGACGCAACGGCTCCGGAATACCAATACGACATGACCGCAATGAGCCCGATGCTGGAGGTCTGGCCCCGCTTCAGGCCCGACGCCACCGGGTTGACCGAGTAGCCCATCTCGCGAGCCGCATCGACGACGCGCTTGCGAGTCGCCGCAGATACCGACTTCGAGCCCGCGAGCGCTCGGCTCACGGTCGAAGGGGCGACGTTGAGACGCTCGGCTAGATCGACCAGGCGTGGCCGGGGACGCGGATTCATCGGGGGCGAAGGTAGACCGCGGAAACGTGCCGTTGCAAACGTTTGCACAAGGGGCGCGAGTTCGCTAACGTTCGCTGAACATATTTGTAACTTCACCCTGGAGGGGAACCCTGTGAAGAAGCTTTCCAAGCTGCTCGCGGCTGTCCTGGCACTTTCGCTGCTCGCAGCAGCATGTGGTGGCAGCGATGGCGGCACAGCAACGGTCGACACGTCGGCCGTCGATGATGCTCTCGCCGAGGCCGAGGCCGCACGCGCCGAAGCCGATGCTGCCAAGGCTGCTGCCGACGCCGCCAAGGCCGAAGCCGAAGCTGCTCAGGCAGCAATCGACGATGCTGAGGCCGCCAAGGCTGCAGCCGAAGACGCTGCTGCGGCCGCATCTGCTGATGCTGACGCAGCCCGTGCCGAGGCCGAAGATGCAGCAGCCGCTGCCTCGGCCCAGCCTGCTGTCACGACGGTGACCATCTCGGGCTCCGAGCGCAGCGAGGCTGAGGCCGGTGCACTGAACTTCGCTCTCGAGCAGTTCGGTCTCGAGAACGGCATCAACATCGTGTACAAGGGCTCGGCCAACTGGGAGACCGACATCGGCCTCCAGCTCGCCGCAGGCGCCAACCCCGACATCGGCATCTACCCACAGCCCGGCGGTCTCGCCACCGCTGTTGGTGACGGCCACGTCGAGCAGGTTCCTGCCGAGGTCCTCGACGCCATCACCCCACACTGGTCCGCCGGTGCACTCGGGTTCGGCAACGTCGACGGTGTCCAGTACGGCGTGCCAAACAAGAACGACCTCAAGTCGCTCGTCTGGTACCAGCCGGCACGCTTCGAAGCAGCGGGCTACGACATTCCGACCACCCTCGATGACCTGTGGACGCTCGCCGATCAGATGATCGCCGATGGCAACACCCCATGGTGTGTCGGTGTCGAATCCGGCAACGCCACCGGTTGGGCCTTCACCGACTGGGTCGAAGACATGATGCTTCGCACCACCACGCCCGAGAACTACGACGCATGGGTTGACGGGTCGCTGACCTTCTCCAGCCCCGAGGTCAGCTCGGTCATGGAAGCCATCCTCGAGCAGTGGAACAAGGAAGGCGCCGTGTTCGCCGCCGGTGGCAGCATCGCCACCACCTTCTTCGGCGCCAACGGTGAGCCCCTCGTGAACGGCGACTGCTTCATGCACCGCCAGGCCAGCTTCTTCAGCTCGTTCTTCCCCGAAGGCACGCCAATCGCTGACGGCAGCGAAGGCGCCGTCGACGTCTTCTACTTCCCGTCGAACAGCGACGAGAAGCCAGTGCTCGGCGCCGGCACCCTCGCCGCCGCATTCGAGGATCGTCCCGAGGTTTGGGCCGTCATGGAATACCTCGGTTCGCCCGAGTTCGCGAACGCTCGCCAGCAGAAGCAGGCCGAGCTGAAGCAGGGCGACAGCGAATCGCAGGTCGCTTCGGGCTTCATCACCGCCAACCGCAGCGTTGATCCCAGCAACTGGCTGCCGATCGAACAATCGTTCATCGCCATCATGCAGGAAGCTGAAATCTTCCGCTTCGACGGTTCCGACCTCATGACCAAGGAACGCAACCGTGCGTTCTGGGACGAGGGCACCGCAATGGTCAACGGCGACAAGTCCGTCGCCGAAGGTGCAGCCGCCATCGATGCGGCTGCTGGCTGATACAACGTCGGTAACGACACACTGATGACGTGAATCGTGGGGTCGGCGT
>CALLPT010000294.1 GCA_938015575.1 uncultured Acidimicrobiales bacterium
ACGGTTTCGCGCACGTCGAAGCCGACCTCGTGGCCTTGGATGTAGACCGGGTGACCACCGAGCTGGACGACCGACATCTCCATCGAGTTGCGGGTCCGGGCCGACGGCTTCTCGAAGACGAGCGCCACACCCTCACCGGCGAGCGGCTTGCTGTCGTGCTTGGGCAACGCAGCACGGCGAAGCACCTCGAGCAACTCGTCGGAACTCAGGTCATCGATCTCCAGGAAGTGCCTCATGTGGCGGATCCATTCAACACGCCGTCGAGGACACCAAGGCCCTGCTCGATCTCGGCATAGGTAATCGTGAACGGCGGCGCGATCCGTAGCGACGTCGGGGTGACCGCGTTCAGGATGAGGCCGCTGTGTAGGCACGTCTTGGCGATGTCGGCTGCTTTGCGCTCCCCCAGTACCGCCGGGTCAAGCTCGGCGGCGATGAGCAAGCCGCGGCCGCGGATGCTGGTCACACCGTTGAGGCCGAGAAGCTTCTCGCTCAGTGCCGCGCCGACCGTATTCACGAGATCCGGTGCATTGAGCGACTTCATGATCTCCAGCGTCGCCAGCGCTGCGGATGCCGCGAGTGGCTGCCCGCCAAACGTTGTCGCGTGATCGCCGGGCTTGAACGAGGCGGCGACGTCGGTGCGGGCCCAGATGGCGCCGATCGGCATGCCGTTGCCGAGTGCCTTGGCCATCGACAGCGCGTCGGGCTCGATGCCATAGTGCTGATGCGCGAACCATGCGCCTGTTCGGGCCAGGCCGGTCTGGACCTCGTCGAACATGAGCAGGATCCCACGCTCGGTGCACATCTCGCGCAGCGCCGGGAAGTACGCCGGGTCGACCTCGTTGATGCCGCCCTCGCCCTGGATCGGCTCGAGCAGCACCGCGGCAACCGAACCGTCGAGCGCCTTGTCCATCGCGTCGATGTTGTTGTATTCGACGTGGCGGAAACCCTCGGGCAGCGGCTGGAATGCCTCGTGCTTCTCGGGCTGGCCGGTCGCATGTAGCGTCGCCAGTGTCCGCCCATGGAAGCTGCGCAGGCCGGTCACGACCGTGTGACGACCGCGACCGCCCCACTTGCGAGCCAGCTTGATCAGTGCTTCGTTCGATTCGGCGCCGGAGTTACAGAAGAACACCTGTCCCGCTGGTCCGCCGACAAGCTCGTCGATGATACGGGCGACCTTCCACTGCGGCTCGGTGGCGAACAGGTTCGACACGTGGCACAGCGTCTGGGCCTGCTCGGCGATCGCGGCGGCGACGCCGGGATGGGCGTGCCCCAGCGACGTCACGGCGATACCGGCAAGCCAGTCGATGTACTCCTTGCCGCTCGGGTCATAGAGACGCGAGCCCTCGCCGCGCACGAACATGACGTCGGGCGGCCCGTACGTCGGCATGATCGGGCAGTGATCGAGGTCGCTCGGCGGCGACACGGCTTGGTTGTGGGTGGGTGAAGTCATGGGTTTCTCACTTGTTGTGGCCGTTCCGCAGAGCGGCCCGAGGAGCGCAGCGACGAAGCTGCGATTGCGAAGATCACCGAATCATGGTTCCGATGCCGGAGTCGGTGAAGAGCTCGAGGAGCAGTACGTGTTCGATCGTGCCGTTGATCATGTGGGCAGAAGCGACGCCATTGTCGACCGCCGTCAGGCACGCTTCGACCTTGGGGATCATGCCGCCGGCGACGGTTGGCGTGCCGACCAGCGGATGGAGTTCGTCGGCGGTGATTTGTTTGATGAGGCTGGCCGGATCCTCGGGATCGCGGCGCATGCCATCGACATCGGTCAACACGATCAGCTTCTGTGCGCCAACGGCCGCAGCCAGGTGACCAGCGACCGTGTCCGCGTTGATGTTGAAGGCCTGACCAGTTTCGTCACTGCCGATGCTCGAGACGACCGGGATCATCCCTTCGGCAAGCAGCCGGTGGATGATGTCGGGGTTCACGTCGCTCACGTCGCCAACGAATCCGAGTTCAGGATTGCGAGCGGTCGCCCGAATCAGACCCGCGTCTTCGCCGGATACGCCGACCGCGAGCGGGCCGTGCACATTGATGGCCGACACGATGTCCCGGCTGACTTTGCCGCCGAGGACCATGCGAGCGACGTCGAGCGTTTCGGCGTCGGTCACGCGTAGACCTTCGACGAACTCGCTTTCTTTACCGATCCGGCGGAGCATCGCAGCGATCTGTGGGCCGCCGCCGTGTACGACGACCGGTTTGATGCCGACCGAGTGCATGAGGACGATGTCGGCGGCGAACGTCTCGGAGAGCTTCGGGTCGATCATGGCGTTGCCGCCGAACTTGACGACCACGGTGGCCCCGTGGAAGCGCTGGATGTACGGCAGCGCTTGGGTCAGGACCTCGGCCGTGAGCGCGGGATTGTTCCTGGCGTCGAGGGACAGCGTCATCGAGCGACTCCCGCGTGCACTGTGCTCATGAGCGGTACCCGGCGTTGATCTCGATGTAGCCGTGGGTCAGGTCACAAGTCCAGACGGTCGCCGCGCCTGTTCCCTGGTGCAGGTCGACCCGGACGGTGATCTCGGCGGCTTGCAGGAAGACATTGGCCCGCTCTTCGGAATAGTCGGGGTGCACCTGGCCTGCGTGGGTGATCTGCTCGTCGCCAATCCAGATGTCGAGGAGGTCGCGGTCGGCGGGCTCGCCGGCCTTGCCGACCGCCATGACGATCCGGCCCCAGTTGGCGTCCTCGGCAGCCATGGCCGTCTTCACGAGCGGCGAGTCGGCGATCGACCGGGCGACGTTTTCCGCGCTGGAGTCGCTGACGGCACCTTCGACGGTGACGGCAATGAACTTGGTGGCACCTTCGCCGTCTTTGACGATCTGATGCGCGAGGTCCATGCACACCCAACCAACGCCGGACACGAACGAGTCCCAGTCGGGGTGCCCAGGTCCGTCGATCGGACCAGACTCGGGCATCGACTGCTGGGTCGAGAACAGGAGCACCGTGTCGCTGGTCGAAGTGTCGCTGTCGACGGTGACCCGGTTGAAACTCCGAGCGGTCGACTCGGCGATTGCCTGCTGGCAGGCTGCGGCGGTCGCGGCGACGTCGGTGAAGACGAAGCCGAGCATGGTCGCCATGTTCGGCGCGATCATGCCGCTTCCTTTGGCGATGCCAACGACAGAGCCACCGGCGATGCGGGCTGAGGCTCCCTTGGTGAACGTGTCGGTCGTGGTGATGGCGAGTGCGGCGTCGGGCCAGCCGGTCGGCTCGGCGGCGACCAGCGCACCGAGGGCGGCGACCATGGCCGCATCGTCGAGCGGTTCGCCGATCACACCGGTCGAGCAGACGTAGATGTCCTGAGCGGCGATATCGAGTGCGGTCGCCAGCGTGTCCACCTGGGCATGGACCGACGCGGCGCCGGCTGAGCCGGTGAACGCGTTTGCGTTGCCGGCGTTGCAGACAACGGCGCGGGCGGTCCCTCGACTGATGATCTCGCGGCACCAGTCGACGGGGCCCGACGCACACTGGGATTGCGTGAAGACGCCACCGACCGTTGTGCCCTCAGGCAGGAGCGCGAGGAAGAGGTCCGGGCGCCCCGTGTACCGGAGCCCGGCGGCAAACGCGTGCAGTTCGACGCCAGCAACCTCGGGAAGGTCAGGAAACGACTCGGGCGCCAGCGGCGACCGTGGATACGAGCTCACAGTTGACCACCCCGGGATTCCGTGCTGCGTGCCAACGCCGCGAGCGAGAGCGAGCTGAATGTCACCGCTAGATCCCCATGCCGACGAGTGGCAAGCCGATGGTTTGGTCCAAGCCAGCAACGATGTTGGCGCACTGGATGGCACCGCCCGACGCTCCCTTGACCAGGTTGTCGAGTGCGGCGATCGCCATGACCGTGTCGGTCCGGTCGTCGTAGCGGGCGGTGATGTGGCATGAGTTCGAGCCGAGCGTCGCTTTGGTCGACGGTGACCGTTCATCGACCACGATGAACGGCTCGTCGACATAGGCCTCGGCCAACACCTGCAGCAGGTCCTCGGTCGAGGTTGTGCTGGCCGGCCGGGCATAACAGGTCGCCAGGATGCCGCGGTTCATCGGGGCGAGGTGCGGGGTGAACAACACCGCCGCACCATCGAGGTTCTGCTCGATCTCCGGCGTGTGACGATGACCCAGCAGCCCGTAGGCGCTGAAGTCTTCGTCGACGGCACAAAAGGTCGTGTTGGGCTTGGGCGCCCGGCCGGCACCCGATACGCCACTCGCCGCATCGACGATGATTCCCGTCGACTGGATCACACCGGCTCGCAGGAGCGGCGCCAGTGCCAGAGTGGCGGTGGTCGGGTAACAGCCGGGCACCGCGACGTGTTGCTTCGCCGCGAGCTCATCGGCGAACAGCTCGGGAAGCCCGTAGGCGAAGCGTTCGATCAGGTGCGGAACGACGTGCGGCACCTCGTACCACTTCTCGTAGACGCCCGGATCCTTGAGTCGAAAGTCGGCTGACAGGTCGATGACGTGACCGACCTCGTCGACCAGTTGTGAGACGATCTCTTGGCTGGCTCGGTGCGGAAGCCCGGCAAAAACGACGTCCATGTCCGCGAGCGGGGCGTCCTCGTATCGCACATAGGTCATGTCGCCATACGCTGCGGCCAGTCCCGGGTACAGCCCGGTGACGGGCTGGCCAGCCTGCGTGTCACCGGTTACGGCAACCACGTTCATGTTCGGATGCGAGGCGAGAAGCCGCAGCAGTTCGGCGCCGGTAAACCCGGAAGCGCCGACAATGCCGACATTGAGCTGTTCAGTCACCGCATGAATATACAGACGAATGAATGTTCATGCAATCGAATTATCGACAGCGTCACGGCCGACCGTCCCCAGGCCTAGTCTCGACAGAGCGGAAGGGGCACGCGATGGCCAAGAAGAACGACAACTACTCGTGGCTCGACAAGTACTCCACTGACCCGCGAGACCTGCCGTTTCTCGACGTCACCCAGAGCCATCAAGACCGCCAGCAGCGCAACACCGATCGCGATGCCCACGATCGCGAGAACGACGGACACAACCTCGCCGGCGCCGGGACCAGCAAGACGGGCTTGTACGACGACCTCGTGTTCGACGCCTCGCGAATCCCCGACGCACCGCCTCCCCCGCCAACTGTGCCTGCACCCGTGCCAGCTCCACGAATGCCGCCAACAGCGCCGGTCGCAACCGCGCCGCCACCCCCTATCGCACAGCGACCGCAGCGCCTCCCGAGCATCGAGCTTCCCGCGCTGCGCCCCTCACCGCGCGTGGAGCGACTTCCCACTCCCGTACCGCTGCACACCGACGGGGCCAGCCTGTTCGAACGGCTGCGCAAAGTCCCGCGAGCCGTCTACCTGCCGTTGCTGTTCGGTGTTCTGTTCCTGATCTCGAGCCTCAGCGACGGTGGCAGCACGGCTCAGTCGAGCTCGTCGAGCGAGCGCGCACCCGTCGGCACGCCGATCGACGCGCTCGTGCCGGGCGAATGCTTCCTCGATCCGCCGGGACCCGGTGTCATCACCGTCGTACCGACGCCGTGTGGCCAGCAACACGGAGGCGAGGTTTTCGCCATCGTGACCGGCTCGGTTGCCGACGCGCTTGAGCAATGCGACAGCATTCGCCAAGGCTTGTCGGAGGAGCTCCGAGCCCGACTGCCCGGCGATGCGGTCTTCACGTTATTGCTTGGCGACTCGACCCACCGATGCGTTGTGCTGAGCGCAGACCGGGCCTTGGTCGGTTCGCTCACGCCGTCCTGAGACCGGCGTAGCAAATGCGATAACGTCCTCGGCGCGACACCGACCAAGGCGGCACGACCACGATGTCCAATCGCAGCGACGATCTCTACTCCTGGCTCGACGATCCCGTGCCAGATCTGCACCCTCCGCCAGCGCCAGCCCCTCCACCCGCGCCAGAGCTGAGCCCCCCGCCCGCTCCAGATCTTCCGCCTCCACCCGCGCCATCTACACCCGCTCCTCCGGCACCGAGCGTCGGGCACGGCGAGGCGGCGGGCCTGCTGCCGGCGAGTTCGCCCGATGGTGCTGTCACGTATACGAGCATCGACACGGGTCCTGCACCGCAATCGTTCGGTGCTCATGGAACAAGCCCCGAAACCGAGCCCGAGGTTGCTGACTCGTATCGCCCGCCACCCCCAGGGCGGCGCTCCACGGGCATCGGCAGCGCTGGCCGGCCACAGAAGCGTGGCGGGATTCTCGGATTCCTCGGCTCGTTTCTCAAGTTTCGCCTGATCCTCGGCGCGATCGGCCTCGCCATCGGAGGCATCGCGGCATTGTTCGGCTTCGGCGAGGGAAGCGTGCAAGTCTCGAACCTGGAGCCCGGCGTCTGCTTCGAAGCCCCTGGCGAAGAAGAACGTCGAGTCAATCGCGTGACCGTGCAGGATTGCGCGCTGGCCCACGGCGCGGAGATGTTTGCCGAAATTCGTACGTTCGAAGACGAAATCGTCGGCGAGATGTGCCTCGAGGAGCTGTTCAACATGCAGGTCGATATCGAGCAACTTCCCGATGACTTCAACATCGGCTACTTCGAAGGGGTCCTGACCCACCGTTGCATCATCAGTAGCCCCTCGGGACAACTCGTCGGCTCCATCCTTGACTGACGCCGAGAAATCGCTCGGGCTCCCCTAGACCCGGCGATAGCCTCGGTGATCGCATGAGTAGTTACGACGACCTCGCGTCCCAAGCGCTTGCCGAGATTGAACAGGCAGACGGCATCGACGCGCTCGACGCGCTTCGCCCCGGCCTTTTCGGCAAGAAGGCCGCGCTGACCGAGGCCAAGAAGAGCCTCGGTCAACTCGATCCTGAACAGCGCAAAGAGGCCGGGCAGGCCCTCAACGCTGCCCGCCAACAGGTCGAGGTCGCGTTCGAGACTCGGCGAGGCGCACTGGCCGCTTCGGCCCGGACCGAGGCGCTCGAAGCCGAGCGTATGGACCTGACCGAATACCTGGGCAGCGCCTCACCCGGTCACGCCCACATCGTCACCCAAACCCGCGACCGCCTCGAAGACATCTTCATCGGCATGGGCTACTCGGTCGCCGAGGGCCCCGAGGTCGAGAGCGCCTGGTACAACTTCGAAGCGCTCAACATTCCCGAGTGGCACCCGGCGCGCGGCAGCTTCGACACGATCTTCGTCAACCTCGGCGAACCCGAGGAAGTCATGTTGCGTAGCCACACTTCTCCCGTGCAGATCCGCACGATGGAGAACCAGGAGCCGCCGATCTACATCGTCTGCCCGGGCCGCGTCTATCGCACCGACACTGCCGACGCGACCCATCTGCCAGCCTTCAACCAGATCGAGGGCCTGGTCGTCGACAAGGACATCACGCTCGGCGATCTCGCCGGCACCATCAACCAGTTCGTCAAGGCTCTCCTCGGCGATGACATCGAGACCCGTCTACGTCCGTCGTACTTCCCGTTCACCGAACCGTCAGCCGAGTTCGACATCCGCGGGCTCGACGGTTCCTGGCTCGAGCTCGGCGGCTGCGGCATGGTGCACCCCTACACCCTGCGAGCGTGCGGCATCGACCCCGAGGTCTGGCAAGGCTTCGCCTTTGGGTTCGGCATCGACCGCCTGGCCGTCATGCGCTACCAGACCGACGATCTCCGTGAGTTCGTCAACAACGACATCCGCTTCCTGAAGCAGTTCTGAGGTACCGACATGAAAGTCCTCCTTTCCTGGCTTCGTGAGTTCGCGCCGGACATCGACGGCGACCCCGTCGAACTCGGCGAGAAGATGAGCGCGCTCGGCCTCGCGGTCGAAGACATGACCATCACCGGCGAAGGCCTCGACGGCATCGTGTTGGCCAAGGTCCTCGATCTGCGCCCCCACCCCGGTGCGGACAAGATCCAACTCGTCGACGTCGACATGGGCGACGGCGAAGCACTCCAGGTTTGTTGCGGCGCATTCAACATGTCCGTCGGCGACCTGATCCCGTTCGCCACCATCGGCACCGTCATGCCCAACGGCATGGAAATCGCCCAGCGCAAGCTGCGGGGCGAGATGTCGAACGGCATGTGCTGCTCGGCCGCCGAGATGGGCATGGGCGACGACCACGACGGCATCATGTTGCTCACCAACACGATCGATACGAGCGCTGCACCGCTCGGCACGCCGATCACCGAAGCGCTGGGCATGGAGCGCGACGTGCTCTGGGACCTCGAGGTCAACGCCAACCGCCCCGATGCCATGTCGGTCGCCGGCGTCGCTCGCGATCTCGCCGCGACCCTGGGCGTGCCGTTCGCTTTTCCGCAGCACACCTACACGCCCGCGGGCGGGTTGGTGACCGACGAAGCGAAGATCGAGATCATCGACCCGTCGCTGTGCGGTCGCTTCATCGCACGGACCATTCACGGGGTCGAGATCGGGACCTCGCCGTTGTGGATGCAACAGCGTTTGACGGCCCTTGGCATGCGTCCGATCAACAGCGTCGTCGACATCTCGAACTATGTGATGCTCGAACTCGGCCAGCCGAACCACACCTACGACCTCGACACGGTTCCGAACGGCCACATTCGTGTGCGCCGGGCTCATGAGAGCGGCGAGGCCATCACCACCCTCGATGGCGTCGAGCGCTCGCTCGTCGCGAGCGACGGCGTCATCGCCGATGGCAGTGACCGGGCGATCGGCATCGCCGGTGTCATGGGCGGCCTCGACACCGAGATTGGTGACTCCACCACCTCGGTGCTGCTCGAGATGGCGTGGTGGGATCCGCCGAGCATTTCGCGCACGATCAAACGGCTGAACCTGCCGAGCGAAGCCGGCACCCGCTATCGCCGCGGCGCCGATTGGGGCGAGAACATGGTGCGCGCCGCCGATCGCTTCTGCCAGCTCATTGCCGAGTCGGGGGCGACCACCGCCGCTGGCACGATCGATGAGCGTGGCACGACACCGGATCGCTCCCCACGCCCGGTGCGCGTCGCCAAGGTCAACGGCCTGCTCGGCACCGACTTGTCGAGCGACGAGATGCAGGGCCACCTCACGAGCATTGGCTTCGAGGTTGCCGCATCCGACGCTGACACGCTCGATGTCACGGTGCCGACCTGGCGCTGGGACACCGAAACCGAGACGGACATCGCCGAAGAAGTCGGCCGCATGTACGGCTTCGAGTCGATCCCCAAGACCGTGCCCAAACCGGAGCAGAACGGTGCGCTCACGCCGTACCAGGCGGATCGCCGCGCCGTCCGGCGAGCACTGATCGGCGCCGGTTGCAGCGAGATCCAGCCCATGCCGTTCCTGGCCCCGGGCGACCTGGCAAAGGTCGGACTCCCCGAAGACGGCGTCACCCTGACGAACCCCCTGGTGCACGAAGAGTCGGTGCTGCAGACCTCGCTACTACCGAACCATCTCAAAGCGGTCGCGTATAACCAGTCGCACCGGTCCGGGCCGGTCCGGTTCTTCGAGATCGCACGCGTGTTCCTGCCGTCGCCCGAGAGCCAACTGCTTCCCGACGAGCGCGAGCATCTCGCCGTCGCCATCAGCGATGCCGAAGCACCCGCCGCGGTCGAGATGCTGGACATCCTCGACCGCACCCTTGCGCTGCCAAACGTGCAACTTCGACCATCGACGCCGGCCGGCATGCACCCGACCCGCAGCGCTGATGTGGTCATCGCCGGCAAGGTACGCGGCCACGTGGGCGAGGTCGACCCTGCGGTTGCCGAAACCTATGGCGTCGCCGGACGCGTCGCTTGGCTCGAACTCGATCCCGGTTCGATCCTCGACGGCCCGCACGGCAACCGCCGGTACTCGCCGATCAGCAAGTTTCCGTCGAGCGATCTGGACTTGGCGTTCGAGGTCCCCGACGACATCAGTGCAGCCAACATTGCCGGAGCACTCCGCAAGGGCGGCGGCCGGCAACTCGTCGACGTGGCTCTCTTCGACACGTACCGGGGCACCGGCGTAGCTGACGGTGCACGCAGCTTGGCATTCCGTCTGCGCTTCCAGGCCAACGACCGGACCCTGACCGAGGCCGAACTCGCCGAGCTTCGCGACGCCTGTATCGCCGCGGCGCAGAAACAAAAGGGCGTGACCCTCCGGGGCTGATCCGATTCAGCCCAGCAGGCCGCCGATGCAGACCAGTCGAATCAGCTGGCTGCCCAAAGTTCGTCACCAACACGGATCGCGACCGGCTCGTGCTGGTCGGCCAGGCCCATCACGAAGCCGCGCATACCGGCTTCGAGAAACGCTCGATTCGCAGCGACGACCTCGTCGCTCGCATCTTGGTCTCGAAGTAGCCATTTGGTGAACGGCACACACGGTTTGGCGACCGCGACCTCGTTGAGCTCAACCACTTGGCCGTCACGGCGCAGCTGCACGCCGTCGGCCAGATCCCCAAGCGTCACGGTCCCAGCACAGTCGACGATGATGTCCTCGGCCGCGCAACCCATCGGAGCCTCACCGAAGCGCTCGGCCATCTGGGAGTAGTGACCGGTGAATCCGATCGAGAGAAGCCGCTTCGGTCGGAAGTCGCGCCGACGATGATCCCAGGACTTGTTCGGATGGATCCGATGGTGGGCATGCAATATTGACTGGCCGGCGAGCTGGCCGATCACGCCGTCGACACCGAGCCAGAGCTCGTCGACCTCGAGGATCTTGTGGTCCTCGTAGCGACCTTCGGTCACCATACGATCCACGTGGATCTGGGTCTTCACCACCGGTCCAACAAGCTGCCAATCGGTCACGGCGCAACCGTAGTCAGTCCCGAGGTTCCCCGTCGTGGCGCCATGCGCTGAATGCCATGTGACTCGTTGGCTCAAACCCGATGCCTCGATACACGGCATGGGCCGCATCGTTGCCGTCGCGGACGTGCAGGATCGCCGCCTTGCCTTGGTGCCGAATCTCGTGCGCAAGCACGGTAGTGAGCTTGGCCGCAAGCCCCTGGCGGCGGGCATCGGGATGGACGCACACGGCGGAGATCTCGCTGAACGCATCAGCACGCACTCGTTCGCCGGCCATGGCAACGAGCCGGCCCTCTTGGCGTACGCCGATGTAGTGGCCCATCTCGTGGGTGCGAGGCAGAAACGGTCCGGGCTTGGTCAGGCCGGTCAGCTCGAGCATCTCGGCACTGTCCGGTTCTCCCAGATCATGCAACACGAGATCGTCAGCCCCGATCGACGCGAGCGACGGGGGCGAAACGCACAGGTACTGCGTGCCCACCTCGTGGAAGATCTGGGTCCAGTCCGGCGGTGTCCACGCAAAGTCGTCGACCCGAGCGAAGACGGCCGCGCGTCCGACGCCGACGACGTCGAGCAGCCCCTGCCAGCTTTCGGGCGTCGACTCGTCGATGGCGCAGAACGGGGACATGTGCCGCGGGTACCGCGAGGCGAGGCCGTTCGAGCTGGTCTCGGCGACAACCGACTGAGCCGTCATCAATCCATGCCACGCCGGGTTCGCAAGCTGCTGGTCGAGTTCGTCCACGCCCCGAAGCTAGTAGCCGACCTCGCTGGGTTGTCACGGCGGCGGGATCTACGGTGGCGACATGGACCTCAAGGCGACCTCGTACGAGCTGCACGGGCGCACCGCAGTCATCACCCTCGACCGCCCCGACCGTGGCAATGCATGGACCGGCCGCATGGACACCGAGTACCGATGGCTACTCGACCAGGCCGACAACGACCCTGCGGTGCGGGTGATCGTGATCACGGGCGCAGGGAAGCGGTTCTCGGTCGGCGGTGACAGCCAGGCCCTCGAAGGCCACGTCGACAAGGGCGGCTACGACCGGGGCCTCAGCGACGAACAAGTGCACCCCGGTTACGGAGTACACCCGCATTTCGATCAACCACTCGCGTCGCATATGGGGTTGTCGAAGCCCACTATTGCCGCCGTGCATGGCGCAGCAGCCGGGATCGCCTTGTCGCTCGTGTGCTTCTGCGACCTGCGATTCGCAGCCGAAGGCACCAAGTTCACGACGGCCCACGGCAAGCTCGGGCTCCCTCCCGAGTACGGGGCGTCGTGGTTGCTTCCGCGCATCATCGGCACCACCCGAGCGATGGACGTGTTGTTGACCTCGCGGGTTTTTCTCGCCGAAGAAGCCCTGGAGTGGGGGTTCCTCAACGGGGTACTCCCCCACGACCAGCTGCTCGAACATGTCCTCGACTACGCCGAGCAACTTGCCTCGAACGTGGCCGCAACGTCGCTGCGGGAAACACGTCGTCAGGTCTATCTCGACCTGCATCGTGACATCGGCACCTCGGTGTCCGAGTCGCTGCGTCTCCTCGACGAGATGATGGGAACCGACGAATACCGTCAGGGCGTGCGAGCGCTCACCGAGAAACGCCCGCCCGACTTCTAGCCGGCCAGGTGGTTGCCGATGACGGCAGCTGCGGCAGCGACCCCGCTTCCACCGGTCGGAACGCCCGAGGCTTGCAGCACTGCTTCGATGGTCCCAAGCGTGCCGAGGATCATGGGCGGGTTCACGTGGCCCATGTGCGCGATCCGGAAGCCGGGAATGCCGGCGATGCCGAGCCCCACGATCAGCCCCGCCTGGTGCTCGGCCATCGACCGCACGACCTCGGGATCCCCGTCGGTCAACCGAACCGTGGTGACGCAGTCGGAGCGATGCGCGGGGTCGAGCACCTGGAACTCGAGCCCGCCGGGCGTCGACCAGGTGTCGACCGCGGCACGAACGGCAGCGCCGAGGACCCGGTGGCGAGCCCAGACCGCCTCGATGCCGCCCTCTTCTTCGATGATCGCAAACGCTTCGCGAAGGCCCCGCAGATGACCGATGGGCGGTGTGCCGGCGTAGTAGCTGTACATGTTCGATGTGTCGCGTCGCGACTCCCAGTCGAAGTAGCCGACCCGCTGATCGGCTCGGGCGTGCGCGGCGGCGGCCTTTTCGCCGACCCAGACAAAAGCGACGCCCGGCGGGACCATCAAACCTTTTTGGCACCCGGCGACGGCGATGTCGACGCCCCACTCGTCCATTTCGAACGTTTCGCAACCCATCGAAGCAATGCAGTCGACCATCAACAGTGCCGGATGGTTCGCCGCATCCATCGCGGCGCGGATTGCCGGGATGTCGTTGCGTACCGAGCTCGCCGTGTCGACGTGGGCGATGAGGACCGCCTTGATCTCATGGTTCGTATCCGCTGCGAGATGCGCCTCGACGGCAGCCGGGTCGACCGGGGTCCGGTCATCGCCGGGGATCTCTTCGACCTCGATGTCCGACACTGCGGTGTAGATGCCCCACACCGTGGCGAATCGACCGGCTTCGAGGACGAGAACCTTGTCGCCGCGAGCGAGCGTGTTCGAGGTCGCCATCTGCCATGCGGCGTGCCCGTTACCGATCACGATGAAGGCTTCGCCCTCGGTCCGAGCGATTCCCGGCAGACGCTCGCGCACCTCGGTCGCCGTCGACACGATCGGACCGTCGTAGAGGTCGGGCATGGGTTCGGCGAATGCGGCCAGAACACGGTCCGGGATGATCGACGGTCCCGGTATCGCGACCATGGTGCGTCCGGCTGCCAACGAGTGCGCAGTCATCGGGGCAGCCTAGGCGCCGCGATCGCCGCCTCGTCTGGTTCGGGGGCCGCTAATACAGCTCGCCGGC